>SVGR01000055.1 GCA_015056265.1 Clostridiales bacterium
GGCTTGATTGGCCGTCGGGTGCCCAGAATCTATTTCAGGGATGGGAAATTTGCTGCCATTGACGCCGAAATGGAGGAAGCCTGATGAATAAGCCCCGTGCATTGGAAAAGGACATGACAATTGCCCTGATTGCCCCCTCCGGCGCCCGGAATAATGATATCATTCTGCCACGAACCAAGGCTTTTTGGGAGGAGCAGGGGTATCGGGTGAAAGTGGGGGAAAGCTGCGGCGCACGGCATGGATATCTGGCGGGTACGGATGGCGTGCGGGCTGCGGATATCAACCGGTTCTTTGCGGATGACGAAGTGGACGCCATTTTCTGCATCCGCGGCGGATATGGAGCGGCAAGGATCGTGCCGCTACTGAACTATGATGTGATTCGGAATCATCCAAAATTGTTTCTGGGTTACAGTGATGTGACGGCTTTGCATAGCGCTCTGAATCGTTATGGGCATCTGGTCACCTTCCACGGCCCCAATGGAGATATCAGCATTGAGGATGATCGGGTGGCTGTATCCTTTCAGTCCCTGATGCAGGCACTGACCGCAACAGATGGGTATGAGATCATGAATCCGGCTGGCTATCCGCGGCAGACGCTACAGGGCGGCATTGCACGGGGGCGACTGACCGGTGGGAATCTTACCGTGCTTGCTCATAGTCTGGGAACCCCATGGGCGCCGGATTTTGAAGGAAAAATTCTTTTCATAGAAGATATTGGGGAACGCACCTACAGGGTGGATGAAACGCTGGTGAATCTGAAATATGCCGGTGCGTTCGAAAAATGCGCAGGCATTTTACTGGGCGAATTTACGGATTGTCCGGTGGAATATCCCGATTTCGGGCTAACGCTGGAAGAAATCCTGGATGAGATTGGTTTTCCCAAGGATAAACCGGTGCTGCGGGGGATACGGGCCGGGCACTGCAGCCCGAAGCTGACGCTGCCAATGGGCGCTTTGTGTGAAATGGATGCGGACAGAAAAACTGTCCGGCTGCTGGAAGGACCGGTAAAATAAGAAAAACCGCTTTCAAGAGGGGAATGGATTCCCATTGAAAGCGGTTTTTGACGTTATTCTATGCTGTTGCTGGTGATATAATCAACGCCCCATTGGAAAAGACGTCTGGCGTCATCAAGATCCTCCACCGTCCAGACGCCGATCTCAATCCCGGCCTGATGCAGTTGCTGAACCCGTTCTTCGGTAAGGGAGCGATAATGGATATCCAGGTCCAGTTGATATTTCAGCAAGGTGTCCATCAGCCAATCCGGATAATCCACGATCAGAAACTGCAGCTTTTGCTGCGGCAGCTTTTCCCGCATACAAACCAGATTAGGAAGATCGAAAGAAATGAAAATGGTGTTATCCAGCCAGCCTTCTTCGGTGATGATCTTGATAATAGCATCCAGATCATTGGGCTCGAAATGATTCTTCAATTCCAGGATGCTGACTTTATTGTACTTTTTGCAAATCTGAATGTATTCCTGGAGGGTGGGAATTATCAGATCCTTGCGGCCCCGCTTGCCGTCCTTGTCGCAAAGCTGAATAGCGCGCAGGGTATCGAAGGTGGATTCTTCAATGCACAGATGATCCAAAGCAACCCGCTGTGTATTATCATCATGGATGATCACAAATTTTCCATCCGCAGTACGGTGTACATCCGATTCGATACCAAAATAGGATCTGTTGCCTGCTGCGACGAAGGCGGAGGCTGTATTTTCCATTTCCAGGGCGCTTGCGCCCCGATGTGCGATCATCTTGGGCTTTGGAGATTCGAGATGCTGGGTATCCATTGCTTCCATCCTTTCTGTTAGCGGATCATGCGGTAGATTTCAGCGATATCCTGACAGGTGTAGGTGGACTTGATTTCGCTTTTCTCCCAATCCTCCCGGGTGGTTTCGCCGCTGAAAACCAGCACAGTGGTAATGCCCGCATTTACGCCGCATGCAATATCGGTATAAATGCGGTCGCCGATGAGGACGGCATCCTCCGGCCTGCAGCCGGCCTTTTCAATGGCCAGCAGGGCCATGGCAGGTTCCGGCTTGCCGATGAAATAGGGCATACGTTTGGTGGCGTTATAGAGCATCTGGGACACGGAGCCGCAATCGGGTACAAAGCCATAGGCAGTAGGACAGACCCAATCGGGGTTGGTGGCCAGGTATTCCACGCCGCGGCCCAACAATATGCATGCATCCTCAAGCTTCTGGAAGGTCAGTTCTGTATCAAAGCCCATCAGCAGGCAATCGATATCGTCTTCCAACCGATCGGTGATGGGAAAGCCTGCGCCTCGGAGCTGCTCCTTAAAGGAGGCGGTACCCAGCGCATAAATCTTATTGCCATGATAATTATTACGCAGATGGACGCAGGCGGCATCGGTGGAGGTGAAAAACTCATCTTTCACGGCGGGGATGTGGATGCGATTCATTTTCTCCACATACTTATCCACCGATTTGGAGGAATTGTTGGTGATATACAGATATTTACCCCCCTGGCGCTTCACCGCTTCCAGAAAATCAAGGCAGTGATCGAACACATGATCATCCAGATACAGGGTGCCGTCCATATCCAGCAGGAACAGCTTTTTGCTGCGCAGAGTTTCTTTCATATCCGGCATGGCGCATCCTCACATTTCCTTGGTTGCGATGATATCGGCGTTGCATCCGGCAGGATGGGAGAGCACAACCTGGCCAAGAGACACAGGAGCAGTCAGGGACACACGATTGAGCAGGGCCATCACTTCTATCAGCTTGCCCTTGGGGATAGGTGCGCTGCTTTTTACCGGGCAGCGGCGGTAGAGGCCACCCTCCACCTTTACGGTGGAGGTAAGAACGCGCGTGGGATTCTTGATTTCATTGAGGCCGTATTCAGCACCCCGGGGACAAGCATTGCCAGTGACGGCAAAATCCTTTTCCTCATCTACGGTAAGACGGCATCCTTTGGGGCATACGATGCAAACCAGTTCCTTCATGATTATTCTGCCTCCCTTACAGATACGGTGAGGGTGGTGCCAACGGCCTTATCGAGCTGACCACGGGTCAGCAGGATGTGCTCCATTTCGCCGGGGGCCATATGCTCCCGTTTATAGGCAGCAATGATCTTTTCCCCGTCGGAGATTTCAATAACACTTTTTTTGAATACTTGACGCACCCTAAAGAATACGTCGCAGATCTTTTCGATCCGCTCTTTCCGGATTTTCTGAGGTACTGTGTACCCCACGCTGTTGCC
Source organism: Clostridiales bacterium (assembly GCA_015056265.1). Taxonomy (GTDB): domain Bacteria; phylum Bacillota; class Clostridia; order Christensenellales; family Aristaeellaceae; genus RUG563. The sequence goes on from SVGR01000055.1 coordinate 3,219, forward strand.
GTTTACAAGTTGCAGGGCATCAGTCTGGACACAGCCGTTCAAAACAAATTCGGCGGCAGCGGCACCGGCGCGTTCGCTTTCGGCGGATACATAGTCCACCAAATCGTGCACATGCACCACGTTGCCGCAGGCGAAGATGCCGGGAACGCTGGTCTCCATGTTTTCATAGACCACAGCGCCGTTGGTGCGATGATCCATTTGGATACCGGCGCTACGGGTCAACTCATTTTCCGGAATCAGGCCCACGGAGAGCAGCACGGTATCGCAGTCAAATTCCATTTCGCTGCCGGGGATAGGAATGCGGTCTGTGCCCACTTTAGATACGGTTACGTGAGATACACGGCCGTTTTCTGCCTTGATATCGGTGATGGTGTGAGAAAGATAGAGCGGGATATCCCAATCCTCCAGGCACTGCACGATATTGCGCATCAGGCCGCCAGAATAAGGCATAACTTCTACGCAGGCAAGCACCTTAGCGCCTTCCAGAGTCATACGCCGGGCCATGATCAGGCCGATATCGCCGCTGCCCAGGATAATCACGCGCTTGCCCACCATGTATCCTTCCATGTTCAGATAACGCTGGGCGCTGCCGGCAGTGAATACGCCGGCTGGACGATCGCCAGGGATGGCGATGGCGCCACGGGTGCGTTCCCGGCATCCCATAGCCAGCACGATGGATTTGGCCTCCAGCACCTGATAGCCCTTTTCCGAACTGATCACATGTACCTGACGATTTTTATTGATATCCAGTACCATGGCGTCCAGCAGCACTTCCACATTGGTATTCTTCAGCATTTCGATGAAGCGGCTGGCATATTCAGGGCCGGTCAGTTCTTCCTTAAAGCGGTGCAGGCCAAAGCCATTATGGATGCACTGGTTCAGAATGCCGCCCAGTTCCTTATCACGCTCCACAATCAGGATTTTGCGCAGACCTTTCTGATAGGCGCTGTTGGCGGCTGCAAGGCCGGCAGGGCCGCCGCCTACGACGATCAGATCATACATTACGCATCCGCCTCCTTTTTGGTTTCGGAAAGCAGGATGCGGCTTCCATGCCCGTCCTGCAGGATATCCATGGGGCTTACATTTAACTCCCGGGCCAGAATATCCACAACCCGAGGCCCGCAAAAGCCGCCCTGGCAGCGCCCCATACCGGTGCCGGCACGGCGCTTGACGCCGTCCACGCTGCAAGGAGGAATGGGAGAGTGGATGGCGTCCACAATCTCCCCTTCGGTGATGGTTTCACAGCGGCAGATGACCCGACCGTACAGGGGATTTTCCTGGATCGCCTGCTGCTTTTGCTCGTCGGTAAGGGCACGGAAGCGGATCTTTTTACGGGTGGTGATAGGATTGGCTTTGGGCTGAAGCTGAAGACCGCAATCCTTCAGTAGCTTCACGCATTCAAGGGCAATGGCAGGTGCGGAGGAGAGACCGGGGGATTTGATACCGGCCAGATCAATAAAGTTTTCGGCGGCGATCCCGATCTGGAATTCATCCTGATCGGGATTGGCACGGACACCGGAGAAATTGCGGATGGAATTGCGGAAATTGATGGTGGGCACGGTTTTGAGGGCCTTTTCACGGATGAAGGCCATGCCGGAAGCAGTATTGTTTACACAGCCGGCGTCTGAAACCCCTTCGGCATTGGGGCCAACGATCAGGTTGCCGCCTGTGGTGGGGGAAACCAGAACGCCCTTGCCGTTCTTGTTGGGGCATTGGAAGAGCACATGATTGGCCCGTTCAATTTCGCACTTATCCATCAGAAAGTATTCCCCCCGATTGGGCAGGATGGAAAATGTTTTATCTGCCACCATCTCATGCACGTCACCGCTTTCCACACCGGCAGCATTGACGATATAGCGGGCATGAACATTCCCTTGATTGGTATGGAGAATGTAATGATCATCAGCTTTTTCAATACCGATGACCTGGGTATTCAGCATCACCTCTGCCCCGTTGCGCACGGCAGTTTCAGCAAAGGCCAGGGTATAATCCCAAGGATTAATAATACCGGCGGAGGGGGCCCACAAGGCGCCAACCACCTGATCGCTGATCTGGGGCTCCATTTCCCGGATTTTGTCAGGCATGATTACTTCCAGGCCGGGTACGCCATTCTTCATGCCTCGATCGTAGAGCTCCCATACGGTATCCATTTCATCCGGCGTGAAAGCCAGTACCAAGGAACCAATACGGCTGAAAGGCACAGAAAGATCCCGGCAAAGTGCTTCCGCCATCCGGTTTCCCTCTACATTCAGGCGTGCCATTAAGGTGCCCGGCTTGGGATCATAGCCCGCATGGATAATAGCGCTGTTGGCCCGGGATGCGCCCATAGCCACGTCGTTTTCCTTTTCCAGGATGGCAAGATTCAGGTGGTATTTGCTCAGCTCAAATGCCGCTGCAGCCCCGATGACGCCGCAGCCGATAATCGCCACATCGTACATGGCTTACCTCATCTTTCCGCGATCATGAACTTGAAAATCAAGGAGAAAATAACCACTGACCGCTCCTATTCATGATACCATGATTGGCCGCAAGTTTCAATGAACAAAAACTAAAATTATGCAAATAATTCAGCAATGCATTGCCGAAGACGGCAAAAACCATCGAAACGGTGCAGCGAAGGAAGTACGAGGGTAATCAAAAGAAAAGAATAGAAAATTTCAGAAACTAGTTGACAAATGAAAAAGAATGATATATACTTATTCATGCTGTTTGACAGCACGATCATGCGGTCGTGGCGGAATTGGCATACGCGCACGTTTGAGGGGCGTGTTCTTAACCGAGTACGGGTTCAAGTCCCGTCGACCGCACCAATTTGATAGGGAATCTTCCCTGTACGAAAAGCCTCCAAACGGGGCTTTTTTCGTTTTTGGGCGTTATGGAGCGGGCTTTTCAGCCGCCCAAGAACGGCGGAATTTGCCATTGCCCACCCCCAAATGCCTGACAAATTATGCAACAATCCATGAAAATTTAGGTGAGATAGTGCTATTCTTTCGGGAACCTTCATGATAAAATGATATTGGATATAATCGATTGCTATATAATATGGAGGTTCAATATGAAAAAGATCACGTTGGCTGTACTGTTTGGTAACCGCGGCTTTTTTCCAGGCAGTGTGATTGCTTCTGCACGGGAAGAAATGTGCGAGGCTGTGGCCCGTGCCGGCGCAGACGTCTTGTGCATGGATCCCGCCATGACGCGTTACGGCGCCATAGAAACACGGGAAGAGGGCAAAATCTTTGCCGAATTTCTGAAGGCTCATGATGGCGAATATGACGGTCTGATTATTTGCCTGCCTAATTTTGGCGATGAAAACGGCATCAAAGAAGCCATTAAGGACGTACATACCCCCATTCTGCTGCAGGCGTATCCTGATGAACTGGATAAGCTGGATTTCGCCAATCGGCGGGATGCATTTTGCGGCCGGCTGGGCCTGTGCGCCGTGCTCAAGCAGATGGGCGTGAAATTTGTTTCCGGTGAATCCTTCGTGGCTCATCCCCTGTCCGATGAATTCCATCGGGATCTTATGTCCTTTGTGTCTGCCTGCCGCATCGTAAAGAAGATGCGCCATGCGCGCATCGGCGTGATCGGCGCCAGAACCACGGCGTTCAAGAGCGTACGCTTTGACGAAGGCGCGCTGGAAGCCCGGGGCGTGGACGTGGAAACCCTGGACCTGACCCAGGTGTTTGCCAAGATGGAGGCAATTCAGGAAGGGGATCCCCGGCTGGCGGCCTGGGAAAAGGATATCAAGGAACTGTCCGATACCTGCGATGTGCCTGCCTATGCCATGATCAATCAGTGCAAGCTGGGCGTGGCCCTGGAAGAGCTGGTGGCCGAAATGGGCCTGGACGCCTTGGCAATGCGCTGCTGGAGTGAATTGCAGTATGAATACAAAATCGCCTCCTGCACGGTGATGGGCGTACTGAACAAGCGCCAGATCCCAGTGGTATGCGAAACGGACGTGACCAACGCCCCGGCTATGCTGGCGCTGGCCATGGCCTCCTATACCGGCGTTGGCTGCCTGGATGTGAATAACAATTACGGCGCCGATCCCAACAAGTGCATCATGTTCCACTGCGGCCCCCTGCCCATCGATCTGATGGCAGGAAAGGGGCACATGGAAGAGCATAAAATGTTTACCAAAACCCAGGGCTGCAACTGCTCCTGGGGCGTGAATGTGGGCCGGATGAAGCCTGCCACCGTGACCGTTTGCGGCATGCGCACTGAGAACGGCGAAACTCGCTATTTTGTGGAGCGGGCTGAGGTGCTGGATATCGAACTGGACCGCGAATTTTTCGGCACCTACGGCGTTGTGGAAATTCCGGACTTGCAGAAGAAGCTGATCCACATGGGCGAGGAAGGCTTCCGCCATCATGCCATCGTTACCGAAGGCGATCACACCAAGGCCATGCGCGAAGCGCTTTCCAAGTATCTGGGGTATACCGAAATCAAACTGTAATCCGATATTATCGTCATTGTTTCAGGAGGAAATTGTATGCTGGTATCTTTGAAGGAACTGATGAAGGACGCCGTCGCGAAAAATTATGCGGTGGGCGCATTCAACGCCACCAATCTGGAATCCCTGACCGCCTCCATCCGGGCGGCGGAAGAAATGGGCAAGCCCATTATCCTCAATCACGCCGATGTCCATTCCAAATTCATCACCCTGGAAGAAATTGCGCCCATTATGGTGAACCGGGCAGAGAAGGCGTCGGTGCCGATCTGCCTGAATCTGGATCACGGCTCTTCCATCGAAATGTGCATGAAGGCCATCCGCCTGGGCTTTACCTCCGTTATGCTGGACGCCTCTGCTGCCAGCTATGAAGAGAATGTGCGGGACACCGCTCTGATCTGCCGCCTGGCCCACAGCGTCGGCGTCACGGTGGAAGCGGAGCTTGGCCATATCTTTTCTTCGGATATCGGCGTAGGCAACGGCGCTGTGCAGGAAACGCTGGATAATTTTGAGAGCGAAGACGACGTATACACCGATCCCGCCGTGGCCAAGGATTTTGTGGAACGCACCGGCGTGGACGTGCTGGCCATCGCTTTCGGTACCGCCCACGGCGTCTATCAGAAAAAGCCGAAGCTGGATCTGGATCGGATCCGGCTGATCCGCCAGAGCATTGATATCCCCTTCGTGATGCATGGCGGTTCGGGCCTGACCCATGAAGAATACCGCACTGCCATTCATAACGGCATCCGCAAGATCAACTATTACACCTATATGGCGCTGGCGGGCGGCAAGGCGGTTAAGGATGCCATGGATAAGATGCAGCCCGGCGAGAACGTCTTCTTCCATGATATTCCCCTGATCGGCATCGAAGCCATGAAGGAAGATGTGAAAAACGCCATCCGCATCTTCAGCCAAGAGGCATAAGCATGGAACGCAAGGGCATTTGCGTGGCGGGATCGCTGATTGCAGACCGCTACTTTGAAGTGGATACGTATCCCGGGGAAGGGCTCCTGAGCACGGTCCGAAGCACGGAAACGCACATCGGCGGATTGGGCAATCTGATCCTGGATCTGGCCCGGCTGGATGACGGGCTTCCCGTCAAGGTCTGCGCCGTGGTGGGCAAGGATGACAGCGGGAAGGATCTGCTTGCGGCGCTTTCCCGCCACGGCAATATCAATACGGACGATATTGTACGAGAAGGGGACAGCTCGGTAACCTTCGTCATCAACGCCAGCGATACAAAGCAGAGAACCTTCTTTTTCCTCCCCGGCGCCAGCGATGTATTCGATGAATCGAAGATCCATTGGGAAAATATCCCCTCCCGCATCTTCCATCTGGAATATCTGCTGCTGATGAAGAAGGTGGATGCGCCGGACGGGGAATACGGCACTCACGGGGCGCGCATCCTGGCCCGGGCCCGGAAGGAGGGCATGATCACCTCCGTTGATATGGTGTCGGAGCAGAGCGGTCGGGTGCGGGACGTGGTGCGTCCGGCGCTGCGGTACACCGATATCTGCTGCATCAATGAATCGGAGGCCCAGGCCATCACGGGCATTGAGGCTGCATCCGGGGAATCGGCAAGGCAAGCGCTGCAGGAACTGCGCCATCTGGGCGTATCCCGATGGGCGGTCATTCATTCGCCCAAGCACAATTATGGCTATGATTGCATGGCCGATCGGTTCGTTTCTGTGGACAGCCTGACCCTGCCGCCTGATTTCATCAAGGGTACCACCGGGGCCGGCGATGCATTCTGCAGCGGCATTCTTTACGGCGCGCACAGCGGATATGATCTGGAAGAGGCCATGAAACTGGCCATCGGCTGCGCCGCCTTCTCCCTTTCCGAATGCAACGGCACCGACGGCATGCGGCGTCTGGAAGAAGTGTGGGCGCTCTTTGAAAAGCTTTGCTGACGGCCCCGTGAACAGCCGATATTCGATCGGAACGCATAAAGATTCTTGGCCGATAAGTTGAAACGGGGAGGAGAATGAAAATGCTTGATGCAGAAAAGTATATTCGAAGCGTTATTGCAGGGCTGAAGCGGCAATTTGGCGAAAGGCTCTTGTATGTGGGGCTGCAGGGCAGTTATTTGCGGGGAGAGGCTGAGGAAAGCAGCGATATCGATGTGGTGGTCATTTTGGATGTGCTGGAACCAAAAGATTTGGCCGCTTACAAGGCGCTGATTGAGGGCTTGGAAGCACCGGAAAAATCCTGCGGGATCATTTGTGGCAGAGAGGAAATGGCAGCATGGAATCCGCTGGAGGTATGCAGTTTTCTGAACGCTACCAAGGATTATTACGGCGCGCTTCGGGATTACATGCCTGCCTTTACACGGCAGGATGTGGTTCATTTCATCAAGCTGAGCGCAGGCAATCTGTATCATGAGATTTGCCATCGTTTCATCCACCGGGACGAAGAGCGGAATCGGAATGCCCTTCCATACAGCTATAAAGGGGTTTTCTTCATTCTGCAGTGCGTTTATTATTTGAAACACGGCGTATTCTATCCCAATCGGGCGGAGCTGATGAAGGTGCTGGAGGAACAGGATAAGGCCGTTCTGGAAATGGGCATATACGCCCGGAAAAATGTGGATTATGACTTCGATCGCGCCTTTTCTCTACTGCACAGCTGGTGCAAGAGAATTATGAAAATCAGCTGATGACGGATGCGGATGCTCCGCACAAAAAAATCTCCCTCCAGAAACAGAAGGGAGATTTTTTTAACCTGTGGATCAGAGAATGACTTCGTGGCCGGTGCGGGCGGATTCGTAAATACCGTCCAGGATCTTCATCAGCGCAACGCCATCTTCTGCGGGATTGCGGCAGGGGGAACCATTCTGGACGCAATCAACGAAATGATTGATTTCGTTATCGAACAGGCCGCCAAAACTGAGTGCGGTGGGCACGGTCAATTCTACATTGGTCATGTAATTGCTCATGGTGGAGAAGATCTTCAGGCCGGGATCCAGCTTGGCGCCAGCTTTGGTGCCGAAGAATTCGATATCGCCCTTATCCTTTTCCAGGTTGAGGGAGAAGCTGGCCTCCACGGAGATGACGCTGCCGTTATCAAAGCGGATAAGAGCAGTAACCGCATCTTCTACATCGCAAATATCATTGTTGCTGGCGGAAACGGACTGATAGGCAACGCTTCCCTTGATTTCCTTGCGGTTATAGAGCTTCTGGAAGGTAGCGCCGTAAACGGATACAGGCTTATGATTGCCCATCAGATACCGGGTCAGATCGATAACATGAACGCCCAGATCGATGAGGGGGCCACCGCCGGAGCGGGACTTATCGCCAAACCAGCCGCCGGGATTGCCGTTGCGGCGGAGGTAGGTGGCCTTGGCGTAGTAGATTTCACCAAACTGGTCATCGGCGATCAGATCGCTGAGGATGGCGCAGTCATTGCCGAAGCGGCGGACGAAGCCGATCATGAGCAGCTTGCCGGCGTCCTTGGCAGCCTGGAGCATTTCTTCCGCCTCCTTGGCGTTCATGGCCATGGGCTTTTCGCAGAGCACGTGCTTGCCTGCTTTCAGGGCTGCAATGGTGCAGGGGGCATGGGCGCTGTTCCAGGTGCAGACGGAAACTGCGTCAATTTCAGGCAGCTCACGCAGCATGGTTTCGCAGTCCAGATACCGGCGATTGACGCCGTATTCATCGCCGCGTTTATTTACCTGCTTTTCGTTGATATCGCAAAGCGCATAGATTTCTACGTTGGGATTTTTCTGATAAGCCGCCAGATGTGCGCCGGAAATACCGCCGCAGCCGATCACTGCAATTTTCACTTTATCCATGATTTAGATCCTCGCTTTCAAAAATTCAACTGCCAGGGCGATATCGCCTGCAGGATTGGCGCCGACTTCCCGTTCGATGGTCAGGAAGCCCTTGTATCCGATGGCTTCCAGCGCATCCAGATAGGGGACGAAAGGAACGCTGCCGGTACCCAGCGGCACTTCCTCAAAGCAGGGGCCGGCATCGGTTTCATTGGTGCCGTTGGTCAGGCCATATACTACTTCAGGATTAGGGGTACGCAGCATCACACCGTCCTTGGCATGGGTATGCACGATATAGGGTGCCAAATTGTGCACTGCCTGCACAGGATCATCGCCGGTCACCATCACGAGGTTTGCGGGATCCAGATTGACAGCCACGCCGGTGGAGTGCAGCCCATCCAGGAAGGAACGGAGGGTGGCCGAAGGCTCGGGACCTGTTTCAATGGCGAAATGGGCGTTCAGGGAATCGGCATAGGCAGCCAGCTCACCGCAGGCATCCTGCATGATGGCATAGCGGGGGTGATCCTTGCTGCCGGGCACAACGCCGATATGGGTGGTTACGATATCTGTTTCCAGTTCTTTGGCAAGCTCCAGAATCAGCTTGGATTTTTCAATCAATCCGGGATTCAGATCGGGATTGCCAAATCCACGGCCCAGATCACCACACAGGGCAGAAATCACCAGGCCGTTATCCTTGACCATATTGAGGAAATCTTTTCTTTTCTGACCAACCAATACTTCGGGAGACATTTCGCCGTGGGTGGCATAGACTTGAATGCCCTGAGCACCTACTTTTTTGGCCATAGCCAAGGCCTGGGGGATGGGTAGGCGGAAGGAATCCAAAATGACGCCGATGGAAAATCTGCTCATTATATCACTCCGTTTCATCGATGGTTGAATTTTTAATAATTTTATTATATAGTATCTATTGAGATAAGAAAAGATAAATTTTTACCTTCTATTATCATCTGGTTATTTTGGAGGGCTTATGTTCTACGAAAGTCACGTTTATCCGGATCCGGGATATCCGGTGATTTGCCACAGCATTCGTATGCAGGGGGATCGAAATTTTGTAAATGCCCATTGGCATGAGAATTATGAATTGCTGCATGTTATGGAAGGGGAATTGGAGGGGCTGCTCGACGGGCGAAAATTCCATGCTCGGGCCGGGGAAACGGTGGTAATCAACAGCGGAGTGATGCACTATTTGCATGCAGCCACGCCGGTCTGTTCCTATGAATGCCTGATTGCCAATGCTGATTTGCTGTACCAACGGGGAATGCAGCCGGATAAACCGGTATTTCAGGAGGTACTGGCGGATGCGGAGACAGCGGATAGGCTGCATCGGATTGTTCAGGAGCATTTTCAGCGGCCATGTCTATTCCAGATGAATGTACTGGCACAAATTGACGGGCTTTTTGTACACCTTATGCGCAATTTCCGCCAGGAGCATATGGAAGAAGGTATGGCGCCGGTCGCGGGCAGCCATGAAGCGGTAAAGCACGCCATGCGTTACATTCATGCCCATTATGCTGAACCCCTGACGCTGGATGATATTTGCAGGCAAGTAGGATTTGCAAAGAATTATTTTTGCCGCGTGTTTGCGGAATATGCTGGGTTGCCGCCGATTCGGTATCTGAATCATGTGCGGTGTGAGGATGCAAGGAGGATGCTGCGGGCGGAGGGGTGTACAGTGGCAGAAGCGGCACAACGGTGTGGTTTTCCCAATGTATCGCATTTTTCGCAGTACTATCGGAAGGTGAATGGTCATTCGCCCTCGGTTGACAGCAAAAACGGAAGCGGAAAATAAATGCAATTGCTTGAGAAATCGATGTTTTGCATAAACCATCATATTCTTCCGATTTTGGAGTATTCAGAAACTATAGATATATTTCTTGCGGGGTTAATTTCTTTTTGATGCTTTTTTGAATTGCTTCCTGTTTGCTATTTGGTATGGTTTTCACTTGATGGTTGGTTTTCATTTAATAAGTGGTCAAACGATTTGCGTCATTTTTGATATTAAAACACATATCTCTGCTAATAAGCGCAGTTGATAAATTGCACTCATTTAGCAGAGTTCTTTTTTGATCATCATGTGCTTCAACGGGACATAAAGGTGATTTCTCACACAAAAATGCCCCTGCCAAATGACAGGGGCGCGGAAAAGACAGAAGGATTAAGCAGCGGGAGCGTCTTCCACAACGGGTTCTTCTTCCACGACTTCTTCAACGGGGGCTTCCACAACGGGGGCTTCCACAACGGGAGCTTCGGGCACGATGATGATGCGTTCCACGGGATACATTTCGGCATATTCTTCGCCCACAACGCCGTCCAGGGTATCCACGATGTAGTCGATCACAACCTGGTAGTCCAGTT
>SVGR01000056.1 GCA_015056265.1 Clostridiales bacterium
ACAGCAGCCGTGGGGCCGCCCCAGGGGATGTTGCTGATCATCAGAGCGATGGAAGAACCCAGCATAGCGGGGAATTCCGGGGGGGTGTTGGGATCCACAGACAGGGTCTGGGCCACAACCTGAACGTCATTGCGCAAGCCTTTATTGAACAGGGGGCGCAGAGGACGGTCGATAAGACGGCAGGTCAGGGTCGCCTTTTCGGTGGGACGGCCTTCGCGCTTAATGAAACCGCCGGGAATCTTACCAACGGCATATTGCTTTTCTTCGAAATCTACGGTCAGCGGGAAGAAATCCACGCCGTCACGGGGCTTGTCCGATGCGGTGGCGTTTACCAGCACCACAGTATCGCCATAGCGAACCACGGCAGAGCCGCCGGCCTGCTGAGCATATTTGCCGAACTCCAGGGTCAGGGTACGGCCGGCAAATTCCATAGAATACGATTTGAATTCCATTTTTCTTCTCCTCACACACTCTCATTTTCCTCTAGCCCCTGCTAAAGGAAAGAAACAAAAGGCTATCGGCTGAAAATACTCCAGCCGATAGCCCCATGCGCATTACTTACGCAGACCCAGCTTGGCAATCAGATCACGATACCGTTCGATATCGGTCTTCTTCAGGTAATCCAGCAGACCACGGCGCTGACCAACCATCAGCAGCAGGCCGCGACGGGAATGATGGTCCTTTTTGTTGAGCTTGAGATGCTCATTGAGGTGGTTGATGCGTTCGGTGAGCAGAGCCACCTGTACTTCAGGGGAACCGGTGTCGCCTTCATGACGGGCGTAAGTTTCCATGATCTGGGCCTTGAGTTGCTTATCCATTGAGTTTTCCTCCTTCTTGGGGTGTGGCCTCCCCTACTTCAATCGCCATAACCTCAGGATAGCGTTGGAGTATCGCCTGCCCGAGAAAATGGTTCTAAAAACCACGCCTTTCATTTTATCATGATCAGCGTGGTTTGTAAAGTGTTATTGCAGAATTTTTTGCAATAATTTGAAATTATTCTTCAATCTGCTTCTTTTCAGCAGCGGAACGGCGATTGAAAATCACATTCACCAGGATGCCCAGGATCAGGGCGGTGGCGATGGAGGAAATAGTAATGGGGCCAAACTTCAGTGTCAGGCCACCAATACCGGTCACCAGGATGGCAGCCACAACGAACAGGTTGCGGTTGTCGCCCAGGTCAACCTTCTGCACCATCTTAAGGCCGGATACAGCAATGAAGCCATACAGAGCGATGCATACGCCGCCGGTGATGCAGGCAGGAATGCTGTTCACAAAAGCAGTGAAGGGGCCAAAGAAGGAAAGCACGATGCAGTAGATGGCGGCAATGAAAATGGTAGAAACGGAGGCATTGCCGGTGATGGCTACGCAGCCAACGGATTCACCATAAGTGGTATTGGGGCAGCCGCCGAAGAAGGAACCAATGATGGAACCAACGCCGTCGCCAACCAGGGTACGGTCCAGGCCGGGATCGGTAATCAGATCGCGGTTGATGATGGAGCCGAGGTTCTTGTGGTCAGCAATGTGCTCAGCCAGCACAACCAGAGCCACAGGGGCAAACAGCATGAAGATATTGATTACATCGCCAATGCTGGCAATCTTGCTGGCAGCGGCAGGAAGCTCAGGATCATTGGCATAGACGCCAAACATACCCAGGAAAGTGAAACGGGGCATTTCGATGATTTTCATATTGTCAAAGGCGCTCAGGTTGACCAGCTTGATGGCATCATAGCCAGTAGCGTTGCCAATCAGGGTCATGATCAAGGCGACGGCATAAGCGCCCAGGATACCAATGACGAAGGGAATCAGCTTCATGCCCTTCGTTCCCTTGGTGGAGGCAAAAACGGTGATGAAGAAGGCAATGACGGCCACCAGGATGTGCCACAGGCTGTAGCCTTCAGGCCCGCCATTGAGGTTGGCCATATTGTTCACAGCGCTTCCGCACAGAGACAGACCGATCAGAGCAACGGTGGGACCGATAACCACGGGGGGAAGCAGTTTGTTAACCCACTTGGAACCGGTAAACTTAATGATAACGGCAAGCAGCACGTAAACCAGACCGGCAAAAACAGCGCCCAGGAAAATGCCCAGGAAACCGAATGCTACAGCGCTGCCCAGAGGCACAATGAAAGCAAAAGAGCTGCCCAGGAACACAGGACTCTTTTTCTTGGTCATGAAGATATAGAAAAGGGTGCCGAAACCAGCGCCGCACAGGGCCGCAGGTTGGCTCATGTAAGCACCGGTGCTGTCCACCAGGACGGGAACCAGCAAAGTAGCGGCCATGATAGCCAGCAGCTGCTGCAGGGCAAAGATCAGATTCTTTCTGATCGGGGGCTTGTCAGCGATGTCGTATACCAGTTTCATTGGTAATCCCTCCATCTTTTATTTATATCAACGCAATATGCGTCAATATCGGCAGAAAAAATGCCCTGCATCAGCAGAGCAGCAACGGAAGAAATCCCGTCATTTCGTTCCTTCCCTTGCCGGCCCACAGGTACCGTTTCCAAGACGAACCTTGCAGATTATATTCTTTTTCGATTTATTTGTCAATCATAATTCGATGCCTTTCCCCCATTTTCTGCAAATTTCAGAATTTTGTAATCTTTTACAATAAAAAAACGCTGCCATTGGGCAGCGTTATAAGTTATTCCTTGTTTTCTTTGCTATCCTTCTTCAGGGTGATCACCACGTGACGGTTGGGCTCTTCCCCTTCAGAATGAGTGGTCACACCGGGATGATTTTGCAGTGCACTATGAAGAATACGCCGTTCGTAGGGATTCATAGGCTCCATAGCCACACGACGGCCGGTCTTCTGGGCACGGTTGGCCATCCGATTGGCCAGACGGATCAGCGCTTCTTCGCGCTTAGCACGATAGCCTTCAGTATCCAGGGTTACACGAGTGTAATCATTCTGGCCTTTATTCACCTGCAGGCTGGTCAGATACTGCAGCGCATCCAGGGTTTCGCCCCGGCGTCCGATGAGGATGCCCAGGGTGTCACCTTCCATGTTTACACGAACATTGCCTTCTTCATCATTGGCAACGGCGACGGACACATTCACGCCCATCAGCTTGGTCAGTTCCTGAAGGAATTCCTGTGCACGGCCAGCGGCGGTGGCACGATCGGCCTGAGGCGCGGGAACAATTTCTTTCACTTCCTGAGGTTCGCGGGCCTTGCGGTCCTTGGGAGCAGGCTTTTCGGCAGGGGCGACTTGCTCCTTTACCTCATCGCTCTTGGGGGTTTTAGGCGCTTTAGGAGCCTTGGGAGCGGCAGGTTTTTCAGCCTTGGGGGCAGCTTTTTCTTCTTTTGCGGCGGGCTTTTCCTGTTTCTTGGGCGCAGGCTTGGTTTCTTCCGTCTTGGCGGGTGCTTCATCAAGCATGCCGTCAAAGAGAGAATGGGCCAGATTATCGTCATCTTCGGCATCTTTCAGCGTCAGACGTACCTTGGCCGGGCGGGAGCCAAACAAACCGAACAGACCCTTGCTGCCCTCTTCCAGGATATCCACCGTTACATCGCTGATGGATACGCCCAGTTCTTCCAGGCCGGAAGAAATCGCTTCTTCCTGGGTACGGGCGGAGAATTCATAGGATTTCATTACTTGATAGACCCCTCTCTGATCACGGATTTTTCAGCTGTTTCAGTTTTCTGATCTTTCTTTTCCAGGATCTTGGTAATCACAACGCTCTGAACCCACATCACAATATTGGAGGTGACCCAGTACAGGGCGAAGGCGGCATTGGAAGTGAGGCAGAAGAAAACAGACAGGATGGGGAAGAAATATTTCATAAACTTCCCGGTGCCATTGGGCTGGCCGTTGGCATTGGTCTGGTTGGCCTGTTCCTTCATCTGGGGGTTAAACTTGGTCTGCAATACCTGGGTGATACCAGCCAGGGCGGGCAGAATGAGGAAGCCGTTATACTGCTGGAACACGGTGATGGAGAACAACATGAAGTTCACATTGGTCCAGCCAGGCACGGTAGTAACAGCAGCGGTGTAATTGGGCATCGTGGTCAGAACATTGTGAATGGCGGTCACAGTATTCTTATAGTTCGCATCGCTGAAAATGGTCTGGGCCAGCGTGGGCAAATCCATGCTCAGCCATTCGGCGTTGAGAGACGGGCCGATGCTTTCGATAACTGCGCGCATCTGATCTGCATCCAGATTGTTGAATACTTTCATCCATTCGCCAGCGCCAATCATGGACAGACTGTTCAGATCAGGAGCGGAAGCGGCGAAGAGAGAATCGGTCATCCACAGGTTCTTTACCCACAAAAAGGTTTCCGCAGGCTGGATGGGATTCTCATCCCCTAGCAGAAAACGGAAGGCCTGCATAGCCAGCTGTTCATTGGCTACAGCACGCATGGCGCCGAACATGGCGATCATCAAAGGCCAAGTCAGCAGCATGGGCAAGCAGCTGGACAGGGGATTGTAGTGTTCCTTGCGCATCAGTTCCGCCTGCTTTTGCTGGAACTTTTGCTTATCGTTGCCATACTTTTTCTGGAGCTCGTTCAGCTTAGGCTGAATTAGGGCCATCTTGCGCATACCCTTGCGGCTCTTATAGTCAAAAGGCATACAAACAAGGCGAAGCAGGATGGTGAAAACGATCACGGCAATGCCGTAATTCTGAACAATGCCGCAAATAGAATTCAGAATACCGTACAAAAAATCATTCAAGGATTCTCGTCCCTCCTAATGATGGCGCTGGGCCATTCTGGTACGGGATCATACCCGCCCTTGGAAAACGGATTGCAACGCAGGATGCGCCAGGCCGCCATCCGACCGCCCCGAATTGGGCCAAAACGTTCGACGGCAATCAGTGCATATTCAGAGCATGTAGGAATATACCGGCAGCACGATTTCCCCTTCCGGGGGCTGATTTGTTTTCTGTAAAACCGGATCAGCCATAGCATTGCTTTTTTCATCGTGCTTAATCCTTATACAACCCCTGCTTTCTCAGCAGGTATTTCATCGATGATAAAAGGCGGGCATATTCCGCATCGGCAGCAGCATCTCGGGCCGTAACCACATAAAGGCCCCTTTTCAGAAAAGGCAACTGGGAGCGGAAGGCTTCCCTCAGCCTTCTTTTGATGCGGTTGCGAGTAACAGCATTGCCCAGTTTTTTGCTGACGGCAAAGCCAACCAGTAATTTGGGAGCGCGGACAAATCCAATTGCCATTTCACGGCAGGAATATCCCTTTCCCTTTTTGTAGACATAGCGGAACTGCCCGTTCTTTTTGAGACGGTATTGCTGCTCCATGCATCCTCCTGGCGAAACCGGGCAATACACACCGGTCAACGGGCATTCAAATATTGCACCGCCCGTAAACCAAACGAAGAAATTACAGCAAAACCCGCCCCACGATTTCTGCACACTGGCAAGCGCGGGGGCGGGCTAAGCCATGCAAGGGATGGAGAGAACGGATTAGACCGTCAGCTCCTTGCGGCCACGACGGCGACGACGGGCGAGCACACGACGGCCGTTCTTCGTGCTCATACGGGCACGGAAGCCATGCACCTTGTTACGCTGGCGTTTTTTGGGCTGATAAGTACGTTTCATGATGACAACAACTCCTTCTAATTGCAAAATGCCTTTAGGCATTCATTTCGCCCTTTGTGATCGAAAGCACCACAAGACAGCCATTATAGTATATCCGCGATGAGGCTTGGTGTCAAGCTTTTTTCTGCTTTTTCTTGTGGTTTTCTTTCATAAAATACACAATTTATTGATTGGAGGCAACATCCTGCCGCAGTGCGCGGAGCGCATCCAGCTGCTGTGCCAGTCCGGCATCTGCCATTTCCATCAGGTGATTCATGCTGGCATGTACACGAGCGGCATAATCTTCACATTCCCGACGGGTGGCTTCCAGCATTTCCTGGGCTTCAGCTTGGGCGCGAGCGATGATTTCACTTTCAGAAACCATCTTCTGGGCGCGGGCCTGGGCATCAGCGATGGTTGCATTGGCGCGGGCCTGGGCATCAGCGATCATGGCATTGGCCTGATCGGAAGCGGAACGAAGCGTTTCGGAAGCGCGGGCCTGAGCGTCATTGACAGTGGCCTGGGCCTGCTGGTTGGCGCTTTCAACGGTAGCCTGGGCCTGCTGGTTGGCGTCATTTACCGTCTTTTCAGCCTGACGGTTGCTTTCATCGATGATCTGCTTTTCCAGAGCAAGCAATTCGCGGGCCTGCTTAAGATCGGCGGGAATGCTATCCTCCAGACGGCGCAGCAGACTCATGGATTCTTCCTTTTCAACAAAGATCTTATTGGTCAGGGGAATGCCTTTGGCCTGCTCTACCATCAGGATGAGCCGGTCGATCAGTTCGAAGGATACAAGCTTGGTGTTGGACATGAAGATCGCTCCTTATTAAATGAGTATTATTGCTTCGAAAAAGCCGCCAGAATGTCGGGCAGCACTTCGCAGGGCACAAAATTGGAAAGATCGGCGCCAAAGGCAGCTAACTGGCGCACCATACTGCCGCTGATTTCCTCTTTTCCGGAGGAGGCAGGCAGGAAAAAAGTATCCATATTCGGATTCAGATGATGATTGATGCGGGCCATGGCGCTCTCGCTTTCCAGATCGCTGACGCCCCGCACCCCGCGGACAACCACCGGTATTTCTTTTTCCTCCGTAAGCCGCGCAAGCAGCCCGTTGTAAGATAATACCTGCACCTCAGGGATATCATAACATGCTTTTTTCAGCATGTCCACCCTCTTTTCGATAGGAAAACAGCCCTTCTTGTCAGGATTGCAAAGAACACCAACGTATACTACGTCAAAAATACGGGCTGCCCGGCGGATAATATCCATATGCCCTAAAGTAACCGGATCAAAACTGCCAGGATAGAGACAGCAAGAAAGCTTCATCGATCGCGTTCCTCCTCCCTCTGATAGAAACTAATACCCGTTGCACCGTAATCCCGTCTGCTGATAAGCACCAGCGATGCGATATCATTCGGCGGCGTTTCCTTTGCATGTTCAACGACGATCATGCCGCCCTCTGCCAGCATTTCCCCTTCCAGAATGCGGGTGCATACAGATTCCGTACGCATCCGATAAGGGGGATCCAGAAATACCAGGTCGAATTGTGCCCCTTCCTTCCGCAAAAGGGTCAGCGCCGTATGATCATCCATGGCAAGCAATCGGGCGCGGTCGCTGTATTCCAGCGTTTGTATATTCTCACGGATTACCTGACATGCCTTCTTGGATTTATCCGCCAGAACGGCGCTTCTGGCACCGCGGCTGAGGGCTTCCAGGGAAAGGGCGCCGCTTCCGGCATACAAATCCAGGATCCTGGCGCCGGGCAATCGATTGAGCAAAATGCTAAACAAGGATTCCTTCACCCGATCCGACGTCGGCCGGGTATCCATGCCTTCCGGCGTTTTCAAACGCCGCGAACGTTTTTCACCAGCAATAATTCGCATAACGTCAAATAATCTGATTGGTTTTTTGCGTATTCCGGTTCCGGCGGGCTTTTTCAGCCTTCCGCTTCATTTTTTCATGACGCTTCTGATTGCGGGAAATGTTCCCGTGAACCATGGCCCGATGACGGGGACCGGTAAGATATCCCAAAGGATATCCAACAGCAGGAAGACACACCAGAATTGGGCAGAGTCGGTCAACCCAAAGCAGCGCATTGGCCTCCATACCGTTGACCATGCTGACAAAAGGCAGATTGAGAAGCCGTACAATAACCCGAAGGATATCCCATGCGGTCAGCGTGGCAGAGGTGGGATAGTAAGAAAGCGGCGCTGCCATATCAGCATATCCTTCCCGGAAAGAGGAAACCCAGGAAGGAAGCCCTTGGAGAATATAGACCTGCTTTTCTGACGTTACGGCAAAGGGAATAGTCAGCAATAGAATAGGCACTACGCCCAAAAACGCAGTCACAACAGCTTTCATCGGATGGTAACAACGAGCGATATCATCCTTGGAAAGGCCGCGTCCTTTTTCCTCCCGGGTCAGCACCGTTTCGCCAAAGGCCACATCCCCCTCGCCTACTCTGGCCCCATCCATAAACATCAGGCCGCCGGCGGTAAACACCACCAATAGATTGGCAAGCATGGTCAGCACCTGGTTATCAAACTGCAGGGCCGTACCCAGAATGAAATACAGGAAGAGGAACAAAAAGAAATAGGCCAGCACTCGCAGGCTGCGTTTGAGCAAGCCTTTGTTGTATGCACTGCCCTTTTTATAGGGCTTATAGACCAATTGAACCTTTTTGTTCGTTTTCTTGCCTTTATTTTGCATATAAATCCCCTTTTTCAGGCGCGATCCGCCTGGCATGTAATATAGTGAATCGGCACCCGAGCGGTAGCCGCCAGCAGCATTTCATAGCTGATGGTTCCGGCCCAGGAAGCCAATTCTTCAGCAGTAATTTGCTCCGTTCCCTGCTTGCCCAGCAGTACAACAGGCGATCCGACGGCTGCATCCGCTGAAGGAACATCAGTCACATCCACCATGATCTGATCCATGCAGATCCGGCCGATTACCGGACAGCGGCGGCCGGCAATGATCACCATTGCCTTACCGGTCAGCGCACGATGATAGCCATCGCCGTATCCAACCGGCAAAGTGGCAATGCGCATATCCCGCTGCGCAGTGAAAGTGCAGCCGTAACTTACGCAATCCCCCCGGCGGATAGATTTGACATAGACAATCTCGGTGTGCCAGGAAAGCGCCGGTACAACTGGCGGACAATCCTCAATTGGCGGACAGCCGTACAGGATAATGCCTTGACGAACCATGTGCAGACGTGCCTGAGGATATCTTACCGCTGCCGCACTTGCGGCAGCATGAAGCAAAATGCCTGAAGGCAGCCGCTTTTGCATAGCCTCAAACATCTTCATTTGCGCCATGGAATAATTATTCCCAGCGCCGTCTGCATCGGCAAAATGGGTGAATGCGCCGGTAAGGCACACATGACTGCACGAAGCAATTGCGCTCAGAACCGCATCCAATTCTTCCGCATTCCTGACGCCGATGCGGCCCATGCCCGTATCGCATTTGATGTGAACGGACACGCTTTTGCTTTGCCTGGCCGCCTCTGCTTCCAGCATGTATACCCGTTCGGGATCAAATATCGTCTGCGTTAAACCAAAGCGAACAGATGCAGCCGCACCTTTTTCATTCACCCCGCCCAACACAAGAATAGGCGCCTGAATACCGGCCTGACGCAGGGTCTCCCCTTCTTCCGGAATGGCCACCCCCAGCCAATCAGCGCCGTTTTCCAGGGCAGTCATGGCAACGGGCACCAGGCCGTGGCCATACGCGTTAGCCTTCACAACCGCCATCATATGGGGCGTTTCACCGATGGAACGGCGCAGCAGGGCGGTATTTCGAGCAATGGCATTCAGATCCACCTGGATATATGTTCCCCGATATTGCAAAGCAGCCTCCACAGCCCCCCAAGGGGCAATTAGACGTTACAGATTTCTTCCTGACTGAGGAAGTTCACCTGATGCTTCCGCAGGATTTCCTGGGCCTTTTCAATATCTGCTACCCGGAACACAATCAAAGCGTTATTACCCTTATTGCGGACGAAGCTGTACAGATATTCAATAGCAATCTCATTTTCGCTGAGCAGCAAAAGAATCTCTGCCAATCCGCCGGGTTTATCGGGCACGGTAACCGCCAGCACATCCGTCAGGCAAACCGTATAGCCTGCGGCTTCAATGATCTTTACGGCCCGTTCATAGTCCGCTACGATGCCGCGAAGGATACCGAAATTTGTGGTATCAGCAATGGAAAGAGACACCAGATCAATCCCATGATTGCCCAGCAGCCGTGTGAAATCGGCCAACTTTCCGGGGGAGTTTTCAATGAACACAGAAATTTGCTTTACGTACATGGTGATCCTCCCTTCAGTATATCCATTATATCACATTTCTTGCATATTTACTATGATTATTTTCTGTTATCGATTACACGTTTGGCCTTGCCTTCGCTGCGAGGCAAACTGCCGGGCTGACACAGCTTTACCTTACAGGAAATCAGCACGTCAGATGCAAGCTGAGCTACGATACGATGATTGAGCATTTCCAGATCGCGGACAGTATCGCCAATCAGGGTTCGCTCCAGTTCAACCTGTACCTCAACCGTATCCAGGCTCCCCTTCCGATCCACAACAATTTGATACTGGGGCGCAATGCCGGGGATCTTAAGCAATGAATGCTCAATCTGGGACGGGAATACGTTGACGCCGCGAATGATCAGCATATCATCGGTGCGTGCTTTCACCCGCCGCATGCGTATATGTGTACGGCCGCAGGCGCAGGGTTTATCATCCAGGCAGCTCAAATCGTGGGTGCGATAACGCAGTAACGGCATTCCTTGCTTGGTGAGGGTGGTAATGACCAATTCGCCCTCCGTGCCGCAGGGAAGCTTGTGCAGATCCTCATCGATGATTTCGGGCAGGAAATGATCCTCCCATACATGCAGTCCGCAGCGCTCCACGCAGTCCATGGCAACGCCCGGTCCCATCATCTCAGTCAGACCATATACGTCAAAGGCCTTGATATGCAGCCGTTTTTCCAACTGCTCGCGCATGTGCTCGCTCCAGGGCTCGGCGCCAAAGACACCGGCGGTCAGGGACAATTCCTCAATGTCCAGGCCTTCCCGCTCCATCGCATCTGCCAGATTCATGGCGTAGGAAGGGGTGCAGGCCAAGGCAGTGGCCCCGAAATCCTTGAGCAGCATCAGTTGCCGCTGGGTGTTGCCGCCGCTGACGGGGATAACAGTAGCGCCGATCTTTTCAGCACCATAATGCGCACCCAGACCGCCGGTGAACAAACCATATCCATAGGCAATATGCACAACTGAATTTTTGTCTATCCCAGCGCAGGATAAAGAGCGGGCCATCAGCTCTGCCCAATTGTCAAGATCAGACTGGGTATAACCGGCCACTGTAGGCTTGCCGGTAGTACCGGAAGAAGCATGCACCCGGACGATTTCACTGCGGGGCACCGCAAACAGACCGAAGGGATAATTATCACGCAAATCGCTTTTTTCAGTATAAGGAAGGTATTGAATATCCTCTGCTGTTTTGATATCCTCAGGCTTTACTCCAAGAGCATCCATTTTTTTGCGGTAAAAAGGAACATTTTCGTATACCCGTCGGGTGACGCGCCGCAATTCTCTGCTTTGAATTTCATGGATTTCATCCCTGGAAAGGGTTTCTGCAGCAGGATTAAAGAGGATATTTTCCATCAATTTTCACCATCCTTTGTCGACGTATGCATCAGGTAGATTATTGATTTCGTCCGGCGCGGAATGCCTTCAAATTGGTTTCCAGTGTCTTTGCCGGTACACAGGCGGCGATGGCTTCTTCCCACTTTTCCTGGGGCCATTCCATGTGTCTGGACAAAACGCCCAGCAGCACGATGTTCACTGCTCGGGAGCTGCCGGCATTTTCCGCCAGTTCCAGCGCATCCAGCAGAATTGTCTGGCATCCTTTCGGTTCATCGCTGGGATAAGCAGCAGCACCCATAATTACAGGCATGGGCAAGATTTTCTGTACATTGGAAATCAGCACGCCTTCCCGTGTGAGAAAATGCTCTGCACGGATGGCCTCCAGTTTTTCAAAAGAAAGCACAAAATCTGCATGTCCCGGATCAATCAGAGGAGAATGAACGTCCTTACCAATGCGCACATGGGTAATAACGCTGCCGCCCCGCTGGCTCATGCCGTGAACTTCGCTGACCTTCACTTCTTCGCCCATATCCAGCGCCATATAGCCCAGTATCTTGCTGGTGAGCAGAATACCCTGGCCGCCTACGCCCACGATGATAATATTCGTATTCTTCATTCGTCCTGCCCTCCCTTGATGGCCTTGAAGGGACATACCTGCTTGCACAGACCGCAGCCAACGCAAAGGGTATGATCGATGGTGACAGAATTCTTCTTCCGCTGCAATGCCGGACAGCCCAGCTTCATACAGGCCCCGCAATTGCGGCAGTCATCAATATAGCAGGTTTGCTTCTTTGATTTATCCAGCAGCGCACAGGGGCGACGGGCAATAATCACCGATACGTGATCGGCCGCCAGTTCTTCTTTCAATACTTGATTAAACTCTGAAAGGTTCTGAGGATCGCATACCCGCACCGTAGCGCCAATAGATTCACACAGCGCTTCCAGATTCAACTGGGGCGCAGGATCACCAAGGATATTCTTGCCGGTAGCAGGATTTTGCTGATGGCCGGTCATGCCGGTAATGCGATTGTCCAGAATAATGGTGGTGGTAGATGCACCGCCATATACAGCATCAATCAGGGGCGTAATACCACTATGAATAAAGGTGGAATCGCCGAGCACTGCCACCGCTTTCTTGGAAAACTCCTTACCATTGGCCTTTTCAGCGCCGTGGGCCATGCCGATACTGGCGCCCATGCAAAGTGCGCTGTCCATCAAACTGACGGGAGGAAGAGCGCACAAAGTGTAGCAGCCGATATCTCCAAATACGGTAAGGCCCAGCCGCTTCATGGTATAGAAGGTAGCCCGGTGAGGACAGCCGGGGCACAGCACCGGGGGACGGGCGGGAAGCTGAGCCTCTTTGGGCGCCTCTTCCCCCTCCCCAAAGCACTGCTTGATCTTGGCAGCGGAAAGTTCGCCCTGCAGTCCCGTCTTATCCTTTCCAGATACGGCGATACCCATGGCCTTGATATGGTTTTCGAATACGGGCTCCAGTTCCTCCACCACGATCAGCTTTTCCACTTTTCCGGCAAATTCCCGGATCAGATCATCAGGCATGGGATAGGAAAGGCCCAGCTTCAAAACGCTGGCTTCCGGCAGTGCTTCCCGCACATATTGGTACACCACGCCAGCGCAGACAACGCCCAGCTTCTGATCCCGGATTTCCATCCGGTTGATGGGCATGGAACAGGCGTCCGCCGCCATTTTCTTTTCTCTTTCTTCCACGTATACATGACGCTTCCGGGCCATGCCGGGCATCATCACATATTTCATGGTATCCTTTTCATAGGGCTTTACGGGAATATCTTCCCTTTCCCCCACTTCCACCGGGGAGCGGGAATGGGCGAGACGGGTGGTAAGCCGCAAAAATACAGGCGTATCATATTCTTCGGAAAGATCATAGGCCAGCTTCATAAAATCCTTGCATTCCTGGCTGTCAGCAGGCTCCAGCATCGGGATATGGGCGCTTCTTGCGATCATCCGGGAATCCTGCTCATTCTGGCTGGAATGCATAAAAGGATCATCAGCGCAGGCGACCACCAACCCGCCGTTTACCCCGGTGTAGGCAGCGGTAAACAGGGGATCGGCGGCCACGTTAACACCCACATGCTTCATGCAGGAAAGGGCCCGAGCGCCGGTCATGGCAGCGCCAAATGCCACTTCTACAGAAACTTTTTCATTAGGGCCCCACTGGCAGTTCATTTCGGGATACTTGGCGCAAAATTCGGTGATTTCAGTGCTGGGGGTGCCGGGATAGCTGCAAACAACTTTTACACCAGCCTCATATGCCCCCCGGGCGATGGCTTCATTGCCGATCATCAGCTTTTTCATGCTGTTGTCCTCACTTTTTCTCTCTCAAATCGGTAACCCGCTTGGCCTTGCCCTCAAACCGCTTCAGGGTATTTGGCGATACCAGCGTCACCTTGCAATCGATGCTCAGGGTGGTTTTCAGCGCGCCGCGCACACGGTTCTGCAGGTTTTCCAGTTCTCCGTAACGT
>SVGR01000057.1 GCA_015056265.1 Clostridiales bacterium
ATGATCTCCTGATAGGTTTCATGGCCTTTACCGGCCAGAATGATGATATCACCTTCCCGGCCAATTTGCAAGGCATGGCGGATGGCTTCCCGACGATTTTCGATCATGATATATTTCCCGTCAGTCTGCTTGATCCCCTCTTCCACCGCGCTGAGGATTGCAAAGGGATCCTCGGTACGGGGATTGTCGCTGGTGAGGATGGAATAATCCGCCAACCTTCCGCTGATTTCGCCCATGATGGGCCGCTTGCCCTGATCCCGGTCTCCGCCGCAGCCAAAGAGGGAAATCACCCGGCCTCTGGCAAACTGCCTGACGGAAGTAAGGATATTTTCCAGGGCGTCAGGGGAATGGGAGTAGTCCAGAATCACCTTATACGGGGTGGCAGTGGGCAGCACCTCCGCCCGTCCGGGAACGGATACTACCTTGCCAAGGGCCCGGGTAATCACTTCCGGTGCGATGCCCACAATCAGGCTCACTGCAGCTGCCGCCAGGGCATTATAGACGTTGAACATCCCCGTCAACTTCAGGTTCACCTGATATTCCTGCATAGCAAACAGCTTCATGATAAAGCTGACGCCGTTTTCGCTGATTTCAATATCCCGGGCAAAAAGATCCGCATTGTGGCAGATGCCGTAGGTGCTGTGAGGCACGGTGATATCCCGAAGGATGGATTTGCTGGTGTCGTCGTCCACGTTAATGGCGGCATTATTCATCCATTCCGGCCGGAAGAAGGATTTTTTACATTCAAAATACCGTTCCATGGTGCCGAACAGATCCAAATGATCCTGGGACAGATTGGTATAGCAGCCCGCTTCAAAGCGCACCCCCTGCAGCCGCCCCATTTCCAGGGCATGGGCGGATACCTCCATGCTCACCACCGTCACGCCTGCATCCCGCATCTGGCGCAGCGTCTGGAAAAATTCGATGGGTTCTGGGGTGGTGAAATGGCTTTCCATATACTCCTGGCCGATCATGTTGCCGGTGGTGCCGATCAGCCCCACCTTATGGCCGGCCTCTTCCATAATGGCCTTGATGAGGAAGGATGTGGTGGTCTTGCCCTTGGTGCCGGTAACGCCAAGCAGCTTCATTTCCCGATCCGGATGGCCGAAAAACTCCGCTGCAATGGCGGACATAGCGCCGCGCACATTCTTCACCTGCAATTGCGGCACATCGATAGGCAAAAAGTGGGTAACCACCAGGGCTGCCGCCCCATTGGCAATGGCCTGGGGTGCAAAATCATGGGCGTCAAAGCGAGCACCGGGCACGCAGAAAAATAGCCCGTCATTCATTTTTTTCCGACTGTCCATGGAAAGGGAGGCGATTTCACAATCTCCCTGCAGAGCTACCACTTCATTTTTTGCCGCTTGGGCCAACTGGGATAACAGCATGCACTTTCACTCCGTTCACTCTGGTAATTCAAATTCCACCCGGACCGATGATCCCAGGGGCACAAAGGCCCCGGCAGCAGGGCTTTGGCTGACCGCCAGGCCGCTGCCTTCCAGCATCATCTCCAGCCCCCTTGCCCGCAGCTGCCTGCCCGCCTCCACAATGGAAAGGCCGACCACATCCGGCACACTAATCAGATCCATGGGCTGAACCGGTTCATTTTCATAGGTGTATAGCATAACGGTGCCCCCTTCTGTCAGCAATGCGCCGGCAGCAGGGGCCTGGGCGGATACCGTATCGCTCAGGCCATCCGTTTCCGAAAAAAATCCCGCCTGGGCCAGGGCTTTGCGGGCCTGGGGCAGGGACATGCCCCGCACATCAGGCACGGAAGCGGAGGCCTTCTGCCCCTCCCCCGTTCTTTCCTCACCCAGATAGGCAAGCACCGCCTCCATGATCTGCCCTGCAAAGGGCGCAGCGGTGGCGCTGCCGTAATCCACCGGCACATCCGCCTCATTCACCGTCACCAGCACCGCAAAACGGGGCCGGTCCGCCGGGGCAAATCCGATGAAGGAGCCGATGTGCACATCGCTTACCACCCGGCCATCCTTATACACCTGCGCAGTGCCCGTTTTTCCGCCGATGCGGTATCCCGATACCGCCGCATTCTTTCCCCCGCCGTTGACCACTACGTTTTCCAGCAGGGTGCGCATCAGGGCGCTGGTTTCCTCGCTGATGGGGGTGGCCACTACCTGGGGCCGGGTGCGTTCAATCACATTGCCCTTTTCATCCAGCACTTCCTTGAGGATATAGGGCTTCATCAGCCGCCCGCCGTTAACCACGGAGGAAACCGCCGTGATCAGCTGCAGGGGTGTTACCGCTACGCTCTGGCCAAAGCCGATACGGGCCAGATCCACATCCTTTACATACCGGCTGTTGATCAGGATGCCGCCGCTCTCTCCAGGCAGATCCACCCCCGTCTTCCTTCCCAGGCCAAAGGCAGTGAGATACTGATAGAAGGTATCGGTGCCCATCCGCAGGGCCAGCTGCACATAGGCAGGATTGCAGCTGTTGGCAAGGGTATCGGAAAGGGTTTGGCTGCCATGGCTGTTTTTCCAGCATCGGATTCTGTCCCCGTTTACGGTGATGGATCCGCTGCAGAAAAAGCTGTCCGTCAGTTTGGCTGCGCCGCTGTCCAGGGCGGCGGCACAAGTTAGAATTTTGAAGGTGGATCCCGGCTCGTATACGTCGCTGATAGCGGTGATACGCATCAGCGCGTTCAGCAAGGCGGCATCCTGCCGGGGCGGATCATTGGGATCATAATCCGGCTTCATGCACAGGGCCAGGATGGCCCCGGTATTCACATCCATCACAATGCACTGCACCGAAATGGCGTTATTGACGGCGATGCATTCGCGCATGGCCTTTTCCGCCACGCTCTGTATGGTGGGATCCACAGTCAAACGGATGGTGCTGCCGGCGATGGGGGCCACATAGGATGTTTTTCCGTCGGGCAGCAGCCGCGCCCGGGCGTCCACTTCGGTCCTCAAGGATCCGGGAACGCCCCGAAGCAATTGCTCATACCAGCCCTCCAGACCCGATTGGCCCACCGAATCCACATTGGTGATGCCCAGGGCCTGGGCAAGAAAAACGCCCCTGGGATATACTCTGCGGGCGTCCTCTTCAAATGAGAGGCCCCGCAGCAGCTGCTGCATTTCCCCATTTTGGGATTGCAGCGCCCGGATGGCGTCCACCGTTTCCCGCGGCGTCTGGCGTTTTAGAATGACAGATGCCACTTGCTTATTCTTCAATTTTTGCGTCAGGGTGTCTGCATCCGCATGAATCAACGGAGCAATTGCCCGGGCGAAGCCTTCCTCATCGGTCACCTGCCGGGGATTAGCGGACACAATATAGGCGGTCGCAGAAAGGGCCAGCAGCCCGCCTTTGCTATCCTCTATATCGCCCCGCACAGGGGTCACCACCCCAGCCCGGGTCCACTGGCTTACGCCCCGGGCAGTGAGTGATTCCCCTTCAAACAAGGTTAAGCTGCCGATGCGCACGCCAATGAGCATAAACAAAAGCGTGAGCACCGCCAGCATAATCGTCATTCGTTTTCGGATAAAACCTTCTGCGCGCATGGAATTCCCCCTACGGGCAGACGAAGCGCATGGCTTATCGGCTGCCGCTGATCATTCCTTGCCCGTCGGGGAGGGGGGAGATCCCCGTCACGGTCATTTGTGCTTCCTGAGGCCGGGTATCCGGGGCGATCACCATCACGGTTTCCACCCCATCCGAAGAAATCAGCCGCATTTGCTGGGCCAGATAACCAATCCTGGCCTGATCGCGATTGGCCTTCACCTGTTCGGTAAGCACCATGTTTTCCGCCGTCAGCACCTTGATACTGCTTTCCATAGCGTCGATATTTCCGGAAAGCTGGGAGCGTTGGATCAGCTTATCCGCCGTCATCCAGAAAAAGGCCAGGAACAATACCAGCAGGAAAGGAATGGCCACCCGATAAGGCAGGGAAGGCTGCGGCCGGGCAGCAGGCGGCGCCTGTTCCGCCCGATAGGGCGTACGGCTTTCATAAGCGTCGCATCCTGCTTCTGCATCGGGCACGCGCACATTGCTGCGCACGTTCATGACCATTGCGGGCTGCATCTGCACGCCAGCCATGGCATACTGCATTTTTCCCTTCTGCATACCAGTATATCCTCCTTTCCGCCTTCTTAGAACGCCCGGCCCTGCTGCATTTCAGCAATCATGGCCAGGGGATCGGCAAATTCTTCGTCAAAATTCATATCCTGCTTCCGGCTATCTTCAGCGGGGATGATGCGGATATGGGTTGTGGCGCCGTTTACATCCACTTCCCTTGCATCTCCCAGCCGCCAGGCGCGGATCTTCTGGGGCAGAAGCAATCGGCCTTGGCCGTCCGCTTCACAGTCCACATAGCTGTATTTACTGAATTGATCCAGCAGCCTTTGAGCCCGGGCGTTGATCTTCACCAACGCCAGCAGTTCATCCCGCCGTTCCAGCCATCCTGCGATGGTGTAGAGGGCCACGGCCTGAAAATCCGGGGTAGGGGCCACGGCAAAGCGATTGCCCAGGGGCTCCCGGAAGGAGGCGGGAATGATCAGACGGCCTTTGGCGTCAATGCCGTGGGTATAGCTGCCCACAAATCCCAGAAACGGCATTTCCTGCGCATCTACCGGCTTTTCTTCAGCGGCGGGAGGGCATACGGAACCAGCCGACGTCATGTCAGCTTCGCATTCGTGCTTTTCGTCTGCCATACTCTCACCCTTTACCGCCACTTTTGCACCACTTTTTGGGCTGCGACACCATTTTACGGCACTTTTTGCTTTTTTGTCAAGTGTGTGACAGATTTGTTCCGTTCTCTTTGGGAAACTCTTTTGTCCAATTTTCGTTATGTTTTTGTATTATTTCCATCATCCGGCATGGATTGGCATGAAAAAACAGGGGAACGGGCATTCCCGTTCTCCTGTTTTTTGTATGATATATATAAAAATTATTCGTAATTTATAGAAATAATGTTAGAAAAATAAAAACATTTTTTTGACACCCTTTTGGGGATTTGTAATAAAAATTTCATTTTTGTTTTTCACAGTTCCAGTTCAGGGCCCCTGCGCCACATCTTGGGCTTCTTCCCCGCTTTTCCCGCAAAATATGGGCGTTTTTTAGAAAAACAAGGGGGATCAAGGATGTGAGCCTCCATCAGATGGGATCAGGCCCCACTCCGGAATCGGGCAGCCGGTACAGCCGGAAATGCAGCCCATCGCAGGATACGCAGTGATAGCGGATGCCGCCGTGGGTACCCGTCACTGCCCCCCGGAGGGAAGCGCCGTGGAGATGGCCGTATACCACATCATCAGGTCGGTATTTTTCCAGCAGGGTAGAAAGGCGGGTGGCCTCTCCCCCATCCCCCAGGGGCGGATAATGACACAGCACTACCATCCGTTCCCCCTTCAGGGCGCGGGCACGCTCCAACCCCATCTCCATCCGGAGCAATTCCCGGGCGTAAATCTTCTCATCCTCCGCCTGATTGGGCGCGGGCAGCGTCCATCCCCGCGTGCCGCAAAATGCCACCCCATCCAGCAGCATGGCGTCATTCTGCAGGGCGTACATCCCCTGAGGCAGCATCTCCCGCAGCCGGGAAATGCCGCACCACCAATAATCGTGGTTGCCCCGCAGGATGATCTTGCGTCCAGGCAGGGCGCCGATGGCCTGAAGATCGGGCAGGGCATCCTTGGTCTGCATAGCCCAGCTGATATCCCCGGGGATGAGCACCACATCCTCCGGTTTCACCCGGGCGTGCCAATCTTCCTGGATACGCGAAAAATGCCCCTCCCAATGGGAGCCGAAAACCTCCATGGGCTTATTATCGCCCCCTGGCAGGTGCAAATCGCCAATCGCGTAGATATCCACGTTACTCTTCTTCGTCCTCGTCATCCATATCTTCCTCTTCGCCCAGGGCGTCCAGAGAAAGATCATTTTCAATTTCATCGTATTCCCGCTCGGGGATTTCTTCATCCATTTCGGGGATGATTTCATCCATGGAGCTGACGGGATCAATGCCCAAAGAGGCCTCTCCCACCCGGCCGTTGTTTTCTTCTTCGCCCCGATTATCGTTGGCGTTCATTTCCTTAAGGCAGAACAGGCACACATCCTTGCCGGGAAGAGCAGGGGCTTCATTGCACACCGTGCACATTTCGATTTCATCCCGGCGGCTTTCGCCTTTCATTTCCCGCTTGCAGATTTTGCAATAGTCATCCCCTTCGCGGATATAGTTCAGTTCGCACCGGGGACATTTGGTCAGGGCCATAGAGATTTTCCTCCTTCAATGGGCATGCCATGTATTACCTTGGCAGGGGCCTGGTAGTTTTATTGACGGGGCGCATCCTTCTGTATTACCATTTGCTTGCGATCGTAATCTGTCAGCAACAAAGGAGAACACCATGAAAAAGTACGCCAGCATTGTAACCATACTGTTCATTCTATTATCCATAGAAACAGCAAAGGCCGCATCCTTCCCCACTTCCCAATTTGGCATCGGGGATTGGCCCTATCGGCAGGAAAGCCCGTGCCGTCTGGACTGCGGATTCTCCTGCAGCAACTGCAGCGCCTGTATCTTCTGCTCTTCCGTCATGGCCACAGCCCGGCCCGCCGTCACCCCCACATTGAAGCCTCAGGGCACGGCAAAACCTTCCACTACGGTCAAGCCCGGCGTCACCGCGAAGCCCACGGCCAGCCCCACAATCCGGCCCGCCGTGCATCCTTCAGCCACGCCATCCACAAGCACGGGTGATTATACTACAATTCCCGCTACTGCGCAAGAGCAAAAACTTTTGAATTTAGTCAATCAGGATCGGGCCGCCAACGGCCTGGCGCCCCTGACACTGGATCCCACCCTTTCCAGCATCGCCAGGATCAAGAGCCAGGATATGAAGGATAACCATTATTTCGCCCATCAATCCCCCACCTACGGCAATGTTTCCTCCATGCTGCAGCATTTTGGTTATGCCTTCCGGGGCGCCGGAGAGAATATCGCCCATCATGCTACGGTGGAAAAATCCCAGGCCGCTTTCATGAGCAGCACCGGCCATCGCCGCAATATTCTTGGCAGCCAGTGGACAAAAATCGGCATCGGCGTTGTCTATGATGATCAAGGCTTCGTCTATGTCACTCAGATTTTCGTCCGATAAAGCAATTGAAAGGCCTGCGGTACTCAGCTCCGCAGGCCCTTCTCCTATCTGCCCAATGCATGATGGAGCGCCGCCCGGCATGGTATTGCGGGCACAGTGATTGAGACAGGTTCCGCAGCGGTCTCAGTTTCTCCCGTTCCATTGCCATTCCCGATCATCACCGCATTGCTCACCTGCTTTTCACCAATGGCCTCTGCTGCCCGAAGGGCACTTTTCAGGGCGGCATGACCCCCAAGGGATCGGCTCAGTGCGGGCAGCAGCACCGCTTCTTCCACTTTTAAGGCCGCTCTGGATGTATCATTCTGCATCATTTTCATCCACCTCCCTTTTTTACTGCATCCTATGCCGCCGCTTTCTGAAGGGTGACGCCGAAAAAGAAGCAGCATAAAAAGACAATAAATCTTGCCCGGTGCATTTTTCCGCTTGCTGCAAAGGGATATTTCATTGTATACTGAAGGCAGACAAAAATCATCCGGGAGGATAGATATATGTTATTATTCTTTGTACGTCACGGCGATCCTTGTTACGATCCCGATTCCCTCACGCCGCTGGGATTGCGGCAGGCAGAGGCCATCGGCCGCAGAATTTCCCGCTACGGTGTGGATAAAATTTATTCGTCCCCGCTGAAACGGGCCATGCAAACTGCCCAGCCGGCAGCCGAAATGCTGCGCAAAGAGATCATTCCCCTGGATTTTGCCAGCGAGGATAAAGCCTGGAGCGAATTGACCGCCCTGGATGATCAGGGCAAGCGTCGCTGGGTTTATGCCCATCCCGGTATACAGAAGCAATTCCGCTGCCCGGAAGTGCGCGCACTGGGAATGCAGTGGCATACCCACCCCGCCTTCCGTGATACCTCCATCTGCGCCGGTATGGAGCGCATTGCCCGGGAAAGCGATGCATGGCTGGCTTCCCTGGGCTATCAGCGGATCGAACCGGCAGGATGCTACCAGGCCGTTCGTCCCAATCGGGATAAGATCGCCCTATTTGCTCACGGCGGATTTGGCACGGCCTTCCTCAGCCATGTGCTGGGCCTGCCCTGCCCCCAGTTCAGCCAGATGATCAGTATTTCCCACAGCAGCCTGACGGTACTGGAATTCAGCGAAAAAGAGGGCGTCTGCCTGCCCGTAATCCTCACCTTCGCCAACGACGGTCATCTCTATCATGATGGTATTCCCCTGTATGATCGGCCCGTCTTCTGATCGGCATCCTCCCCATAAAAAATGACCGTCTGTTCAGACGGTCATTGATTTTTCGTTGTCAGTTACAGCGTTTTTTCAAACTGGCGGTAAATGCGATACAGATGGCTGCCGGCCTTTTCGTTATTATTAATGGAAGCCACATTGGTTTCATCAACGGTGGATCCCTCCACCCACTTGATACCGATCTTCTGGGCGCCCAGATACACTTCATAGTACATGGCGGTGTGGACGGCCTTGAACTGGTATTCCGGCACCACGAACTGCATGCTGCAACGGGCGCCGTTGATCTTGCCCCGGCCCAGCAGATAATGCAGCCAGCCCAAGGGCAGAATCTTGCCCTTCATCTTTTTGATCACCTGATTATAATCCGGGAAGGCTGCCACAAAGCCGATAGGCCGGTTGCCGGCATAGGCCAGCACCGTCATTTCCGGCCGGTAATAACCCCGGATCAGACCAAATATCCGTTTTACATCAGCATAGCTGGGCACCGCCAGTTCCCACTCCGCCGGAAATGATTCCTGAATCACCCGGGTAATATCCCGCAGCAAACGCTCCTCATTCTCCCGGGTAAAAAGCACATGCTCCACCCGGAATCCAAAGCGCTGCTTGGCCCGGGGCACAATTTCCTCAATGCGGTGCAGATCAAATTCATCCATCCGCATATAGTAGGCATAATGATCCCGATGCTTCGTAAAGCCGCATTTTTCGAAATATTCCTGATAATAGGGGGGATTATAGGCATTGAGCATTACAGGCGGCCCCTCATACCCCTGCACCAGCAGGCCCTTTGTCAGATCATCAGGGGTGGGAGAGGCAGGGCCCATTACCATTTCCATGCCTTTTTCCCGCAGGAAACCGCAGGCGGCGTCCAGCACGGCACGGGCATAATCGGGCTTCTGGGCGCATTCAAACAGGCTGATATAGCCGCATTTTTTCTCCATCCGCTCTGCCAGCCGCTCATCTACCCCTGCCAGCACCCTGGCCACAGGCTGATCCTCATCATACACCAGGAAAAAGCGGATATTTTCCCCCTTCAGTGAGGAAAGCACCGTCAGCTGGGCGCTGATCATGGGCGGCACCCAATGTGGATCCTCCGCATACAGCGAAAAGGGCAGCATCACAAAGGGCTTGAGCGCCGTGCGGTTTTGTTCCAGAATCTCTACTCGAATCATGGGTGCACCTTCTTTCCCGGTTAATGCAGTTGTTCACAGTTTCATTATACCATTATTTTGCATGCTTGTCAAAGCATACGTCGCCATTCTTACTCACCGGCGGTGAGATAAACGGTCATCTCCTTAAAGAGCACCGATCCGCCCACGCTGCGGCCGCCGCAGGAGACCACAGGATACAGCACCACGCTGCCTTCCTTCAGCCCCATATTCCGCAGCTGCTGGCCGATATCGTATACATACATGCCCTCGTCCATCGTATCCAGCTGCAGATAGCGCTGCTGGGTGCCCACCTGCATCACGATTCCCCAGCTGCAGGATACATCCGCCACATCCACCAGCAGGTAGGGGCCGTCCGATGCCTTGAGCGTCACTGCCGGGCAGGGGAAGCTGGCCCATTCCTTGCTCAGCCGGAACTGCACACCCCCGTCCACGGTTTTTATTTTACAATGCTTGGGGGCATTCCAGGATTCGGAAAGCTGCTGCAGATTCATCGCTTTCACTGCCCGGGCAGCGCCGTTCAGGGCCTGGACGGTATCCATGGTTTCCAGCTGAAATCCCTGGGCCGTTTCTGCCCGGAAATGTAAAATACCCTTGCCCGTTTCCAGCCGATCCGCCGGCAGCAGGATGGTTTCCGGCATACCTTCACCTGCAATCACATTCTGATTCTGATAGGCGATCTGCCAGCTTTTCACCTGATCCCCCGGCGCCAGATGCCACTGGGGATGGAGCAGCAAATCCTGGCGGATCATCATCCCGCCCGCAATTTCGGGAAGATCCATCCACACCTGGGAAGGGCTGACGCCCCTCATCCCCTTATGGGCCAGCAAAAGCTTTTCCGCAAACCGCCGGCCCAGGGCATAGGCCTCCGGCCCGTACCAATGCCATCCGTCATCCTGGGGATCAATGGGCAGATCATCCGTTTCCACAAGATACGTATTGGGCTGTCGGACAACATTATTCTGCGCCTGAATGATGGTATGTTTTTCAGCGATGTACTGACTGTCGGCATAGATTTCACCCAGTACAATGGGCATTTCCGAAAGATCCTGACCGGCAATTTCCCCCAGTTCTCTGCGGAAGGCGGCGAACAATTCCGTCAGATTGTGCTCATATGCAGCAGCCGCCTGATGCTTTTTGGTGTTGAACCGGTCCTCCCCATCCGCTTCCCCCTGCATCCATACCAGGCCGCCGATTTCAATTTCGTACCCCATCTTTTTCAGGGACGACAAACCGGCCCGGGCGGTATTCATAAAGCTGACGTACAGATCGCCGGAGGTGTTTTCATTGATCTGGGAAAGGGTGCGGGCAGGCTGCACCCCGTCCCAGGGGCCGTGCCAGTTACTGTGATTATTGGGATTGTTGTTGATATCCCCAAGCTGATAAATAGCGGTGCCACCCCAAGCGAATTTGATGATAGCGTATTGCTCCTCTTCCTGGGAAAACACCGACGCCATGCCCAGTTCGGGACCAAAGCAAGCGGTATTGAGATTGGATGTTCCCTGACCGGGGCGCACCCCCACCCAGGTATTGCGTTCCTTCACGACGCCGTCGCCGCCGTTATACAAAAGCACTTCGGGATATTCCGTTTGATATTGCTTATCCAGGGTATGCAGCCGGGCATAACCCACCGCATTGCTCTGACCGCAAAGGAAAATTACCCGGATTTTTTTGTTTTCCCCCTCAGCGAAAGCCCCGTACATCACCCCCAGCAGCAAACATAAAGCCAGCGCGGCCCCCATTATTCGTTGAACCCATTCACGCTTTATCATCATTTTCTCCCCTTAACTTGCCAGGTATTTCATATCAGTACATTCATTATATCGGCTGCCATTTTCTTTGTCAATCGGCTCGCCCACACAAAAACGCCCCTGCCAAATGGCAGGAGCGCGGAAAAGACAGAAGGATTAAGCAGCGGGAGCGTCTTCCACAACGGGTTCTTCTTCCACGACTTCTTCAACGGGGGCTTCCACAACGGGGGCTTCGGGCACGATGATGATGCGTTCCACGGGATACATTTCGGCATATTCTTCGCCCACAACGCCGTCCAGGGTATCCACGATGTAGTCGATCACAACCTGGTAGTCCAGCTTGATTTCGTCCAGCAGCAGCTCGTCAGCCATGAACATGTTGGAGCCGTCGCCGCCGTCCTTGAGCAGATAGTTATGGCTGGCGATGGTGTAGGTGGCATTCACATCCAGGGGCTGGCCGCCGATCATCACGTTCTTGACGCGGTATTCGCCGGTTACGCCGGTGAAGTTGCCCTTGTCAT
The DNA here is from genome assembly GCA_015056265.1 of Clostridiales bacterium. Lineage (GTDB taxonomy): Bacteria > Bacillota > Clostridia > Christensenellales > Aristaeellaceae > RUG563. The sequence goes on from SVGR01000057.1 coordinate 11,741, forward strand.
CGTTGGTGCAGGTGGAGGGCAGATAGGTATGGATTTCATAGGTCAGGCCGGCCACATGCAGGAAGCCGCCGTTTTCGCCGGGCACATTGCGGGAAGCCCATTCAAGAGCATCCAGGATGTGCTGGCCGTTGGTTTCCTTCATGCACAGGGTGTTGCCGAAGGGATGGCAGCTCATGATCTGGTTGAGGGTCACATCGCCGGCGGGGATGGTGGCACGAATGCCGCCGCCGTTGACCACAGCGACGTCAGCGCCGGTCTGGCTCTTGTAAGCATCGGCAACCAGGTGGCCCAGGTTGGTTTCGGTGTTGCGGATCACGCGGGTGCCGGTGGCGGGATCAGCGATGATCAGGTCCACATCCGTCTTGGCAACAACTTCATTCAGCTTGGCGTTCAGGGCGGCGGTAGCTTCCACTACGGCGGCGGCCATATCGGCGTCAGTGCCGACGGTGGCTTCGTCATAGACGTACAGGGTGGTGTACAGCTTGCCTTCTTCGGTGATGTACAGGGCGCCCACATTGGCCAGCTTGGTGCCGCAGGCAGCCATCACGACGGACTTGCCGTCCTTGTTCTTGACGAGGGTGGAGGCGATTTCGCTGTGGCTGTGGCCATCCAGCAGGGCGTCAATACCGGTGGTGTTGAGGATCAGTTCGGAGGAGGTCCAGGGCTTGCATTCTTCTTCGATGCCCAGGTGAGCCATGGCCACCACATAGTCAGCGCCTTCAGCCCTGGCGGCGTCAACGGCGGTCTGCACAGCGGCATACAGAGCAGCGCCGGTATCATCTTCGGAGAAGCCGTAGATGTAGTTGCCGTTTTCATCCTGGAAATAGGTGGGGGTGGAGGAGGTGAAGGTCTTGGGGGTGGTAACGCCCACGAATGCGATCTTCACGCCGGCCACTTCCTTGATCACGTAAGGAGCAAAGACCAATTCGCCGTTATAGGTGAAGTTGGCACTCACATAGGGGAAATTGGCTTTTTCGGTCAGGGCCAGGAAGGTATCCATGCCGTAGTCAAATTCATGGTTGCCCATGATGGCCACGTCATAGGCAGCGGCATTCATCAGATCGATGATGGCTTCGCCCTTGGTCATGGTGCCAACGGGAGCGCCCTGGATGGCGTCGCCGTTATCCACCAGCAGCACATGGTTTTCTTCAGCCAGGGCCTTGCGCAGGGCAACCAGACCTTCGTAACCGAAGTTATCTTCCAGTCCGCAATGCACGTCGCTGGTGAAGAGGATTACGATATTCTTTTCAGCTTCCTTGGCGGCAGCAACGGCGTCTTCCAGGGCCTTGTCGGCAGCAGCCTTGGCTTCGGCAGCGGCAGCTTCAGCAGCGGCAACGGCGGCAGCAACGTTGGCTTCACCTTCAGCCTTGGCAGCAGCGATGGCAGCTTCAGCTTCGGTCTTGGCAGCGGCAACAGCGGCTTCGCCTTCAGCCTTGGCGGCGGCAACGGCGTCTTCCAGGGCCTTGGCTTCGGCAGCGGCAGCTTCAGCAGCGGCAACGGCGGCAGCAACGTTGGCTTCACCTTCAGCCTTGGCAGCAGCAACAGCGGCTTCACCTTCAGCCTTAGCGGCGGCAACAGCGGCTTCGCCTTCAGCCTTGGCAGCAGCAACAGCGGCTTCGCCTTCAGCCTTGGCAGCAGCAACAGCGGCTTCGCCTTCAGCCTTAGCGGCGGCAACAGCTTCTTCCAGGGCCTTATCGGCAGCAGCCTTGGCTTCGGCAGCGGCGGTTTCGGCAGCGGCCTGAGCGGCGGCTACATTGGCTTCGCCTTCAGCCTTGGCATCGGCCAGGGCCTGATCGGCAGCGGCCTGAGCATCGATGGCAGCCTGATCGGCTTCCGCCAGAGCAGCTTCAGTGCTGGCAACCAGCTGATCGTAGGCAGCAATGATCTGTTCGTTTTCGTAGGTCAACTGCTTGTTGGTGTCGGAAATGGTGTT
>SVGR01000058.1 GCA_015056265.1 Clostridiales bacterium
GTCGCTGACGCAGTCGTTGTAATTGATGATGGGGATAGCCCCCTGAGCAGGGCAGCGCTGCAGCAGTTCATACAGATGCTGCCTCTTCTGGGGATCATTGAAATGATTATGCTCCACCAGCACCTGCCTAACGCCGTATTCCGGCCGCACAAAGCGCCGGTAGGTCTCCATCAGAATGGCCTGACCCTGGGCGGAATAATCCGTCTTATTCTGCTCCGGATCGCCATCCAGAGCTTTTCCCGTTCGTTTTAGATAATCCACCCGGCCGATTTCCGTGGCGCCGGAGGATACCAGCAGCATTCCGGGGCGCAGTTCATTGCTGAGCCTGGCGAAAATATTATAATCAATATCATTATCCTCTTTCCGGATCAGCGCCATGGAGCCAATTTTGATTACCAATTCAATGCCGTTCATTTTTTATTCCCCCCGGTTGCCGATGGTAGTCAGATTGTTGATCCATTTGCCGCTGAGGAACCGAGGCAGGCCCACGCAAATTTTGAACCCTTCCTCAATGAATGCCGCCGCATAAATGCCGGTAATGGGCAGGCCGAATGCCACCGTGGCCAGGGCCACGCAGGGCACCCCAATCACCCAGACCGATCCGGCGTCCAGGGCCATGGAGAATACCGTATCTCCCCCGGCGCGGAGAACCCCCACAATGTTGATGGTGTTGAAATGCCGGAAGGGCATGACGCAGGCAGCCAGCAAAATGATGGTGGCTGCATCCTGCAGCGTCCGCTCAGACAAATTAGCAAAAAGAGAAAGGATGGGATAACGGAAAGCAAAAAGCATCAGCGCCGTAAACACACTCAGGCATTCGGTAGCGAAGAGCATCCGCCGGGAGGTAAGGATGGCGCCCTCCCTATCCCCGGCGCCGATGCGATTGCCAATCAGGATGGCGGTGGCGTTCACCGCGCCGAAAATCAATACCGTCATTAACTGATCAATATTATTGTATACGCCAACTGCATTGACCGCATCATCTCCCCGCATTCCATAGAAAATGGAATAGGCGGTCATCCCCAAAGACCACAATCCCTCATTCATCACCACGGGCAGCACCCGCTTGACATAATCCATGGAAAAATGCCGATCCGGCATTTTCATCTGGGCGGGCCGAATGGCTCCGGGCTGTTGTTTCCAATAAGTGTAGCCTGCGTTGATAGCAAGGGAAACAAATGCAGCTGCCACCGTGCCGATTGCCGCGCCCCGAACACCCATAGCCGGCATTCCAAAGTTCCCGTAAATCAAAGTATAATTGAAAAAGGTATTGGTCAGGATCCCGGAAATGCCCGCCGTCATGGCCACCGTGGGCTTGCCCGTGGCGCGAAGGGTATTGGAAAATACGATATCAATCCCGGCAAGCAAATAGCTGAAGCCCGCAATGGAGAGATACTGGATCGCCAGTTCCCGGCTGGGCCCCGCCTCCAGAAACAGGGTCATAATGGGCCCGGGGATCAGCACTGCCCCCAGGCAGAACAAAAGCGCCAGCCCGAAGGTGATCCGCAGGCACAGGCTCATGACTTTGTGAATACCCGTGCCGTCCCGCTTTCCCCAGAACTGGGAAATGAAAATAGAGCTGCCGGAAGCCGCCCCGAACAAAAATAACTGAAACAGGAAGGAATACCTGCCCGCCTGAGTAACGGCAGCATAGCTTGCCCCATTATCCTGCAGCCCTGCCACCATCAGCCCGTCCACAATATGGGCAGAGGCAGCCACCAAATTCTGCAGCGCAATGGGAAGGGCAATGCGGATCATCTTTTTACCGAAATCCCTTTCCCAATGGAAAATCTTCCGTGTGCTTTCTTTCATGATTGCGTCCCTCATCCGTCATCGAAAATCCTTTCTATTCTATCATGTTCCTCTCCCCCTGACAAGTGCCTGCCGCCCCCAGTGCAAAAGGGAAACATTGGCCATTATTTGCATAAATATCACTCCATTCTCTTGACATACGCCAAGACCGGAGATACAATAATAAATGGTATTTCTACAATTAACACAAGGAGGAAACCATAATGAAAAAACTGTTTTCCCTGCTGCTGGCCATGATGATGCTGCTTTCCGTCAGCGCCATGGCTGAAATGAGCGAAGATGAACTGCATGCCTGGGCCCTGCAGAACGGCTATGTCAAGGCCGATGTGGATGTGCTCACCTCCGCCACCACCAACAAGGCCGGCGGCGTGAACTTCGGCGCCATCGAATGGACCGAAGAGATGCAGGTCATGGCCATCAAGGAATTCCTCAAGGGCGGCCATTATCTGGGCGACGCCAACTATGCCCAGGATGAATCCGGCTGGAACTATCGTGAAATGTACCAGATGGCCACCGTGTATGGCAACATGCCCAATAACACCAACCTGGAACTGGTGCTGGATATCGATTCCCTGTGCCTGCTGGGCGTTTCCGAAGCCGGAACCTCCAAGACTCTTCATTTCAATTACAACCCCAACGTATCCATCTCCTGGTGCCGTCAGCTGCGGCCCCATGAAGAAGAAACCTATAACTACTACTGCTCCTACGGCGTGCAGTTCGACGGCGTGGTGCGCATCTTCACCGCCGCCGATCTGGAAACCGAAGAAGGCACTGCCAAGCTGCTGAACCTGTTCGATAAGTATTATCCCACCCTGGCCACCTCCTGGATGGGCTATGCCGCCAAGTTTGCCGGCCTTACCGACGAAGCAGAAATCCGTGCTGCCAAGCTGGCCTATATTGAACAGCAGCTCAAAGGCGGCGCCATGGTGATCTATGAAGTGGTGCCCACCCGTATCATCATCACCGCTCCCTTCCTGATCAATATGAGCCCCTCCATGACCAACGGTATCAAATTTGTCAATCAGATGGAAGGCGAAAAGAAGTATGCCTATGATCTGCTGCTGAGCGAAAGCTTCCTGGATGCCCTGGTAGATTATAAGAATGCTTATCTGGCCACTGAAGAAGGCATGGCTCAGGTGAAGGAATACTACGCCACCGGTATGTATCCCATGCTGGACGGCCTGTGCGCTCAGTACGGCGCTCCCACCAGCCTGCAGATCTGCATGATGCCCACCACCGCCGCCGGCCTGAAGACCCAGACCACCTGGGAACCCGCCCCCGTGGCCGCCCCCGCTGAAGAAGGCGTAAAGACCGGCGCCGCCAAGGGCTTCCACGGCACCATCACCGCCTCCGTCACCTTGAATGATGACGGCACCATCGCCACCGTGGCCGTAGATACCAGCTGCGAACACGCCGATTACGGCGCCAAGGTTGGCAACGATGAAGCTTTCCTGGCTCAGTTCATCGGCAAGACCGGCCCCTTCACCCTGGGCGAAGGCATTGATGCCGTTTCCAAAGCTACCGGCACCTCCACTGCCGCTGTCGAAGCCATCAACAACGCCCTGAAGTAAGCATTTGCTGCTTCTCTCCCCTGCCGCTGCAAAGCTGCAGGGGATTTTTGATTGCGCCGACTTTTGTACTTTCCCTGTGCTTTCCTTGCAAAAAGAATGGCCCCAGCCTATAATGAAAAGGTCTGGAGGGTGATATTTTATGAAATACATATTGGTAATCGGCGACGGCATGGCGGATACCGGCCTGGCCCAGCTGAATGGCAAAACCCCCTTGGAGCATCTGGATCTGCCCCATTTCAACATTCTGGCCGGGGGCGAGCACGGCACAGCACGCACCGTACCGGAGGGGGTTCCCGCCGGCAGCGATACCGCCATCCTGAATATTTTCGGTTATGATCCCCGCGTTTTTTATTCCGGCCGCAGCGTGCTGGAAGCCGCCGGAGTGGGCGTGCTGCTGAAAGAGGGGCAGGTATCCTTCCGGATGAACCTGTGCGCCGTGGAAGACGGTATTATGCTCTCCCATAACGGCGGAAATGTGGAAGGAGACGATGCTGAAGGCCTGATGCAGGCCCTGCTTGCCGATCCGGAATTTTCCAGAATCGCCGGGGAAATTTCCCTTGCTGTAACCATCAGCCGCACCTTCCGCCATGTGGGAGTAATTGATGCCCCCGGCGCCGGGGAATTTATCCTGAAGGAGCCGCACAATATCCTTGGCGAAGCCTGGCAGCCTTATCTGCCTCAGGGGGCTTTGGCAGAAAAACTGACAGAGTTGATGCTTTGTTCCCATCGTTTCCTGGATCAGCATCCCATCAATCAGGCCCGGCGGGCACGGGGCCAGCTGGCCGCCAATCTGCTCTGGCCCTGGGGCGCCGGCAAGGCCACTGCGCTTCCCTCCTTTGAAGAAAAATACCATCATGCCGGGGCGGTGATTTCTGCCGTTCCCCTGGTATGGGGCATTGCCAATCTGGCAGGCCTTCCCTTTCCCCAGGTGGAAGGGGCCACCGGCGATTTGGACACCAATTATGAAGGAAAAGTCAATGCCCTGCTGCAGGCGTTGAAAAACGGCGATGATTTTGCCGCCATTCATGTGGAGGCACCTGATGAAATGGCCCATGCCGGAGATCTGGAAAAGAAGCTGGAGGCAATTCGCCGGCTGGATGCGCTGGTGATCAAGCCGCTGCTGGATGAACTGCCCAAAATCGATCCCGATTTCAGGCTTCTCCTGCTCAGCGATCATCCCACGTTGCTTACCACCCGCACCCACGACGGCAGCCCGGTTCCCTATGCCATTTATGACAGCAGATATCCGGGCACGCCGAAAAAGTTCAGCGAATCCGCCGCCAAGGCCGGCCCTGCCCTGGAGAACGGCGATCTGTTGATGCCCAGGCTGTTCGATCTGGCATAACCTTCTCCATTGCATTTCTGGTTCCGAATACTACAATGCAATAATCAGAACCATTTTGTACATCACTCACAAAACTGTCTGCAAAAGTCTGTGAACCATTCCGGGATTGAAAAATCCCGGTTTTTTTGTTACACTGCAAAGCGTGGGGAAAGAAAAAATCCCCCGGAAAAGGAGATGTTAAGCAATGACCATTCATGTACACGTAGACTCCATGAAGGCGGCTGAGCACCTGAGCAGCATCTGCAAGGATTATGAAAATGAGCTGTTCCTCCGGTCTGAAAAATTCTGCATTGATCCAAAATCCACTCTGGGGATTCTGGCCATGATGTATTCTGCCCGGGATTCCATGTATCTGGATACCAATGATCTGGAAGATCATCAGCTGCCCGGCTTCCTTAACGCCATCAAAGATTATATCGTTTAATCCATCCGTCAATCCCCGCAGCGCTCTTCCTGAGCGCCTCACGCCAATTCGCCTGCAAAGGCGTTTACATATACCTTCTATATAGATGAAATCCCGGTGGAGGCCATGCCCTCTGCCGGGATTTTCGCATTGCTTCGCAATAAAAAACGGCTGAGGAGCATACATTCCCCTCAGCCTATCCCCCAATTCTGGGGCTGATTATTTTTTCGGCACAAGATCGGAGGTGCCAAAGCCGGTAATGCTGGTGGTATCCCGCACGGTATTGGTGCCCTTATTGAGCATTTCCCCCATCCACATCAGTGCCGCCGTGCCGCCGCCGTCCAGATTGAAGCCCTCTACCACGCCTTTTTCCATCATCTTATCTGCCAGCCAGGTCAGATACACGCCCTTGGAATCGCTGCTGCGCCCCTTGGCCACCAGCACGAAATAATGATGGGGTTCAATCATGCCGATAGCGCAGCGGGGTTCGCGGTAGGTATAATATTCATCCCGCAGCATATATTCGCTCAGCTGCCCGTTTTCCACCAGAATGGGCCCAAAGGCGTAGGTATTCACGACCCCCATATCGATGTATTCCTGCGCGGTATGGGCGTCGCTCTTGAAGGTTTTCATGCTGCCGTCTTCAAAAACTGCCAGCACCTCCAGATTGGGGAATTTCCCTTGCCCATCCTTGAAGGTATTGTCGTGGATGATCTTTCCATTACGGACGATCACGCCGGGACGTACGCCGCCATTCCACCGGTCACCAAAGTGGTCATCGGTGATGGCCAGCACCACCTGGTTTTCTTTGGCCAGTTCCCGGGGATCCTTATAGCCCTTGCCGGGATATTTCTTATCCGGATTGGAAAGATAGGCCATCAGCGGGGTTTCATCGCTGGTATGAATATCCCCTTCGAACCAAACCAGCGTTTCCTCCACATCCGTCCAGCGCTTCAGGTCAATATGGATGGAATCGGTGATATAGATCCACCGGCCGTCCTCTTTGTCGCTGTGCACAAATTCATCGGTGCCCGCATCTGCAGCCAGGAACCCCTCTTCGGTCAGCGGCGGCAATTCCACCTGGGCCTTGGGGCCTTGGGGAGGAATGGGCGTGGGCGCCGGCGTAGGAACGGGAGAGGGCTTGGGGGCTGTATCGGTGGGAATGCACTTGCCGGAGAAGATCAGTTCCTGCAGTTCCGGGGTAGCAATGCCCGTTTCCTCCAGGCCGTTATTCTTCTGCAGCTGCTTAACCCGCTCCACCGTGGTGCCATTGTAATAATTCGAAAGGTTCTGGGTGTTGAAATACCCCAGCCAATACATGGCCTGCTTAAGGCGCATCACGTCGGCCCCTTCGGCGCCGTTCTTGAGGGTACGGTATTGGCTGTCTGCACCGAAAGCAGAGGTGCAAATCAGCGCTGCCGCCAACGCCACGAGCAAAAGAGCAATCCCAATCTTCTTATTTCGCATTTTTCACCTGGCTCCATAATGCATTGTACACGGACAGGAAATTATCGGGAATATCATTGAAGAATTCGCAGCGGTCGATAATATCCTGGGTGGGATTGATGGTGAGGTTTTCCGCATATTCTTCACCCATCAGCTCGATAGCGCCGGTATTGGGGGAAGAATACCAAATGTATTCGCAATTCATCTGGGCAATTTCAGGCCGGCAGAGGAAATCAATCAGCTTTTCGGCATTTTCCTTATTCTTGGCCGTGGCGGGGATTACCATGGGATCCACCCATACATTGCTGCCCTCCATGGGCACGGCATAAGCCAAATCTTCATTCAGTTCCATGGCATAGAGGGCGTCGCCGCTCCATACCACCGCCAGGGCGGCCTCCCCAGCCACCATCTTATCCTTGGTTTCATCCACGTAATAGGCCTTCACCAGGGGCTTTTGCTCCACCAGCTTATCGGTGGCTTCCTTCAGTTCCACCAGATTCCGGGTATTCATGGAATAGCCCAGATACTTGAGGGTGATGCCCATGGAGTCCCGGATGGAATTGAGCATGAAGATATTATCCGCATACTTTTCATCCCACAGGATATCCCAGGATTCGACGGGCTCATCCACCATGGTGGTGTTGTAGAGAATGCCCACAGTGCCCCACATGAAGGGAACGGAATAGAGGTTTTCCGGGTCATAGTTCGGATTGAGCATCCAATCCATGGTGTATTTGGCATTGGGAATGTTATCGAAATTGAGCTCGGCGATCAGGCCTTCGGCGATCATCCGCTCCACACAGTAATCGGAGGGGAACACCAGGTCATAGGCCCCGGGGCTGACCCGCACCTGCACCATCATATCTTCGTTGGTAGTGAAGTACATCTTGTTTACCTTAATGCCCGTTTCTTCGGTAAACATATCAAAAACCCGCTCATCCATATAGTCGTACCAGTTGTAAACATTCACAACCTCTTCCGCCAGGGCAAAGGAAGCAGACCCAACGGAGCAGCAGAGCAGAACCGCCAGAACAAGAGCCAGTTTTTTCATCGTGTATCCTCCTTTTTATTTCTCCTCCGCTTTATTGGAGCGGCGGTTGACAACCAGAAGCAGAATCAGCAGCGCAATGAACATCAGCGCAGACAAAGCGTTCATGGTGGGCTTGATGCCCTTGCGTGCCTGGGAATAAATGAGGGTGGAAAGATTCTGTACCAGGGGGCTGGTGGTGAAATAGCTGATGGTAAAATCATCCAAAGACAAGGTGAAGGCCAGCATGGCACCAGTGATCACCCCGGGCATGATTTCCGGCAGGATCACATGGAACAGGGCATAGGTGGGGGTGGCCCCCAGATCCAGCGCCGCTTCGTAGCTGTGCTTGTTCATCTGCTTCAATTTCGGCAGCACCGACAGCACCACATAGGGAATATCGAAGGTGATATGGGCCAGCAGCATGGTCACATATCCCCGCTCCACCTTGGTAAATATGAACAGCAGCATCAGGGAAATACCCGTCACAATATCCGGCATGGTCATGGGGATATTGTTCAGGGCCAGCATCATGCTCTGAGGCCGTTTTTTCATGGCATGGATGCCAATAGCCGCCAGGGTACCGATGATGGTGGAAAAAAGCGCCGCCAGCAAAGCAATCGAAATGGTGATGATCAGGGCGCTTACGATATTGGGATCGGTGAACACCTGCTCATACCAGCGAAAGGAAAAACCCTCCCATTTCGCCCGGCTTTCCCCCGCATTGAAGGATTGCACGATCAGCACCACAATGGGAATATAGAGAATGAAGAAGATCAGCCCCAGGTAAAACCGTTTGATAAACTTGATCATACCATGCCGCCTCCTTCCCCTTCAGGATCCACTTTTTGCAGCAGCCCCAGGCTCAGCAAAATCAGCACCATCATCACCAGGGACAGGGCGGATCCCACATTCCATTCTGTCAGGCTGGTGGACAGGAATTTGGCCTCGATCAGATCGCCGAAGAGCTGAATCTTGCCGCCGCCCAGCAGCCGGGAGATATAGAAGGTGGTGACGGCAGGCATGAACACCATGGTAATGCCGCTGACCACCCCGGGGATGGACAGGGGCAGCGTCACCTTGTAGAAGGTTTTGAATTTATTGCAGCCCAGGTCCATCGCGGCTTCGGACAGCTTATAATCCATTTTGTTGAGCACATTGTAGATGGGGAACACCATGAACGGCAGGAAATTGTATACCATGCCCACCTGCACTGCCGCCGCATTATTCAGCAGCTTCTGCCTGCCGATGCCCAGCCATTCCAGCACCGTATTGATCAGCCCGTTATCCTCCATCAGGCTCATCAAAGCGATGGTGCGCAGCAGGAAATTCATCCACATAGGCACCACAAAGAGAATGACCAGGGTGGGGCCCAGCTTGAATTCCCTGTCCGCCATGATATGAGCGGCGGGATACCCCAGCAGCAGGCAGATCACCGTACACAAAAACGCCATCCACAGGGAGAACACCAATGTATCGATGTTGATGGAATTGCGGCCAAGGCCCAGATCCTCCAGATCCATGCCCATGGCCTCATACATGGCCAGTTCCTCTTCCCCCACCGCCTTCCGTGCTGAGAAGTTGCTATCCCAGAAGGTCTTGAAATTATCCACGGTGAAAACCGTCTTTGCAATCTTCAGATCATTGACGGTCAGGGAGCTGGACGCATTAAAGGTAAGGGTATCCTTCTTGGCGGCAGTCTTTTTGAAATTCACCTGCATATCCTGCAGGCCGATCTTCACCCCGCCGTTTTTCTCCGTCACCTGGGCCCGGAAGCCGTATACGGCAATCAGCTGATCGCCGCAGCTTTCGCGGATGGTGTAGAAAAGCTCCTTGGTTTCATTCTCTTTCATGCCATCGGAAGAGAATTCTATAGCGGGGAAGGCAACGCTTCCATCCGCCCCCGGCAGGGCAGATTCATTCACGTTAGGGCCAGTAAGGGTGTAATGGTACTGGCCCTGGAAAAGCGGCTTTTCCGTCAGGGTTTTCACACCCTGAAAAACCAGCTGTCCATCCGCTGCCTTGGATTTTTTAAAATCCGTCCGGTCTTCCTGCCAGGCAGTCTTTATCTGGCCGTTTTCCTGCACTTCCACATCCACAACAAAGGTGTAGTGCAGATTTTCCAACCGACTGTGCTGATCATGATCCGCCTGGGTGATGGTATAGACGTGCCGGCCTGCATCCGCCTCCGTAAAAGTAAGGGGGGAGAAGGATACCTTCCGGTCATCTGGGGTGATCATCACCGTTTCCACCTTGTCCGGATTGCACAGAGTAAAGCTGAACCGGGGCACATATTCCGTGGTGGTAAAGGCATAATAGGCCACCAGCAGGCAGGGCAGCACCGTAAATACCACAATCCACAGCATATAGGGGGAAGCGAAAATGGGCCGCTTCAACCCTCTGTTTTTGAGGATGTATTTCACCAGCAGGGCAACAAACCCCGCCAGCCCCAGGCCCATGACCACATAGCCCCACACGGGAACCTGAAAATCTGTCATGTATCTTTCTCCTCCTGGAGCATGGTATCATCCTTCATGGGCTTCATGATATGGATATTGAAGGGCACCACAGAAATGCCCACCCGGCTGCCGGCCGGCTGCATGGTGGTGGAATGCACCTTCCAGGTGGAATGCCCTGCATCAATCATCATTTCATAATGCACGCCCTTGAATAGCACGCTCTTGATCACGCCGGTTACCTGGCCCACATCCTCGCCTACCAGCAGGATATCCTCGGGACGCACCACCACGTCCACCGGCTTATCCTCCCCAAAGCCGCCGTCCACACAGGGGAAATCGGCGCCGCAGAAATGCACCAGTTCATCCCGCACCATGGTGCCGGGGAAGATATTGCTCTCGCCGATAAAATCAGCGACGAAAGCGTTCTTGGGCTCGTCATAGATGGATTTGGGGGTGCCGATCTGCAGGATATGGCCGCCCCGCATCACCACGATGGTGTCAGACATGGTGAGGGCTTCCTCCTGATCGTGGGTGACATAGAGGAAGGTGATGCCCAGCCGCTGCTGCATGGATTTGATTTCCAGCTGCATTTCCTTGCGCAGCTTCAGGTCCAGCGCGCCCAACGGTTCATCCAGGAGCAGCACTTCCGGTTCATTCACCAGTGCCCGGGCGATGGCAATGCGCTGCTGCTGGCCGCCGGAGAGGGAATCCACGCTGCGCTTGCCGTAGCCGGATAGGTTCACCAGATCCAGCATATAGTCCACTTTCCGGGCGATTTCATCCTTGGGGGTCTTTTTCAGCTTCAGACCGAAAGCGATATTATCCTTCACATTCAAATGCGGGAACAGGGCGTATTTCTGGAACACCGTGTTCACCCGCCGCTTGTAGGGAGGCAGAGCGGTAATATCCTGGCCATCAAAGATCACCCTTCCAGTATCCGGCGTTTCAAAACCGCCGATGATGCGCAGGGTGGTGGTTTTTCCGCAGCCGGAAGGGCCCAGCAAGGTCACAAATTCCTTTTTGCGGATATACAGATTGATATTGGACAGCACGGTGGTGCCGTCGTATTCCTTGCTGATATTCTCCAGGTTAATCAGGCGTTGCTCTTCCATAAGGCAGGCCCTCCGATCATCAGAAATTGGGGGGATTGGAAACCCAGATAAATTTGGCAGGCCGTTTACCGCTGTTTTCAATGGAATGGGGGGCGTTAGGATGGAGACAGAAGCTCTCCCCCGTGCGCACCTTATGGTGCTTACCGCCGATATTGAGGGTCACTGTACCCGACAGCACATACCCAAATTCCTCGCCCTCATGAGGGGGCATTTCCTGGGTCTGGCCGCCCTCGCCCAATTCCACCAGAATAGGCTCCATGGCATTTTTCTGGGCAGAGGGGATCAGCCAGGTGATGCTGCCTTTCAGCTGCTCTTCGTCCTCTTTCACAAACATATCACCTTGGGCAAAAACGGGCTTTTCCGCCACTTTTTCAGAAAAGAATTCCTGCAGATTGCTGCCCAGGCATTCCAGCATATCGGTAAGCGTAGCGATGGAGGGAGAGGCCAGATCCCTTTCCACCTGAGAAATGAAGCCCTTGCTCAGTTCGCACCGATCGGCCATTTCCTCCTGGGTCAGGTTTTTCTGCAGCCTGAGCCGTCTGAGCTTTTCGCCGATATTCATCTCATCCGCTCCTTCCAGCTTTTTGTAGTTTACTTTTACTAAACCGCAGATCGCATCCGCTGGTTTAGAATTACTAAACGCCGAAACCAAAATAATTAAACCACAGGGCAGCCTGTATGTCAATATCTTTCAATAAAAATTTTGGCGGAAAAGGGCATAAATTGACGGCGGCAAATAAAATTTATTTCAAGCAGTATTCCTTTTGTTTTTCCTCTTGCGTTTTTTTCAAAATCATGTATAATAGAAAAGCCGTGTATGGCTGGCGGGCCCCGTGCGATGTTGCGGTGTGAACCCTGTCAGGTCCGAGAGGAAGCAGCAGTAAGCATTTTAGACGTGTGCTGCGGCAAAGTCTGTCGGTCATACGCGGTTTTTCATTTACGCCAAACGCTTTCCCAAACAGACGCATCTTCGGGGTTCTTTTCCCTCCCCAATCTGCATTCATTTGGTCTTTCGTTTGGCCGCTCTGTTTCATCTGCCCTGGTTTATGAAAAATTACGGAGGAAAATAATATGTGGGAATTGCCGGAATGCCTCAATCAGGATCCTGAAATTGCAAAGACCATTTACGACGAATGTGCCCGCCAGGAGGCACATATTGAATTGATCGCCTCCGAGAATTTTGTCTCCCCTGCCGTCATGGCCGCCATGGGCAGCCCGCTGACCAATAAATACGCCGAAGGTTATCCCGGACGGCGGTATTACGGCGGCTGCTATTGCGTGGACATGGCAGAAAACATCGCCATCCGCCGCGCTAAGGAGCTTTATGGTGCCGAGCATGCCAATGTTCAGCCTCACAGCGGTTCCCAGGCCAATATGGCAGTGTATTTTGCCCTGCTCAATCCCGGGGATACCGTGCTGGGCATGAGCCTGAACAATGGAGGCCATCTCACCCACGGCAGCCCCGTAAATATCTCCGGCAAATATTTCAATTTCGTTTCCTACGGCATCGACGCCAAAACGGAAATGATCAATTATGACGAAGTACGCCGCATTGCCCTGGAATGCAGGCCCCGGCTGATCGTGGCCGGCGCCTCCGCCTATGCCCGCACCCTGGATTTTGCTGCCTTCCGGCAGATCGCCGATGAGGTGGGCGCTTATCTGATGGTGGATATGGCCCATATTGCCGGGCTGGTGGCAGCGGGCTGTCACCCCTCCCCTGTGCCGTATGCGGACGTGGTCACCACCACCACCCACAAGACCCTGCGCGGCCCCCGGGGCGGCCTGATCCTGTGCAGGGAAAGCCTGGCCAAAGCCATTGATAAGGCCATCTTCCCCGGCATCCAGGGCGGCCCGCTGGAGCATGTCATCGCTGCCAAGGCCGTCTGCTTCCAGGAAGCGCTGCAGCCCGCCTTTAAAGAATATCAGCAGCAGATTGTGAAAAACGCCAAGGCGCTGGAAAATGCCCTGCGGGCAAAGGGTGTGCGGATGGTTTCGGGCGGCACAGATAATCATCTGCTGCTGCTGGATCTGTGCGATACCCCCGTTTCCGGCCGCGATCTGGAAACCTGGCTGGGTATGGCCAACATCACCGTCAATAAGAATATGGTGCCCCGGGATCAGCGCAAGCCCGCCGAAACCAGCGGCGTCCGCATCGGCACCCCTGCCGTCACCACCCGGGGATTCAAAGAGAAGGAAATGGAACTGATCGCCGATTGGATCGCCCGCATCCTGAAGGATGGGGAGGCAGCCGTTCCCGCCGTCAAGGCCGAAGTAGCCGCTCTCACTGCCAAATATCCCCTGTATTGATTCTCTTGTTAATCCAAACGCCGCACACCCTTACTGAAGTGACCCCCAAAAGTTAGACAGAAGAAAAAGACCTAAGCAACAAGGGCATGCGATCTGTGAAGAGCAGGAGGCAAGCCCTTGAGTTTTGCCTTA
>SVGR01000059.1 GCA_015056265.1 Clostridiales bacterium
GCACCATATCCTTGGCGTAGAGCACCATGTTATCCCGCAGATAGTCAAAACCCATTTCATTGTTGGTGCCATAGGTAATATCGGCGGCATAGGCAGCCTTGCGCTGTTCGTTGGTCAGGTCATGCACAATGATGCCAACGCTCATCCCAAGAAAACGATAGAGCTTGCCCATTTCTTCTCCCTGGAAGGAAGCAAGATAATCATTCACCGTTACGATATGCACGCCGTTACCGGCAATGGCATTCAGATAAGCCGGCAGCGTAGCGGTCAGGGTCTTTCCTTCGCCTGTCTTCATTTCGGCAATACGTCCCTGATGGAGCACAATACCGCCGATCATCTGCACACGGAAGGGTCGCATGCCCAGGGTACGCTTGCTTGCCTCACGAACCACGGCGAACGCTTCGGGCAGCATTTGATCCAGGGTTTCCCCATCCTGATAACGCTTTTTGAATTCTTCGGTCTTTCCGCACAGTTCGCTGTCGCTGAGCTTTTCCATCTGCGGCTCCAGCGCATCGATCTGATCAGCAATTTTCATCAGGGGTTTCAGCAGGGCTTCATTGCCCAGCCCCATCATTTTCTTCAAAAATTCCAGCATCGTGTATCTCCTTTTTCCCATTTGGTGTATGCCAAGAAGGAGGCACATTACACCATCTTTTATTATAGCACGAAAATCACGGGCTTAGCAAGCAAAACTCGTTGTTTTTTACGATATTTTTCTACGCTTCCAGCTATCAATCTTGACATTTGATAGATTATGCTTCATAATAATGCTGGTATATTTTGCAGTAGGGAGAGAATGGAGCTATGGCGCATCGGATTGAGGCGGTGCATCCCCACGGAATTGCCTGGCGCAGAGGCATTCGCCCCGGCGACAGCATTATCGCCATCAACGGAGAACCTGTTCTCGATGAGATCGACTATCAGGCCTTCACCAACAACAAAAGCAAGCTGGATATTCTTTTACAAAGAGCTGACGGCAAAGAGGAATCTGTTCGTATCATCAAGGCCAAAGAATCCGCTCTTGGCATGACAATTGCGGATACAATGGTATGCCGTCCCCGTGCCTGCCGGAATAAATGCATTTTTTGCTTCATCGATCAGATGCCTCCCGGCATGCGCGATACCCTCTATGTGAAGGATGACGACTGGCGTCTCTCCCTGATGATGGGCAATTATATCACCCTGACCAATGTGGACGCCACTGAATTTGAACGCATTCTAAAACGTAAGGCCTCTCCCCTGTATATTTCCGTTCACGCGACCGATATGGACGTGCGGGTCAGCATGATGAAAAATCCAAACGCACGCCATCTGATGGAGCGGCTGAATCAGCTAAAGGATGCAGGGCTGCATTTCCACTGTCAAATCGTTCTCTGCCCCGGCTGGAATGACGGTGCCGTGTTAGAAAAGACCCTTACCGATCTGGCCGCCCTCTGGCCTGCCGCCCAGTCCGCCGCGTTGGTTCCGGTAGGGCTGACCAAGTACCGCGAAGGCCTTGCGGATATAAAGCCCTTCAATCAGGAAAGCGCCGGAAAAGTAATGAAAATCGCCCGTACCTTTCAGGAAAAAATGCTGGCGGAAAAGGGAACGCGCTTCGTTTTCCCCTCTGACGAAATGATGCTGATTGCCGGAGAAGAAATCCCCGAAGAAGACTATTATGAGGGCTATCCCCAGATTGAAAACGGCGTAGGGCTTCTTCGCAAGTTTGAAGAAACATTGCAATTGGAAGCTGCAGAAAATCCCCTGCCAGCCCTGGAGAGAACCGTGCTGATTCCATGCGGCGTTTCCGTGGCCACGGTCATGCAAAAATGGATGGAAAAATATGCGCCCAAAAATGTGAAGGTCAAGGTGCAGCCCATCCGCAATTTCTTTTTCGGAGAGACCGTAACGGTCACCGGCCTTATCACAGGCAGCGATCTGAAAGCGCAGCTGCAGGGCGTTCAGGCAGATGAAATTCTGTTGTGTCAAAACACCCTCCGGGATGCAGGAGATCTGTTCCTGGATGATATGCCACTGAGTGAATTGCGCGCCGCGCTTTCCCCCAAAATAACCATCGTGCCCAATGACGGCGCCGCCCTGTATCAGGCGCTTCTGGGCTGAAATAAAGGAGGACCCAAATCACATGCCTTCCGCAAAACCGCTGGTTGCCATCGTTGGCCGCCCCAATGTTGGCAAATCAACCTTTTTCAATAAAATTTCCGGTCACCGTATTGCCATCGTAGAGGATATCCCCGGCGTCACCCGGGACCGGATCTATGCCGATGTGGAATGGGTGAATCACAAGTTTACCCTGATCGATACCGGCGGCATCGATCCCAAATCCGATGATTTGCTGCTGTCGCAGATGCGGCATCAGGCAGAAATCGCCATGGAAATGGCCGATGTAATCTGCTTTTTCACTGACGCACGAGCGGGCCTGACCCCCGATGATGAAGAAGTGGCCATCATGCTGCGTAAAACCCACAAACCCGTCATTCTAGTGGTCAATAAGCTGGACCACAGCGGGCTCAATGATGTACTCTATGAATTCTATGCCCTGGGCCTTGGGGATCCCCTGGGCATTTCTGCCACCAATATGCTGGGGTTAGGCGATCTTCTGGATGAGATTGTTAAGAATCTGCCGCCTCAGAGTGAGGTTGAGGATGAGGAAGAAGGCCACGTGATTCAGCTGGCTGTAGTGGGCCGTCCCAACGTTGGCAAATCCTCTCTGGTCAACCGTTTGCTGGGCCAGGAACGCACCATGGTTTCCAATATTCCCGGCACCACCCGGGACGCCATCGATACCCTATTCACCGGCCCAGACGGCACCCGGTACAACATCATTGATACCGCCGGCATCCGCCGCAAGCGGGCAATTGAGGATGAATCGCTGGAGCGGTATTCCGTCATCCGTTCCATCGGCGCTATCCGCAGGTGTGATGTGGCGCTGCTGCTGATCGAGGCTCAGGAAGGCGTTACAGAACAGGACGCCCGCATCGCCGGCATGATCCACGAAGAAGGCAAGGCCGCCGTGGTCATCGTCAACAAATGGGATGCACTGGAAAAGGAAACGGGCACCCTGGAAAAGTATAAGAAGCAGGTCATTGAAGATCTGAAGTTCATGGATTACGCCCCGGTGCTCTTCATTTCCGCGCTCACCGGTCAGCGCAATCATACGGTGCTGCCGGAAGTGAACAAGGTCTGGGAACAGGCCAGCCGCCGAGTGGGTACCGGTGCGCTGAACGATGTATTAGGCGACGCCCAGATGGCGCTGCAGCCTCCCACCATTTCCGGACGCAAGCTGAAGATTTATTACGCTACGCAGCCTGCCGCATGCCCTCCCACCTTTGCGCTTTTCATCAATTCCGAAGATCTGATGCACTTCTCCTACGAGCGTTACCTGGAGAACTGCCTGCGCAAGGCCTTTGGCTTCGAAGGCACCCCCATTCGCTTCTCCCTCAGGGAAAAAAAGAAGGAGGATATACGTCATGACTAATGATATTCTGAAGTATATCCTCATCGCCGTCGCTGCCTACTTTCTTGGCAGTTTTTCCACCGGGATTATGGTGGCAAAAAAGGCTGGGCACGATATCCGCTCTGAAGGCAGCAAGAACACCGGGGCCAGTAATGCACTGCGCATTCTGGGTGTTAGGGGCGGCGCATTGGTATTTATCGGCGATTTCATCAAAGCCGCTCTGGCCGTTGGTCTTGGATGGCTGCTGATGAGCATCAACGGCGCCATGCTGGGGGGATTGTGCGTGGTGCTGGGCCATAATTGGCCAATATTCTTTGGCTTTAAGGGCGGTAAAGGAATCGCCTGTTCCACCGCTGTGCTCCTGTTCACTTTTCCTTGGCAGGCGGGAATTGCCATCGTTCTATGCCTTGCGGTGATTTATTTCACCCGGTATATTTCTCTGGGCAGCCTGACGATGCTGTTTGTTTTTGCAGTGCTATTGCTCTTTACTGCTTCCTTCTTCCCTGCTGCAGTCTGGGCGCTGGTTCTGCTCATCCTCGGCGTCTATCGTCACCGCAGCAATCTGGTGCGGCTCAAGAACGGCACTGAAAATAAAATCGGGCAGAAAGTCAAGTAACATATATCAATCACTACCGGCTTGCAGCATAGCGCCGCAAGCCGGTTTTTCATTTTTCATTCCCACTGGCAAAGTTGTTCCTGCACCCCATTATTGATGTATAACCACCCCTACAACGGTATATTACATGTTCTGGCAAATTCTGCATCCGGCGCATGTTCTACGTGAAACGCGATTAAAAAATGCCGGAATCATGCATCCGGCGTTAGAATTCTTTTGATAAAACTACTCATTGCCTGATAGGATGCTCTGCTTTCATCAAAGCCGAACATCTGAAATACATGGCACATTCCGGCCCATCTGATCAGCTGCACCTGCACACCGTCCCGAGCCATGGCTTCCTCCAGCTTCACAGAGTCGCTCAATAAGATTTCCTGATCACCGCAATGAATCTGCACCGGGGGAAATCCACTGAATTTTCCGTACACGGGTGAAATTTCCGGATCAGTCAATCGATGCGCACTCCCGGCAAAAGCAACGGCGCATTGCATCAGTTCCTCCGGATCCAGCGTTGCATCCTTTTCTCGTAGCGATACATAGCTTTCCCCCGCTTGCGCCAAATCAACCCAGGGAGAAAATAGTGCCAAGGCTGCCGGCGGCTTGTCGCCTCGATTGATCAGATGCATTGTTAAAGCAATTGCCAGGTTTCCCCCGGCGCTCTCTCCAGCCAAAACAATTTCTTCCGGGCGATATCCTGCCTCTAGCAAATAACGGTATGCCCGGATTGCATCCTCAAGCTGTGCGGGGTAGGAATGCTCCGGCGCCAACCGATAGGCAAACGTCAATGCAGGAAGATTGGCGGCAGAACAAAGCGGGGAGATAAACTGGCGGCACTGCATTAATCCGCCCGATACATACGCCCCTCCGTGGAGATGCAGGATTACTCCCTTCATACTCCCGTCCTTTATCGGCTTCACCCATATGGCTGCCTCGTCCAGCCCTTCCAATGGATGCCCCACCGTATGGCAAATACGCAGCCGTGCCACCAGTCCTGCGGGCGGATTGATACGCATCAACACATCCCGACTGACAGCGGAAACAAATTTCTTATGATTCCTCAGCAATCGAAGAATCCCCTGGCTTTTCCTGCTCGGCATACGGATTTCCCCCTTTAAAATAGCATAATGGATATCTTGCCATCCGTCAAGCATGTTTTATTGCCGGATTCTCTCGATTGTTTTCTCCCTGCATTTTTCTTTCTTTGCTTGTTCCTTTTGAAAAAACGTGTTATACTGAATCAATACAGAAAGGAGGCTTCCCCATGCCCAGGATTAAACGCTGGTTTAAGCTGGATAACGCCGCCAAACTGTATCCCGCTGTTTCCACCTCCCGCTGGAGCAGCATATTCCGGGTCTCGGCAGAACTGAATGCGCCCGTCAATCCTGCCCTTTTGCAGCAGGCGCTGGATCTGGTGTTGCCCCGTTTTCCCGCTTTGAAAGTACGAATAAAAGCCGGGCTCTTCTGGTACTATCTGGAGGAAATCCGTGAGCCTTTGACTGTCCGCCCTGATTTGGGCCATCCTTGCATGCCATTTCGCTATCGGCAGGATCGCAGTTATCTGTTCCGGGTATTCTATTATCAGAATCGCATCAGCGCAGAGTTTTTCCATGTGCTTACCGACGGCACCGGCGGTATGACCTTCCTAAAAACTTTAACCGTTCAGTATCTCCGGCTGTGCGGACATGATGTTGCATGGGATCAGGGAGCGCTGGATCCCGCTCAACCTGCCGATCCGATGGAAACCCAGGATACCTTCACCCACATGCCTCTGCCCAAGGTGCGGGTATCCCGTAGCGATCCCAAAGCTTATCAGTTCCCCGGCACAGCGGAGATCCCCCACACACTGAATACCATTGCAGCATCCATTCCTTGTGCACCGCTGAAAGAAAAAGCAAAGATGCTTGGCATTTCCGTCACAGAATATCTGGTGAGCATTATTCTGTATGTGGGGTATATGGAGCAGAAGAAGCATCCTCAAAAACGCCTGAAGCCTCTCCGGGTTTCAGTGCCGGTAAATATGCGCACCTTTTATTCCACCGCTACCCTGCGTAATTTTTCCTCCTTCATCAATCCAGATATTGATCCGCGCTTGGGGGATTATACCTTCGAGGAAATTGCCGGTCATGTGCATGCTTTTATGCACTATCATCTCTCCCCCAAGCTGCTCTTCGCCACCATTGCCACCAATGTTTCCGATGAACGATATCTGTTCACCCGCCTTGCACCGCTGTTCATTAAGAATCTGATCATCGGCAGTGTGTTTCACCGCACCGGGGAGCGCACCTTTACAGCCACCTTCAGCAATCTTGGGGTAACAAAAATTCCCACCGGTGGCCAGCCCTATATCCGCCGCTTTGAAATGCAGCTGGGTGCCCCATCCCGGCCAATGTGCAATTGCGCTGCCGTAACAACCGGTGATGAACTGCGCCTTATTTACTCCAGCACCATCCGCGAAACCACCCTGCCGCGGGAAATGCTGCGCTATCTGGTGGAGCAGGGCATTCCAGTAACAGTAGAAAGCAACAAAAAGGGAGGGTGAATGATGGCATACTGCGTTCATTGTGGTGTGAAGTTGGGCGAAAGCGAACAACGCTGTCCTCTGTGCGATACTGTGGTGCTGGATCCGCGGGTGCCCCGCGATCCTTCCCTGCCTCTCGCCTATCCCCCGCATACCCCCGAGCAGGAAATCCGCCGCAGCAAACGCTTTTTATTATCCCTGGCCGCCGTTTTCCTGCTGTTTCCCTCCCTATTGTGCCTCTTGATCGATTATATTCCCGGTACCGGTCTTTCCTGGAGTATCTACCCCTGCGGCGCTCTGATCCTTCTTTTCATCACCGCAGCCATTTTCATTCTCCTGCCCCGGCATCGGATATATATCTCCTTGGGCATGGATTTTCTGGCTCTAAGCGGATATTTGTGGATGGTCGAGCAGGTAAGTGATTCCGGCACCTGGTTTTTGCCCATTGTATTTCCGGCCCTAGGGGCCGCTACGGTTATGCTGGCCTCTCTGGTAATTAGTTATCGGGCAAAACGTCTCAATAAGCTCACTGCCCTGGCAGCGGTCATCGTATGCATAGGGCTGGAATGCATACTGACTGAACTATTCTGCCTTCTGCACTTTGGCGGTCCTTTCCGTTTCCTGTGGTCCCCCTATGTGGCGGCCCCCTGTCTGTTCCTGTGCCTGGCGCTGTATGTTATCAACAGCAATCAGGCCCTCAGGGAAGAACTTCGCCGCCGGGTACATTTCTGATTTTGCGGTTTCAAAATTATTTTTTTGCATAAGATAAAGCATGGAGGATGAAAAAAATGAAGAAGTATCGTGTTGGTATTATCGGCGCAACAGGCATGGTGGGTCAGCGTTTTATCAGCCTGCTTGAAAATCACCCCTGGTTTGAAATTACTGTTCTTGCCGCTTCCGGCCGCAGCGCAGGCAAGCTATATCACGAGGCTGTGGAAGGCCGCTGGGCCTTTTCCTGGCCCATCCCGGAAAATGTGATCAACATGCCGGTGATGGACGCCGCCAATGCAGAAGAAGTATCCGCCCTCTGCGACTTTGTTTTCTGTGCCGTGGCCATGGATAAAAAGGCCACCCGTGAACTGGAAGAACGCTATGCCAAGACGGAAACTCCCGTTGTCAGCAACAACAGCGCCTGCCGGCTTTTGCCTGATGTGCCCATGCTGATCCCCGAAATCAATGCCGATCACGCCGGTGTAATTGCTGCCCAGAAAAAACGCCTGGGCACAAAGCGTGGCTTTATTGCCGTCAAGCCCAATTGCTCCATCCAGAGCTATGTTCCAGCCCTCACTCCCTTGATGGACTTTGGTATCAAGTCCGTCAGCGTATGTACCTATCAGGCCATCAGCGGCGCCGGAAAAACTTTCGACCGCTGGCCGGAAATCTTGGATAACGTAATCCCCTACATTGGCGGCGAGGAAGAAAAGAGCGAAAAAGAGCCCCTCAAAATCTGGGGGCATCTCAGCGACGATGGCAGCGAAATCATCCATGCCCAGGCCCCCGTCATTTCTGCTCAGTGCCTGCGCGTGCCCGTTTCCGATGGCCATATGGCTGCGGTCAGCGTAACCTTTGAAAAGAAACCCACTGCCGATGAAATCCTGGCCCGCTGGAGCGATTGGCAGACCGTGGCCCAGCAGCTTTCTCTGCCCAGTGCCCCCACGCCTTTCATTAAATACATGGAAGAGGCCGATCGCCCCCAAACCCGTCTGGACCGTGATTTCGAAAACGGCATGGGCGTCACCGTGGGCCGTCTCCGGGAAGACTGCCTCTTCGATTACAAGTTTGTCTGTCTCTCCCACAATACCCTTCGCGGCGCTGCCGGCGGCGGCGTACTCTCTGCTGAATTGCTCTGTGCCCAGGGTTATATCGCCAGAAAGGAGTAATCCATGCCCAATTCCCTCTTTACCGGCTGTGCCGTAGCGCTCATCACCCCCTTTAAAGACGACATAATTGATTTTCCCGCTTTGGATCACCTGGTAGATTTTCAACTGGAAAACGGCAGCGACGGCATCGTTGCCTGTGGTACCACCGGGGAACCTTCCACCATGACAGATTCCGAATGGGAAAGCGTGGTTGCCCGGGTGATTGACCGGGTCAACGGCCGCGTCCCCGTCATTGCCGGAACTGGCGGCAATAATACTTTGGAGATTGTTGATAAAGCCCGAAGGGCAAAGGCTCTGGGCGCTGCTGCCCAGCTGTGTGTGACCCCCTATTACAACAAAACCACCCAAGCCGGCCTCATCGCCCATTACACCGCCATAGCGGAGGATGGGGCACTGCCGGTAATTGCTTATAATGTTCCTTCCCGTACAGGGCTGAATATGCTGCCGGAAACACTGAATG
Organism: Clostridiales bacterium; assembly: GCA_015056265.1. Lineage (GTDB taxonomy): Bacteria > Bacillota > Clostridia > Christensenellales > Aristaeellaceae > RUG563. The sequence continues at coordinate 8,929 of SVGR01000059.1, forward strand.
CCCTGGCAGATCACCCGAATATCATCGCCATGAAGGAAGCGTCCGGCAATATGGCCCAGATCATGGAAATGATCCGCCTATGCGGCGACCGGATCGATTTTTACAGCGGCTCCGATGAACTGACCGTTCCCATGATGCTGATGGGCGGCAAAGGCGTCATTTCTGTAGCCGCCAATATTGCCCCCCGTCTGATGCGGGATATGACGCACCTTCCCTTCCCGGAAGCTGCTGCCCTGAACCGGAATGCATTGCCATTGATCAATGCCCTCTTTTCCGAAGTGAACCCCATTCCCGTCAAAGCTGCAGCGGCCATGATAGGCCTGTGCGCTAACGAAGTGCGCCTTCCTCTGGTACCGCTTTCCAAGTCAAACGAACAAAAGCTTTCCATCGAAATGCAAAAGGCAGGTCTAATATGCTGAGAATTCTCTTGTCCGGCGCTTGCGGGCGCATGGGCCGCCAGGTGGCTGCTGCCGCCGAAGAGTGCGGTGTCGTCATCGTGGCCGGGGTGGACGTTCACCCCCAGGATGCTCCCTTCCCTGTTTACCCCTCCTTTTCCCTGGTTCGGGAAGACGCCGACGTAATCGTCGATTTTTCCCGACCGGAGGTTCTGCCTACGCTGCTAGCCTATGCCAGCGAGAAGAAATTACCCCTGGTACTGGCTGCAACCGGCTATAATGCCCAAGATCTTGCCGCCATTGAGCAGGCATCTGCACTTGTTCCTGTCTTCCGCAGCGCCAATATGAGTATCGGCGTTTATGTGCTTCGTGTTTTGGCCCACCAAGCTACCCAGCTCCTTCCCGGGTTCGATATCGAAATTGTTGAAAAACATCATAATCAAAAGGCTGATGCCCCCAGCGGCACCGCCATCATGCTCTACGATGCGGTCAAATCCCCTGATTCTCTACCCATTCACGGCCGTCATACCCGCACCGAAAAGCGGGAGGCCTGTGAAATCGGCCTTCACGCCGTCCGCGGCGGCACCGTCGCCGGAGAACATGAGGTAGGCTTTTACGGCAAAGGCGAATCTGTGTTGCTTACCCATTCCGCACAGGATCGCTCCATTTTCGCATTTGGCGCTCTGCGAGCTGCCCGATTCATTCAGGGAAAACCCGCCGGCGCCTATGATATGGAATCCCTGGCCCGGGAAATGCTGGCCAACCAGTAAGTTTTTTCATGAAACGCATGATTTGTTTACGGTCATGCGTTTTATTATGTGATTCATCAAAAGTTCTTCGGACGACGATTCACCGGTTGGAATCGTCATTTTTCAATCGGGATAACAAATCGGAAAAGAGCTGATGTACTTGTTTTTGCCCTTTATGCTGCTGATGATTGCCGATCCAGAGAAACGGCAGTTTTTTGAGACCCTGTATATCGATTATCACCGGCTTATGTACGCCCAGGCGCTGCAGATAACCCGCCGCGGCCAGGAAGCGCAGGATGTGGTCAGCGACAGCATGATGGCATTAATTAAAAAGTATGATCTTTTATGCACTTTTCCATGTAACAAATTGCGTTCCTATATTGTCATTACTGTGAAGCATGTTGCCCTGAACCTGTATCGCAGCAAAAAACGCGAGCAGCCCACGGAAGACACCGTGCTTGCCCAGTTTCCCGGAAAAGATCAGCCAGATGAACACCTGATGGAGCAAGCAGGGGTTGAACGCATCAAAAATGCGCTGTTACAGCTGCCGCCCAGAGAAAAAGATATTATGCTGATGCGCTATTTCCGGGAAATGAGCGATGAGGAAATCGCGCAGGAATTGGATATCCGCGCCGTATCCGTTCGGGTACATCTTTCCCGTGCCCGTAAGCATCTGATGGAAATCATGAAAGAAAGGGAGGTGCGCGCATGAGCAGACAGGATGATCTTTTGCGTAAAGCATGCGAACTGCTGGCGCAGGAAGAATGCGATGCGATGGAAAGCAAACTGACGCCGGATGAGATTGCCCATGCAGAATCCCTTTACAGTATGCACCGGCGCAGCATTTTTTCTCTGATTGCAGCGGAAACCGAAAAGAAAAATCACCGCCGCCACCCCTGGCTGAAAGCCGCTGCCTGCCTGATATTGGCCCTTGGCCTTGGCTATGCCTCCCTCCATCGAAAACCGGAGGTGAAGCCCCTGACGCCCCTTGCCACCGTATCCATATCTCCCTATTTTTCTCCTGTACCGAACGAAACGTATTTCCCCACCGATTCGCCAATTCAAAGCAATACTCAATCACCAGTTCCCACAGTCATTCCACAGCATACCGATTTCCACGCATCGGAAGCATCGCCCATCCCCACATTTTCACCTTCCAACGCGCCAACAGCATCACCTGCTCCAACCGCCACCCCAACGCCGGTCCCGACGGCTGCTCCATCTCCCTCCGTTTTGCCTACGCAAACGCCTGCCCTCTTTTCCGGCCCCGACGGCTGGTCGGGATCTTATTTCCCATCCACTCTTCCTGCCGGCTATGAGCTGGCTGAAGTGGAGGAAGGCGTGGGCAGCCATAGCGCCTTGCTGATTCTGGGTACACAATCCATCCTGTTTACCGAATACGACGATCAGGAAATGCTTTCTCTCCCTGCCAATACATCTGCATCCTATGTACAGCTCAGCGATCAGATTGCGCTGCTCATCATTCGGGATACGCAGCAGCAACTGATCTGGCAGATGGACGGCCGCACGTTCAGCCTCACCTGCTCTCAGGATGATCCCATCCCACTTGCGCTTTCCGTAAAAAAAGTTACCGGACAATGAAACATTTTTGCCTTCTTCATTGTCCCATATACGAAAAACAATGGAAAGGAGCCAAATCCTATGAAACGCATTTTTTCTCTCTTCTTGACCTTGATTCTTCTCACTGCCGCCCTGCCCGCCCTGGCTGTAGGCGCAGACGTCCGGGCCAATCTTCCCGATGATATTCGTGCCTTCTTCTCCACGTCTGCATTTAACGGCTATATCATCGATGAATTGGCAACAGAAATATTCGAAAACACCGCTGGCGGTAGCTTTGCTTTCGTTGCTGCATGCAAGGGAAACCAACATATCCTATACGGATTTGAATTAAAAGACGGCAAATGGGTCTACTGGTTGAAAAACGCAGGTATCCTGCTTCCCTCCGATAAAGCATATATCCTGGCCAACTGCAAAGGCCAGATAGATAATGAAACGGAACAAGTCTATCAAAATGACAGTCTCCAGATCATTCTTCTTTCCGATACGGGAGATTATTATGTCCATTCTCAGGTTTTTACAGTAAACGAGTATGGCCAGTGGCATCTGAAATCCATTTTCAGCCATTTGTTGGCAGAAAAAACGGTGACAAATGCATGGGTGGAAAAAGATCGCATCCTGTACTACCAGGAGGAACTGGCAAAAAGCACCACCGTCTGGGGCGTTACTGAAACCAATCTGCGGTATTTCAGCATTGCTGCCTTCCCGCCTACCGTAAAGGACGCACGCAACACCCTCACCACGCCCCCCAAAATCAGCGCCGACAGCGATCTTTCCCCCATCCTGATCAATTTCACCGGCGGCCAGAAATTCCCTGTGTACACCGGCCCCGGGCCCCAGTATGCCCGGGCCGGCGGCGGCAAGGCATCTGTATCCACCAATGACTGGATCCAGGTATTTGGCGAAGAAAACGGCTATATTCTCATCCAGTACGATATTACGGCCGATCAGATGCGTTTTGGCTATATCACTGCTGACGCCCTTCCCCAAAACGCTTCCATTCCGCCCCTGAATCTTGCCCATGAAGAGGCGCGTCTCACCCGCGCCACCTATCTTACCGATGACCCCTTGAACAGCCAATCCCTGCTTCTCATGCTTCCTGCCGAGCGCCAGGGCGTTAAATGGCTGGGTCAGATGGGCGAATGGGTGTATGTGGAAGTGGAAAGCGACAGCAAAACCTTCCGCGGTTTTGTGCCTGCCTCCTCCATCACCTACACCACCGGCCTTAACTCCTATTCCGCCACCCTGGATACCGATTTCTATTCCGCTACCGCATCCATTCAGGTGCAATCCGGCACGCAGCTTACCGCGCAAATCATCATCACGTATCCGCTCAACTACTTCTATGATGCGACCAGAGAACCGGACGGCTATCAGCTATACGCCAATAACGTTCCCGTTCTTGCCCAAACCACTACCCAGCAAACCGCCCTCCCCGACGGCAGACGCCAATCCATCTTCTCCATCACCGCCGTCCTGCCCGCCAACGCCTCTCTGCTGGGGCTATGCCCCATTTACAACAGCATTCAGAAGGCCGATGAAACCATCATGATCTATCTGGCAAAATAACATTTCCTGTTGCACTGCCCGGCCGCGATCCCGGGCAGTTTTTTGTTTCCTTGACAAGAACGACTGTTCTGATTATAATGAGTATACAAATATTTCCCTGAGAAAACCATGAAGGGAGGCAAGCTGATGCATACCTATCCCACCTTTGGCCAATGCCTGAAATCCATCCTGGACAGCCGTGAGCTTTCCCTTCAAGAGGGCGCCCGGCTGATGGAAATGAAAAGTGCCACCTCATTATCCCGGATTATTCATGATGAAGTCGGTGTAAAAACACTGGAAAAGTTCCATTTTTCCCTGCTAAACAATCCCAATTTTTCGCTTCTTCCCGAGGAGC
>SVGR01000060.1 GCA_015056265.1 Clostridiales bacterium
GCGCTCCTCATCTGTCATTGTGCCAAAGCCCACACAGGGAGCAATAATATCATAGGGCGTCAGCGTGCCGGTGTGAAGGGTCTTTTCGCCCTTTTCCACCTGCTTCATGAACGCAGCGTAACGCTCGGCGTCGTTGCGGATAAAAGCGGCCCGGTATTTGTACATGGCTTTGGAAGGTTGGGCGGAATAGTCAAAGGTATAATCCTTTTCCCGCAGATGATTTTCGACGATGCGGATTCGGGCGCGCAGTTTTACCAGCGTGCGGCGGTATTCTGCATCGGTCATCCCCAGTGCGCGGGCGATTTTTTTGCCCATGCGGATGGTTTCTGCATTGGAGGCATTCACGGAGGGCAGCCATTTGGCCAGCAGGGAGACGTTTTCCTGGGACGCCAGATCCTTGCGCAATTGATCGCGGATCACGGCCAGCGCATCCTTTTCGCAGGCAGTACCCATCAGGAAGACCAGATCGTCAAAACGACCGTACTCAGGAATGAGGGCGATATTTTTGCGGAGGGCAGAGGGCTCATGATCGGCCAGCCAATTGACGATCACGCGGAATACCCGGCGCTCCCCAAGGCCGCCCCGCACGTCCCGGCCAAAGAAGAGGATCTTCATGGCGATATCGGCATTTTCGGCAAAGGCCCGGGAAAAGCGGGTGATGATTTCTTCATCGGATTGCCGGCGGATGGCGCCGATAGTGGCAAACAGATCCAGGCAATCAGAAAGCGAGGTGGCATGGGTAACCGCACCGTTTTCGGTGAAGGTTTTGTTGGATTCATTCTTCAGATGATTCAGCATAGCAACTGCTCCTTTCGTCTCCAAGGCGCAGCTGAAACAGAATCAGTCTGACGCCTTGAAATTATAGATAGGTTTGAGGATTTCGATCACGTCCACGGATTCGTGGATCACATCGATCATATCCTCCAGGGATTTATAGGCCATGGGCGCTTCATCAATGGTGCGTTCATTGACGGAGGTGGTGTATATGCCCGCCATGGTCTTGCGGTAAGCCTCCATATCCAGGTTTTCCCGGGCTTGCGTGCGGGACATCAGGCGGCCGGCGCCGTGCGGCGCGGAAAAATTCCATTCTGCATTGCCCTTTCCCCGGGCCAGGACGCTGCCATCCCGCATATTGATGGGGATCAATAGCAGTTCTCCTTCGTGGGCGGCGATAGCGCCCTTGCGCAGGATCATTTCATCCATACTGATGTAGTTGTGAATGGTATGGAAGGCGGATTTTCCTTCCATCCCGGTGCGCTCCAGAATGATTTCCGCCATCTTTTCACGACTGCGGCAGGCAAAGCGCTGACAAAGCGCCACATCATGAAGATAATCTGCCATGTACTCGCCGTATAGGAAGCAAAGATCGGCAGGAAGGGTGGGTTCCTTGAGCGTAAAGGCCTTTTCCATGGCCTTCAGTTCCTTCTGGATTTCCTTGCGGCGGCCCTGCTCCTTGTAGGTGCGGATCAGCTCATCCCGGGCAGCGAAGAATTCCTCCTTGCCCAGATTCAGATCGACGGCCAGATTCTGATAGTGATTGGCCACCTGCAAGCCCAGGTTGCGGCTGCCGGAATGGATCACCAGAAACTTTTCGCCGTCCTGCGCCTGATCGATTTCGATAAAATGGTTGCCGCCGCCCAGCGTGCCAAGACTTCTCTCCAGGCGCTTGGTATCCTTGAGGGAACGGTAACAACGCAGCTGCGTCAGATCAAAGGGTTCCTTCCGTCCTTCCCAGACATTTTTGCCGCTGGGAATGTAATGAGCGGCTTCATCTACCCTGAGAAAATCAATATCGATTTTTCCCAGCGCCACGGTATACATGCCGCAGCCGATATCCACGCCCACAATATTGGGAACCACCTTATCGGTGACGGTCATAGTGGTTCCGATGGTGCATCCCACGCCGGAATGCACGTCCGGCATAATGCGGATGCGGGAGCCCTGGGTAAAGGAATGATCGCACATGCGTTTGATCTGCTGAATGGCCTCCTCTTCCACCACCGTGGCATAACAGATGGCGGAAGCAAAACTGCCCTTGATTTCAAACATGGGGATGCTCCTTTCTGATAAGATGAAACAAGACACCATCCGATACGGGATTCGAACCCGCGTTTCCTGATCATGAGTCAGGCGCTTTATCCACTAAGCTATTCAAGATTGCTGTTGGTGTCTTTACAAGGTACGTCTTTGAACGGATTGCTCCGCCAGCGTCTCAGGTCCCAAACCTAATGCAATGATTGCTGTATGTACCTCTGATTTACAAGGTGCTGAAATGCTCGTTTGATTATCAGTCAAATGCATGGATTGCTGTGAGCACCTTACAAGCATAGTATAGCCAATCTGATTGCCATTTTCACGGAAAAAAAGATGCGAACTCATCTGAGTTCGCATCCGATTTGCTTTTTCAGGCGTTTTTTCACATGCTCTACCATGCTTTCCGGGCCAATCACCTGTACGCAGGGCCCGAAGGACAGAATCCGGATGACCATTTCGATATCATCCTGCTCGTAGTATTTCAGGCGCAGCAGATACCGGTTGTCCTCCAGCCGTTCGCACTGCTTTTCAAAATGCGCAAAGTGCAGAAGGGCTCTTTCCAGGGCATTGCGTTCGTCGGTGATGATCATGGTCAGTTCCACCCGTTCATCCCGGGGAGGGGGCAGCCGCCAGGGGCCGTTTCTCGTGTAGTATTCGCAGCTGGTGATACGCCCCAGATTGAAGGTGCGGAACTTGCACTTGTCGGCAATGACGCGTATCTTATCATCCTTCATGGAATACTCCATGCCTACCGGCACAAGCCGCGTCCAGGCTTCCTTGCCAAACCGGTTGGTCAAAGTGACCTGAATGGGTTTTTTCTCCCGGATGGCATTCAGAACCAGACGAAAATTCCGGATATAGGTTTCATCCTCAAAAGGATCGCCGTCCACATACTGATCGAAGATGCGGTAATGATCCCGGGTGAACAGCGGCTCCACATCGGCAAGGTAGGGAAACGCCACGCCAAAGAGCTTCATCCGGGGATCCTCGCAGATGGCTTTCAGCCACTGCTTTTCCAGCAGCGTCAGCGGCATGGTGGGAATATGCTTCAGCACCGGGGAAAGATCCTTTTTTAGCAACGGCCATTTGCCGCTTTTCAAAGAAGGCAGGATGGTCAGAACGCTTTCGGAGAAGGCATTTTCCAGCACATGCTGCTGCAATTCTTTTTCCGTTACGCCGGGGGTGAAGGCCGTTTCGATGATCCGCGCCACGGTGTTGTAGTAGGCGGAGTATAATTCGCTGAAAATCATGTTTCCTCACCTCCGTCCACGCCGTACATGCGGTACATCTGCTGAAGGTCGTTTTTAAACTGATTTTCTGCTGTGCGGTTGGAAAAATGCATCCGGGTGACGCGGGAGATGAACGTGCGGATCCAGGGAAGCATTTCCAGGGTATCAAATACCTCGGCGGTGTAGCGCCAGGTGCATTCATCCACTTGCTCTATCGTGCCGCAGCGCTTTTCCCGCTCCAGCCGCTTGATAATAAAGCCCTCGTCTGCTTCCACCGTGATATCGAATTCCACATGCTCCATGCGGCGGGCGGTCCAGCGGAAATTCACACCCCAGGCATGGGGCTCGATCTTCCGGAATTGATTCATCAGCAGATCATATTTTTCGCAGATTTCCTCCTCCCGGACCGTGAGGATATAATCCATTCGGTAGGCATTGATCCGGTTTGCTTTTTCGTGCAGGGCGATCAGATACTGCCTTCCGTTCTGGGCGCTGATATATATCTTGATGGGAACTAGCCGGATACTGCGCACCTCTGCAAGATGACGGCTCAGATTTTCGATGGTAATGCACCGTTTCTCCCGCATGGCATGGAATACCTGGGCCAGAATGCCGCTGTCCATGGCCTGGGTGATATAGTGATGCTTAAAGGAAAAAATGCTTTTGTGATCCCGCAGCCTATCCTGCAGGAAGGAACCCACCACTCCGATGGGCGCCACCTCGCTGAAAAAATCCACAGCATCCGCCATTTGCGACCACTGCACATTTCCGGCACGGCTGTAAAGCATGGCCCGGCCCTGCTTTTCCATTTGAATGATGCCGTTTCCGGCGTATTCCTTCAGCTTTTTGCGCAGCGTCGATTCATCAAAGGTCATTTCGCTGCCTGCATCGGTGATCAATTGGTCGATGGCGTCAAGCAATTCAGTCAAGGTCATCTTCACAGACGGATCATGAAGAATATCAAAAAGCATGAAATGCAGCGTGATATCGCCGTCGGTAAAGGATTTGGCCTTCCACGCTTTATAGAAGGGATTGCGGCGGTTGATGCGGCTGTCTACCGACAGAAAAACATTCTTTCCTTCTGCTGTCTTGGTAAAGCGCATATAATCTCCCAGCCAGCTTTCGATGCGGCGGCGCTCATCATCATAGGAGCGTGCGCTTTTTAAATCGTATTCCACCCGGCTCTTGAAGCCGTAGACATAGAAATCCCGCATGTACGCGCGGATCCTGTCAAATTTTTTGATCAGCTCGCTGTAGGCCATGAGCGCACCTCCTTTCTGGATGGCATATATTGCCTGTAAGATCATACCATAGGACGGAATAGTGTTCACGGAAAAAAAGATGCGAATGCGATATATATAGTGTAGCGTGATTACATCCTCTTGTCAAATTGGATGATGAAGAATAATGACCGGTAATCCTGTATCGTCCCATCAAAGCGGCCTGCGCTTTTATTTTTCTTTTCAGCTGAGAAGGATTTTATCGGGCATTACCGAATCTGTAAAGCCGACAGGATGTTTGTTATCTGGATACATACCGGAATGCGCCGAGAAAACAGGCGTTTTCCGCAGAATTTCAGGAGATAAAAGGATAGGTGAATACAATGGCTGTTTCTATCGGCGTGATGACCATTCCCGGGGCGCCTTTGGAGGGGTGCAATCCCTTACCGATGTTCCATAAAAAAGATGAAGTGAACATGGTAACGCCCCCGGATTTTCCGGAAAAATTGAAGGAAAACCTGGGCGGGCGCAGCCTGGTGCTGCCGTATCGGATGCAGGATCGCTATTCCCGAAAGCGTCTTCCCCTGAAAATGAAGACCATTATCATGGAAAATGAATACCTGAAGGCGACGTTTTGGCCGGAAAACGGAGGAAAGCTGTATTCCTTATTTGATAAAGTGCATAACTGCGAATTGCTGATGGCCAATCCGGCGTATCAGCCGGGGAATCTGGCATTGCGGAACGCCTGGCTGTCCGGGGGCATTGAATGGAATTTCGGTGCACTGGGCCATCATTATTTCACGTGTTCGCCCTTGTTTGCCGCTATCCTGAAGGATGAAAACGGGGAAGAATTCCTGAGGATGTATGAATATGAGCGGACCAAGTGCGCCGTGTATCAGATGGATTTTCACCTGCCGGCGGGATCCCCTCTGCTTTATGCCCATGTGAAGCTGTTTAATCCTTTTGATCAGGATACCACCACCTATTGGTGGACCAACATTGCCATTCCGGAGGACGGTAATACCCGGGTGCTTTCCTCTGCAGAGCAGGTGATTGTATTCTCTGCTGAAGGGTTATCGTATGAAAAGGTGCCGGATATTTCGCTGTTCCCGGGAAAGGATCTATCCTATCCCCATCATGCCACCCGGGGCTTTGATTATTTTTTCCAGACTCCGGATGGAGCCCGCAGCGCCTGGGAGGCGGGGGCATACAAGGACGGCATGGTATTCTTTGACCGATCGGTGGCGCCGCTTTTGTATCATAAGATGTTCTGCTGGGGCAATCATGCGGCCGGCAAGCACTGGCAGGAATATCTGGCCCAGCCGGGGCAGGGATATTACATTGAAATCCAGGCGGGAATCGCCCGTTCACAGATGCATGATAAGCTGTTTCCGGCCCGCAGCACCATCGAATGGACGCAGTGCTTTGGCGGGATGCGCCTGGACCGGGCAAAGCTGCATGATACCTCTCTTCCGGAGGCCAATGCCTACCTGGGAGAACAGATTGATGAGGTCATCAGGGAAGATGAACTGATGACAGTGAATGAGAGGTTGGCCGGGCTGGCCCTGCTTCCTGTTGCAGAGGGACAATTGGTGCATCAGGGCAGCGGCTGGGGGGCGCTGGAGGCGCTGCGCTGCCAAAGAATGGGGGACGGCCCGCTGCCGGAGAGCGTGTGCTTCCCCTTCTCCTCCATTGGGGAGGAGCAATATCCCTGGTATGCCTTGCTGACCAATGGCGTATTGCCGGAGGAATCGGCTGATGTGATTCCGCCCTCCTGGATGGTGGATCCCAAATGGCTGGCGTTGCTGGAGGAAAGCCTGGATCGCCCCGGCGGCGAAACCTGGTGCAGCAGGCTGCATCAGGGGGTAATGCTCAATGAAATGATGGATCGATGCCATGTGGCTTATGAAGCGTCCCGTTGGGGAAGATACGGGGAATACCGCGGGAAGGCCCGGCAGGCGCTGGAGCGTTCTCTGGCGCTGCAGCCCTCCGTATGGGCGCTTCGCTGCCTGTTTGCCATTGCGGATGAGGAAGGCGATGAAGCCCGGGCGGAGCAGTATTATGACCAGCTTTTTGCCTTGCCTGCTGCGCTGGTGGATTTTGCCTTTGCTTCAGAATTCATGGGCTGGCTGACCAGGAAACGCAAGTATGAAAAGGCATGGGCGCTTTATGAATCGCTGCCCGCCTCCATGCAGAAGACGGAGCGACTGATTCTTCATGCTGCGAAAGCAGCCATCAAGCTGCGGAAACTGGATTTTATCAGGGATGTGGTGTTTGCCCATGAGGAATACGCGGATATCAAGGAAGGCGAATGCTCGCTGACGGATATCTGGTTTGAATACTGCGCCCTGCAAATGGCGGCGGAGCGGGGCATTGCGCATCCTGAGGGGGCCGTGCTGGAGGAATTGATGGAGGAGGCCTGGGTGAAATGCCCGCCGCCTGCCGAGATTGATTTCAGAATGTCTGCTGAACGGAAGGCCAGGTATCGGATGGAGCAATAATCCGGCCTGGGACAAGAGCGAGGCAGAATTTGACAAAATGAATTGAATTCTATATAATGACAGAAAAAGGAAAATGGAGGACGATGCAATGAATCAGCAGGGCGGCTCTTATCAAGGGGCGGAGCAGGGAACACCGCGGCGCAGGCGTTCTGCGCCGCAGGGCGCTCCGGAAAATACCTGTCCCACACCGGAGACGCAGCAGGGCCCCGGTATCAGTCCCGATGCGGCTCCCTTAACAGCAAATCCCCAGCCGGCGCCTGTGGAAAATCGCTATTCATCCGGTAATGCTTATCATCCTACGGCCAGCTATGCGCCGAATCGCCCGGAATATACGCTGCATAACGCTTCTTCCGGGGTGCAAAACCAGCCTGCTTATGAACCATGCCATGAAAGAAGCAAGGAAAAAAGGACACAGGAAGCGGCGCGGGATACCGTCCGCCGTCTTTCCGGACGAGGATTGGCGGTTATGGGCTGCGGCGGATTGGCGCTGCTGATTCTGGTGCTGATTCTGGTGCTGGGCGGGAAAGAACCGGCCCGGCCTGCCACCGCTGGTGAGGATAGAACAGCCTTATGGACGGAACAGCCGGCCCGGCAGCAGAATGCCGTTCTTATTTCCCGGACGGAACAGCCGGCAGTGGAAGAAATCAACTTTTTCCATACCAAGGCCTGGCAGGATGATATGCTCTTTGGCTATACAAATGAAGATGTATATAATACCACGGTGCTGAATTTCCGGGGGGAATATCTGTTTACGCTGCAGGGCGATCATCCGTTTTACGGGGTGGAGCTGGAACGGGAGATTGAAGCATTTCGGGGCGGCTATGCCTGGTTGCTCAGCGGCGAGATCATCAATACAAAAGGGGAGACGGTTTTTTCGCTGAAGGAATCGCCGTATGATAAGATTCAGCATGCTGATTGGCTGGATGCGGGCTATATTCTGTGCAGCACGGGAAAGCAGGATGATATTGCCTATTATGCCGTGAATGTGGCAGGCGGACGCAGCTTCGCCTTTGATGCGGATTTTGTGCCGGGTGTGACCGTCACCGGCGGTGATTTCTGGAATTACCTGGGCGACGGGAAATTCTTCTATTTTGTCATGGACTATTACGGGGACAACCGGCTGTATTTGTATGATCTGGTATCCGGGGAAAAGAAGGCCTTTACCTATCTGGATGAATACGGGGTTTATCAAGGGGAAAGGGTGCCGGATATTTTTAGCAGTTGGGAGGGAATGAGCGAACGGCTGGATCTGAAGCCTGGGGAAAGCGTCTGGCGCACCTTCGGCTATCAGCTGGGTGACAGAAATTATTACTTTGAAGTGGATATGGAACGGCTGCAGCTGCGCAAAATCAAGGCCGGCGTGGCTGTGGGGGAAGAATATGTGAGCAGCGCGAAAAATGCCAATGAGCCCATGGTGGTCAGAATGACGATCGCCCTGCCGGGGCCGGGATACCAGACGGAAGACCGGCTTTTTGACGTAAGGAATCAGGCTGTTACTCCCCTGGGCAAGTATGAAGAGTTTATCCTGCTGCAGCAGCTGCCCAATGGGGATTACTGCGCCTGGATTCATGATGAGAATAACCAATCTTATCTGAGCTGCATTGATCAACAGGGACGGGATCGTTTTGCCCCCATTCCTATTTCGTTTGTGAAGGATTACGATGAAAACTATGTGCTGATCGGGCGGGGAACAGAAAATGACGTGTATGACTGGAACGGCCAGCTGATGATGACCTTTGAGGGAAGCAGTGAATGCTGGCTGGGCAGAGAAGGCGGCGTATACTTCAATACCAGGAATGAAGCTGTATATTGCCATTTTGCTACGGGAGAAACCATTCCCATGGAACAACTGGCAGGGGATTATCTAGTTGTGGGCGGCTTTGGATACGGCTATCATGCCGGATACTTTATCGGAGACAGTTATCTGATGGATGAAAACCGGCAGATTACCCTGCTTCAGGTGGAGCACCCCTGATATCTTCATTCCGCAAATTCTGACTGGGGGTAAAGAACGCGCTGTTTTATTTTATTCGCCATGGCGATCCCTATTATGATCCGGAGCGGCTGACTCCGCTGGGGCTGCGGGGCGCAGAGCCCCGCAGCGTTTCCCCCTTGCCTCATCGGGGAGCTGCATGTTGATCAAGTTCCCCCGTCCGAAGCCGGGTCCAGGGGCAGTGCCCCTGGTGGGGGTGTGGGGCGCAGAGCCCCACAGCGTTTTCCCCTTGCCTCATCGGGAAGCTGCATGTTGATCAAGTTCCCCAGTCCGAAGCCGGGTCCAGGGGCAGTGCCCCTGGTGGGGGTGTGGGGCGCAGAGCCCCGCAGCGTTTTCCCCTTGCCTCATCGGGAAGCTGCATGTTGATCAAGTTCCCCCGTCCGAAGCCGGGTCCAGGGGCGATGCCCCTGGTGAGGGCGCGGTGCGCAGAGCCCCGCAGCGTTTTCCCCTTGCCTCATCGGAAAGCTGCATGTCGATCAAGTTCCCCCCGTCCGAAGCCGGGTCCAGGGGCAGTGCCCCTGGTGAGGGCGCGGTGCGCAGAGCCCCGCAGCGTTTTCCCCTTGCCTCATCGGGAAGCTGCATGTTGATCAAGTTCCCCCGTCCGAAGCCGGGTCCAGGGGCGATGCCCCTGGTGGGGGTGTGGGGCGCAGAGCCCCACAAACGTCTCTCCCGCCAGCTTACACAGGCCCCTGCTTCGTCCTGCGGGGCGCAGATACGCTCACACTTGTGCTTGTGGTACGGAGACAAACACCGGCGCGTGTCCTGCTGCCGGCAGAAAGCGGTGGAGAAAATCATCCATAGAAAGGCGGATGGAGGCAGTATTGACGCAGGGATGGCATCCCAGCATTTCTGCCTGCATCAGATCGCTGTCCATCACCAGATGAATATTCTTTGCACTGTCAAAGATCAATCCCATAGGGCTGACCGCGCCGGGGGAGATATGCAGGATGCGCTGCATATCCTCTGCCGTGCCGAAGGACAGCCGGCTCACCCCCAGCTGCTTGGAGATATCCTTGGTTTTGAACTGCTTGGTTTCATGGATCATCAGCAGATAAAACACCGTCTTTTGCGTATTGCACAGAAACAAATTTTTGCATATTTCACCGCCCAGGGCCCGATCGATGGCCTGGCAATCCTCCATGGTATGCACTGGTTCGTGATCGATGCGGTGGAAAGGAATGGCCTGGGCCTGAAGAAACCGATAGACTGCAGCCTCATTTTCCGGTCGGGGATCGGATGGGGCGCCAGATTGAAGAATGTACATACTGCCTCCTGTTATTGTTGCAAGACATCCGGCAAGCGCCGCAGATATAGCCCATAGGCCAGGGAAATCACCAAAATACCGCTGCCGGGCACCAGCACCTGAACTGTTGAAAGTGTATCCGGGGTAAAAATCTGCAGTCCGTTAAGCAGCCAATGGGTCAAAATGCCCGGTAGGAGACTGCCGCTTTTGAGAAAGAGCATCACCAGCAGATAGCCTGCCGCCATGCTGTATGCTGCCTGCAGCAGCCCTGCCATCAGATCGCTGCCGCTGAGTAAATTGACCAGATGCCCCAGACCAAAGGTGAGGCTGGCAATCAGAATGGCCTGCCGACGTCCCTCTTTCAGCAGCGCCCGGAAAAGCAGCCCACGGAACAGCACTTCCTCCAGCAGCGCCACAAACAGCATCGAAAAAAGAAATCTTAGATCCCCAGAGCCGGATATGCCCTCTGCGCCGCACCAGAAATTGATCGATATCAGCGCCGCCAGCGGCAAGTAAAACAGCATTTTCTTTGCCGGAACAGCCGGCGGGCACACCCCGTAAAATGACCGTTGGTCGGTGAGGGAAAGCAATGGAAACAGCATGCAGCTAAGCAACTGCCCCACCGCTAATTCCCATGCATTTTCCAGGGCCGCCGGGGCAGGAAGGGATTGGGCAATACCGAAAATCACCACATAAGCGCCAATACAGATCAATGAAAACATAAGCGGCTTTTTCCGCATCATTTGCTTCATATCCTCTCTCCTTTCCATTGGTATCATGATTATTGTCAAGGTATCATATTCTCCATTGGATTGCAAGTTTTTTGCATAAATCGTGTTTTCACTTGCAGGATGGGGCAAAATATGATAAGGTAAAGGATGAAAATACAATCGTTTATTGATTTCAATTGTCAGGAGGCAATTTAAATGGAAAAAGTTCTGATCGGCTATCAGCTGTATTCTGCCCGGGAGGAAATGGCGAAGGATTTCCGGGGCACGCTGGAAAAGGTAAAGGCTCTGGGCTATGATGCGGTGGAATTTGCCGGGCTTTTCGGCCGGGATCCCAAGGCGATTCGGGGGATGCTGGATGAAATCGGTCTGAAGGGCCTTTCTGCCCATGTGCCTTATGACACCATTTGCGCCGATATGGACGGCGTAATCGCCGATTATAAGACCATCGGCTGCGATTATATTACAGTCCCCTTCCTGGGAGAACAGGATCGGCCCGGTGCGGCCGGCTTTGCCCGGGTGATTTCCACAATCCGGCATTTCGGCGAAAAATGCAAAGCGGCCGGCCTTTCCCTGCTCTATCACAATCACGATTTCGAATTTGTGCAACTGTCCGGCATGCACGGCCTGGATTTCCTGTATGATGCGGTGCCCGCACCGTATCTGGAAACGGAAATTGACACCTGCTGGGCGCGTTATGCCGGGGAAAATCCTGCCGACTATATCCGCAAATATGCCGGCCGCTGCCCCGTGATTCATTTGAAGGATTATGTGGGCGTCAAGGGCGGCGCTCAGCCCTATGCGCTCATTCGTGCCGATGGCACCGATGACGGAAAGAATGAGAACGTAGCCTTCCAGTTCATGCCCGTGGGCCACGGCTGCCAGGATGTGAAATCCATTCTGGAAGCAGGCATGGAAAGCGGCGCCAAGGCCTTCATCGTGGAGCAGGATCAGTGGTATGACCGTCATCCTCTGGAAGCTGCCCGGATGAGCATCGAAACGGTGAAAAAATATATCTGACCAATAAATAATTGCCTCTTCCGGATAGATTCGGAGGAGGCTGTTTTTTATGAATTATTCCAGGAAGCCATTAGAGGATGGAAGCCTGGATACGTTTGATAACCTTGACTGTCTGCTTTTTGGGCATTCCGCCGAATATGCCGTCAAGGTTCATTTCTCCGCCCACATCAGATTTTACCCATCCTGTGATGTGCAGGGTGTTGGGGTCAACGATGCTGAGCTTGATATATTTGATGGCAGCCCAGGTACCGTTTCCGCATTTCCATACATTTTCGCCCTTTTCGGAAATGTAATCGAATTTTTCTTCCCGAAGAATCTTTTCAGCGACTGCGTTGGCGGCGGCGGCATCGCGGCAGTTAACGATATAAGTGGTTCTGGACATGTTGATTCCCCCTATTAAAGTTGTATTGGTGAGATTTTTCATCAAAGGAAGCCTGCTTGTCAGCGTTTTATTCAGATGGGCGCAGTTCGATACCCACAACGCCGTACTGTTTTTGTTCTTCTAAAGAATAATACTGCTCCATATCGGCTGGGCGGGCCAGGTCAACATTTTCGTCCGTATATCCGCATTTTAACAGCGGCAGCGACCTGTATAATTCCTCAAAACTGCTGAATCGATGCAATTTTACAACGGTAGCACGGATTGTTTCTCCTGAGGCGGTATTTGTAAAAACAATTTCATCTCCCGGTTTGATTCGATTCCGTTTTTCATCCAGCAGACGTAACTCGATGGTTTTCTTCCCGCTTCGGATCATTTCAAAGGGGGAAGAATGCAGTTTCATTTGATGCGACGTCTTGCCACGGCAGAAAAGCAATACATTTTCTACATGTCCGGTCTGGCAGAACATATCCACGCTCTGGCATTTGGTTACGCGGTAGCCATGAGCGCACAAATATTTGGCGTCCCGGGCCTGGGTGGCCACGTCGCAGCTGACATATACGATGCGTTTGGGCCCTGCCTCTGCGATGGCAGCCAGCACCTTTTCCTCGCATCCCTTCCGGGGGGGATCCAATACCACCACGTTGGGACGCAGCCCTTGCTGCACCATCTGGGGCAGCAGCTCCTCCGCCGCCGCGGCGTGGAATTGCACATTGGAAACACCGTTGACCTTTGCATTTTCCTCTGCATCCCGGATGGCCTCCGGCACAATTTCGATGCCGATCACCTGCCGAGCTTTTTGTGCCAGCATCAGGGAAATGGTGCCGGCGCCGCAGTAAAGATCGGCTACCAGTTCATCGCCGGTCAATTCCGCAAAATCCAGAGCGGTCTGATACAGCTTTTCCGTCTGCACGGGATTGATCTGGAAAAAGGACAGGGGAGAGAGGGCGAAGCGGAAGCCGCAGAGGATATCCTGCAGCCTTTCTTCCCCGAAAAGCA
>SVGR01000061.1 GCA_015056265.1 Clostridiales bacterium
ATAATAGCAAGAGGGCCTTTCTTTTGAAAAAGAAAGGCCCTCCCGCACCCACCCAAAGAAAACTGCTTCTGGATTTTACCGGCCGCAGGAAATTAGCTGATTTCCCAGTGACAGACCAGTGACAGAAAAGAATAAATGATATCCTCATCAATTTCGAATTCCGCATTCCGAATTCAGAATTTTGATCTACAACATAAGAAAAGGATCTGTGTCCATGAAAACCTCCGATTTCTACTACGATCTTCCCGAACACCTCATCGCCCAAACCCCTGCCCAGCCCCGGGACGCAGCCCGAATGATGGTAATCCACCGGGATACCGGGCTGCATGAGGATAAGATTTTCCGGGATATTCCCGATTATCTCCGCCCCGGCGATGTGATGGTCATCAATCATACCAAGGTGATCCCCGCCCGGCTGCTGGGAGAAAAAGAGGATACCCATGTACCGGTGGAGGTGCTGCTGCTCAAGCGCATCGATAAGGATAGCTGGGAAACGCTGGTGCGTCCCGGCCGCCGGCTGAAGAAGGGGGTTACGGTCTCCTTCGGGGATGGGCTGCTGCGGGCCGAAATCGGCGATACCACCGAGGCCGGGGGCCGCATTGTGCATTTTATCTACGAGGGCGTATTTGAGGAACTGCTGGATCGCCTGGGAGAAATGCCCCTGCCCCCCTATATTCACGAAAAGCTCACCGATCCCACCCAGTATCAGACCATCTATGCCAAGCAGGAGGGCAGCGCCGCCGCCCCCACCGCAGGGCTGCACTTTACCGAAGAAGTGATGCAGCGCATCCGGGATAAGGGCATTGAAATTGTGCCGGTGCTGCTGCATGTGGGCCTTGGCACCTTCCGGCCGGTGAAGGCGGAGGATGTATCCGAGCATGTGATGCATTCCGAATACTGGGAAGTGACGAAAGAAGCGGCCGAAAAGATCAATGCCGCCCGCAAAAACGGCGGCCGCATCATTTGCATCGGCACCACCTCCGTGCGCACCCTGGAAACGGCGGCGGATGATCAGGGCATCGTCCACCCTGGCATGGGGATGACCAATATTTTTATCACCCCTGGGGTAAAGCTGAAGGCCACCGACGTGCTGATGACCAATTTCCATCTGCCCGAAAGCACCCTGCTGATGCTGGTATCCGCCCTGATGGGGCGGCAGGAAGCGCTGGAAGCCTATCGGGAAGCGGTGGAAAAGGAATATCGCTTTTTCTCCTTCGGGGATTGCATGCTGATTTTGTAAGGAGGAATTATCATGAAAAAGGAACTTTCTTATGCCTACAAAGCTGCCCTGGAAGAAATTCTGGAGGGCCTGGATGATCTGATGGCCGATCTGGAGGATATCCGGGATGAAGCCCAGGAACTGCTGGATGATGAAGACATCCCTGCCGTAAAAGAAGATGTGAAACGAATGGATGAAGCGCTGCGGCTGCTGGATCAAGCCGTGGAAGCGCTGGAAAATGAATGATTGCCCTTTCCTTTGAGGAAAATAAAGCGCTGCTTGAAACAGAAAAGGGGGCGGCGCTGCTGGTCCCTGCCCTGTATCTGCCCACGGATGAAAAAATCCGGGCCAGGGCAATGGCCTATGCCGAAAATTCCCTCTGCCGGGCATTTTTTGCCCTGGACGGGGATGTACCCGTGGGCCTGTGCATTGTGCAGCCAGGTGATCAGCAGGCAGAAATCCTGACCCTCGCAGTTGCGAAAGAGCATAGAAAACGGGGAATCGGCAGGGGGCTGATTGCCCATGTTCATGGGCAATTGACGATGCCCCTTCTCGCTGAAACGGATGATGAGGCAGTTGGCTTTTATCGCCGCTGCGGCTTTTGCGTTACTTCCCTGGGGGAAAAATACCCCGGCATCATCCGCTATCGCTGTATCCTTTCCGAGGAGGCTTGTTTATGAATATCACCGTGGTGGGCGGTATGAATCTGGATCTTCTGGGCTTTCCCGGCGGCGTACTGCTGCCCAGGGATTCCAATCCCGGCTCCATTCAGATGCGGCCCGGCGGCGTAGGCAGAAACATTGCTGCCCGGCTTATCGCCCTGGGGGCTAAAGTATCCCTGATCACCGCTCTGGGTAATGATGACCAGGCCAGGATGCTGGCTGGCTTTTGCAGGGAAAGCGGTATCGATCTTTCCCATGCCCTGGAAACCGCCCTGCCCTCCCCCTGCTATCTGTGCATTCATGATGAAAAGGGCGATATGGCGGTGGCCATCAGCGATATGCAGGCGGTGGATCAACTGACCCCTGCCAAAATGGAACAACGGATGGATTTCATCAATCAGGGGGATGGGTGCGTGCTGGACGCCAATCTTTCCCCCGAAACGCTGCTTTATATCGCCCGCCATGCCAAAGTGCCCCTGTTTCTGGATCCGGTCAGCTGCGTAAAGGCCCAGCGGGTACGGGAAATACTGCCCTATCTTGCTGTCATCAAGCCCAATCGGCTGGAGGCCGCCGCCCTTACCGGAGAAAATCAGGTGGAAAAGGCCGCTGCCGCCCTGAGGGCCCTGGGCGCAAGGCATGTTTTCATTTCCATGGGCGCTGACGGCGTATATTATTCCGGCCCGGACGGCATGGGCATCTGCCCTGCCATTCCCCTGCCCGCCATTCCCCTTACCGGCGCTGGGGATGCGCTGATGGCCGGCGTCACCCTGGCCCTGCTGGAAGGCAAATCCACCAAAGATGCCGCTGCAGCCGGCTGCCGGGCATCCCATGACGCCCTGCTTGCTGCCCTGTAAAAAGGTTAACCAGCCCCCGCCAAACGGGGGATTTTTTCGTTTTTATGCAAGAGAAAGGCCAGCAGATTGCAGAAAACCTGCTTATTAGAAATAGTTTACATTTTTCCTGAAAAAATAGGGAAAAATCAAAGAAATATGCTTGCGTTTCTTGAAAAAAGGGGCTATAATGACGGCGGTTGGCGTATCGGGTCTGTGGTTGCAAGCCGATGCCAGTCGCAGGCAAAGCGGTCCACGTAAGCCGGCCAAAGCGCCGGTGAGCATGGTGCGGTCTAGATGTAAGCCCGGCCGCGTGTAAGGCGCGAGAGGATGGCGTGAGGGCGCAAATGCGCAGAGCAAGCTCCCAGCCGGCGAGTGTGGGGTCAAAGACCAGGTCAGCCGAGGTCAACCAATACAAAACCAACATGAAATCATCAGGGGGAAAACAAAAATGTATCAGGACAAGACGCTGGTATGCCGTGACTGTGGCAATGAATTCGTATTCACTGCCGGTGAACAGGAATTCTACGCCGAAAAGGGCTTCCAGAATGAGCCCACCCGCTGCCGTGAATGCCGTCAGGCTCACAAGGCTGCGCGGAACAACACCAACGGCCAGCGGGAAATGCACGAAGCCGTGTGCGCCAATTGCGGCGCCCAGACGAAGGTTCCCTTCCTGCCTCGGGAAGATCGCCCCGTCTACTGCAGCGAATGCTTCGCCGCTATGCAGCGCAAGTAATCTCAGCAAACGCAAAGAGCCTGCCCAAAAAGCAGGCTCTTTTTTAATTTCGGATGTGCTCCGATTATTCCAATTTGATATTCAGCCATTTTCCCTGCTTGATCCGATGGGAAAGCAGCCGGTCCCGCACAATGGAATCGATCAAAAAGGCAATCCACGGCCCCATCACTGCCACATTCGGGAATTGGGGCAGCCATCCCGCCACAGGATAGCAGAACAGCCAAGTAAAGGCAGGCCGCAGGATGGTGACGCTGAGCAGCGCACACACCGCCACAAATTTCACATCCCCCGCTCCCCGCAGGGCGCCAGAGAGCACCACCCGCCCATTTTGGAAGATCATGGAGGCGATGACCACATAAAGTGAGGCGGTGACCCCGGCAATAATCTGCTCTTCATCGGTAAACAGCAGAGCAATCTGGCGGCGGAAAATAAAAATCACCGTCATCAGCATCAGCGCCGCCGCCAAGCCGATCCGGTACCCTGCCCGGGCATGGGCCATGGCCAGATCCTTCCGCTTGGCCCCCAGGCTTTGCCCCACCAATGATGTGCTGGCCGCACTGACCCCATCCCCCAGGGTGAAGGAAAGGGAAGTAACCTGAGATACAATCTGATAGGCCGCAAAAGCAGCGGTACCGATTCCGGCAACAAGCCGGGCCAGGATGAGAAATCCCATCCGCAGGCACACCGATTCCAACATGGAACTGGAGCCCACCTTGGTAAGCCCGGATATCGTTACCTTATCGAACCGGGGCAGGGCCAGATGAAAATATCCTTTTTTCCGCAGGACAACGAAAATGCAGATCAGACTGGCGGAAATGCTGCCCACAGCCGTGGCAATGGCCGCGCCTTTCACCCCCAGGGCCGGGAAGCCCAGATTGCCGCCAATCAGGCAGTAATTCAGGAATACGTTGATCAGATTGGCGGTGATATTCGTGGCCATAGTGATACGGGTTTTTCCAATAGCGCGCATGGCGGCGCAGATGCACAGCTGCCAGCACACCGGCAGGAAAGCCAGGCTGATTATTCTAAAATATGTGGTGCTCATTTCCAGCGTATCTGCATTGGCACCACCCAGCGTGACCAGCCATTCCGCCCCGAAATAACCAAGCAACGTCATCATCACACCCAGCACAGTGATTATGGTCAGGCTCTGGTTGAGGCAGGAATTGGCCCCCCGCTGATCCTGCGCCCCTTTTCGGCGGGCACAGAGGGCAGTGGTACCGATGCACAGGGCCTGGGCCAGAATCAGCATAATCATGCGGGGCTGAGCGGTCAGGCCCACGGCGGCAATGGCCGCCGATCCCAGCATACCCACCATCATGGTATCCACAGAGCCGATAATACTCATCAGTGCCCCTTCCACCGTGGAGGGCCAGGCAATGGACAGGGTTTTTCTATATATGTTTTTTGTATTCTCCGGATCAAGGATTTGCCCTTTGTCATTCCGGACGGCCAACAATCCGTGAAAAACATTCATACGTACTTCTTTCCGCCGGGAACAAAAACCCGACCCATCCAATTGGAAATATGTCCCTGCATTATAGCATTTTTTCCGTTTTAGTGTCAAATGATCGACAAAAAATGACCGTTTCTACCGGCCATTTTTCGTTTGCTATATTCTTTATCGTTCATTTTGCGAAGGACGCGTTTCCCTCCCGAGAAGCCAAGGTCACTTCCACCCCGTCCGGGGCTTGGAAACACACCTGCATTTCCCGCCCTTTACGGTCCAGACGCACATGCAAAAGGCCCTTGGGAGTAGGATAATCCCCCTCTGCCCATGCCAGATCCCCAAGGGATGGCTGCAGCAGGATTCTTTCCCCGCCGGGAGACAGGAATTTTACCCCCAGCACATACTGCATCAGGAAAGGCGCGGGGCCGCTTGCCCAGGCATGGCACAGGCTGTGGCGCAGCTTTTCGTAGCAGTATCCGCCCCTCTCCCCATGCACGTCCCGCTTGCCGGGGCAGGGCAGCTCGTCAATCCGCCCGGCATTTTTCATCCAGTCCAGATGGAAATCCTCCCAGAAGGTGGTGGCGCCCAAATCCAGCATTGCCCCCCAATACTGGCGCATATCCGCAAGGGCGCCCTCCGTATCCCCTGCCTCACCCTTGGCCGCCAGAATGGCAAAGCCCAGGAAGGTGCTGTATCCGTATCCGCCGCCGGGAGCGATCACCCGGGTGTTCATTTCCTTAGCATTTGCCAGTCCGGAAAGGGCCAACAGTGCCGCCGCCTGTTTGCTGCCGTTGGGGGAAGGAACAATTCTTTTCAGCCGCTGCACCTGCCTTTGGCAGAAAGCCTCCGTTTCCTGATCCCCCATTTCCGCCATCATCCAGGCCGTTTTATCAAAGGCCATGACCATCAGCGCCTGCTGGCCGGCATGAATGGCGGCAGGGTTTTCGCTGGTAGGCCAATCCAGGAACAGGCCGGGCAGCTTTTCTTCCCCATTTTCACCAATAAATCCGGCGATATGCCGCACAAGGGCCCGCATATATCCATGCTGGGAGAGCAGATAATCCCTGTCCCCTGCAGCGCGGTAAAACAATTCGTGGGAGATCAGCCACCACAGAGAATAGGAAGGCAGGCCGTTCATCCACTCCGAAGGCAGCGTCACCTCCCGCTGCAGATCCAGGCTCTTTTTCAATATCTCGTGCCCGCCCCACAGTGCCAGGATGGTCTGCTCCGCCGGATAAATATCCCCGCACCATACCAGCCGGTCCCGCTTAATGCCGTCCCACAGGTATTCCTGCATATTCAGGTATACGGTATAGGCTGCCGTATGAAAAATCGCATTGATTCTTTCATCATTACAGCGGAAATATCCCATCTCCGGCAAATCCCTGCCAATCATCACCCCCTGCACCATGTATAGATCCACCCGGGCACAGGGATCGGCAAGGCCCACATACACAAAGCGATAGCCCGTTTCATTGGTTTCCATGGCGCTGTGGCTGCCCGCATTGAGAATAAAATCCCGGTTAGCATGATCGTTTGTGGCATTATTTTCGCCAAGGGGGGTCAGCGCCTCGGATACTGATTCCCCAAACCGGATGCGCAGATTGGCCCTGCCGGGGGCCGCCTTGGAATCGGCTGTTTTCACATAGATCCGGGCGCTGCCATGGAATTCGCTGCCGAAATCCAGCAGCACCCCGGCCTCGATCTCCGCCTCATTTTCCAGGATACAGCCGGCGGGACCGCCCAGGGGAATCTGCGGAGCGCGCTGCTCCAGCAGGCATTCCTCCCCCGTCACTTGTCCCCAGGTTTTCATAATCCTAAATGGCACAATGTATTCCCGGATTCGTTCGTCCCTTGCATATCCCCGCATCTTTTTCACGGTACTTCTTCCTCCCTTTCCAGCCGGATTGCCACCGGCTGTCCCACGGTCATGCCGTCCTTTTCCACCAAGCAATCATAGGCCAGAATCTGTACCCCTGCCCGCTTCGCCGCCGAAAGGGCCTCCCCAAAGGCGGGATGGGTGCGCCAGTTTGGGGTGAAATACCGGATATCCTGCATCTGAATGACGAACAGCACCGCCGCCTCATACCCTGCGGCAAGACATTTTTCCAATTCCTTCAGATGCTTGATACCCCGTTCCGTAGGGGCGTCCGGGAAGGATGCCACCCCCTTTTCCTCCAGCGTTACCCCCTTCACCTCCATAAAAATCTTCCGGTTATCCGTTTCGATATAAAAATCCAGCCGGGAATCCCCGAAAACACATTCCGGACGGATTCGTTTTGCCCCCGGAAACAGCCGGGGAATGGCCTCCATCGCCGCCCGGTTGGGGGCCTGGCTGTCCATATTGATCAGCCGCTTCCCCTTTTCCACGGCAATCACGTCGCATCGGGTTTTACGGGCAGCGTTATCGGATACGGATAAATACACCCGGGCCCCCGGCACCAGAATTTCCCTGCATCTGCCGGTATTCTTCACATGGCATATTTCTTCGCCGCGGTCCGTTTCCACATGGGCGATAAAACGGTTAGGCCGGCGAAGAAACGTGCCGGCAATCACCTGATCGTAAAGCTTCATATGCATCACCTGAAAAAATTATAGGCTCCTTTTCCGGGCCTGTCAATGGGCGCTTCTCATTTCCCGTCTTCCCGCATAGAATGCCGCAGGAGGAGAAGCAATGAAACAACGCCTGATCACCGCAGCCGCCCTGATGCTTACCGGGCTGGTGCTGCTGTTCTTTTTATCCCCCGCCCCTGTGAAAGAGAGTGATCAGGGGCTTTTGGTGGTGCGCATCTGGCTGCAGGATGATGAAGCAGCCGTGGGAAAATGGCTGAAAAAAATGGCCGCCCAATATGAAAAGGAGACGGGAGCGCGGGTGTACCTTCGCGCCTCCTCCCCAGAAGAAGCGCAGGCGGCCTTGACAGGAGAGGGGGATGGACCGCCCCCCGATCTGATGGTGATGCAGGGATTGGATGCGCCGCTGCTTTGCCGGGGATATTCCTTGATTATCCGGGATGACAGCAAAGAAATAATCACGCCCCAGCCCACCAGCGCCCTGTTCTTCCGCCCCACCTTGACCCCCGGTCCCAGTCCCACCCCCGGCCCATCGCCGGATCTGCAAAGCATCACCGGCATCCTGGCCCCTCCTTTTCTTGCCAACGCTCTGCCGGGATGCACATCCGTTCCCGATCCCCTGGCTGCTTTCCTGGGGGGCAAAGCCCCAGCCGCGCTGCTCACCGCCGGCCAGGCCGCCCAATTACCCTTTGGGTATCGGGCCTATACCCTGCCGGATGGCGGCGGCCTGATCTGCGTAAACGCCCAGGCATTTTCTGCGGCTGGAGAGCAGCTGCTGCGCCGCCTGCAGCAGCGCTCCGCCCAGCATCTTCTCTCTCAATTCGGGCTGTATTCCTGGGATCCCCATCATCACCTGTACTCAGGCGATGATTCCCTGCGGATGATGATCGAAAACAGCCGGAAATAAATTTCTTCTGCATACATTTTTCCTCCTTTTTCCGGGCATAATTCTACCGAAGGGAGGATTGAACATGAAGGAAGATACCTGTATCCTTTGCGGAAGGGCCTTTCCCACCGGGCTGCATGTGATGGGCTGCCTGATCTGCTTTCCCTGTGAAAAGCAGCTGACGGGATCCATCCTGCCTTCCCGGAAACGGCGGCGGCTTTGCCGCATTTATACCGCAGAGGGTTGACTTTTTGCCGTCGGGCAAGGTACAATAACATCCGACCGATACTTTTTTCGGAAGGATGTTTTTTGCATGCTTTATAATGCTGTGATCTTCGATCTGGACGGCACGCTGACCGATTCCCAGCCGGGAATCTATGCCTGTGCCAGATATGCTCTGGAGAAAATGAATGTTCCCATCCCGGATGACGCAACCTTACGCCGCTTCATGGGGCCACCCCTGGCGGATTCCTTCATGCGCTTCTGCGGGATGAATGAGGAAGAGGCCACCCAGGCCACTGCCTTTTACCGGGAAAGATATATCCCTATCGGCTGGAAAGAGAACCGGGTATTCCCCCGCATCCGAGCGCTGCTGCATCATCTGAAAAAGCAGGGGATCTATCTGGCCGTCGCCACCGGCAAGCCCCAGCATACTTCCATCGATATCCTGAAATACTTTGGGCTCTATGATTATTTTGACGCCGTGGCCGGCCCTGCGCCGGGGGATCTGCATGCCAATAAGGCGGATCTCATCGCCCGGGTACTGCCCGAAGGAAAAAAGGCCGTGATGGTGGGCGACCA
The DNA here is from genome assembly GCA_015056265.1 of Clostridiales bacterium. Taxonomy (GTDB): domain Bacteria; phylum Bacillota; class Clostridia; order Christensenellales; family Aristaeellaceae; genus RUG563. The sequence continues at coordinate 9,156 of SVGR01000061.1, forward strand.
TCCCGGAGATATCCAAGGCGCCAGGGATCAGGGCATTGCTTCCATCGCCGTATTATACGGCTATGGGGAAAATGATGAACTGATCGCTAAAGAGCCCACCCATGTGTGCGATACCACCGATGATCTGTGCGCTTTGCTCTGCCCCGATATGCCTGCGCCCAAGGGCTATTTCATCACCATGGAAGGGGTGGACGGCTGCGGAAAATCCACCCAGGCTGCGGCGCTGCAAGAGCGGCTCACCCAATTCGGATACACCATTCACCGCACCCGGGAGCCGGGCGGCTGTCCTCTTTCGGAAGAAATCCGAAATATGCTGCTGGATACGAAAAACAGCAATATGTGTGCTGAAACCGAGGCGCTGCTTTTTGCCGCCGCCCGGGCCCAGCATATTGATCAGGTCATCCTCCCCGCCGTACAGGAGGGCAAGATCGTGCTGTGCGATCGGTTTGTGGATTCCTCCATCGCCTATCAGGGCGGCGCACGGGGGCTGGATCGGGCATGGGTGAAGGAAATCAATAAGGCGGCACTGGGAAAAGGCGCGCCGGATGTGACGCTGTATCTGCGGATGGATCCCGAAACCGCTCTATCCCGGCGCTATGCCGCCTCCACCCCCGATCGGATCGAACAGATGGGCGACGCCTTCCAGGCGAGAATTCAGGCAGGCTTTGAACAGCTTCTGCAGGAAGAGCCCCAGCGTTTCCTTGCCGTTAACGCCGCCCAGACCCCTGAGCAGGTGACGGAAGATGCCTTCCAGGCTTTGTTCAGCCGGATGCTGGAAGGAGGCGTGCTGTAATGCGGGTAGTTGTCGGTATGTCCGGCGGGGTGGACAGCGCAGTATCGGCGTTGCTGCTCAAGCGTCAGGGCTATGATGTGGTGGGCGTATTCATGAAAAATTGGGAAGAGCAGGATGAAAACGGCGTATGCACCTCGGAAAGCGACTGGCGGGACGTGCAGGATGTATGCGAAAAGATCGATATCCCCTACTATTCCGTCAATTTCGCCAAGGAATACCGGGATCGGGTATTTTCCCTGTTCCTGTCTGAATATCAGGCGGGGCGCACCCCCAATCCGGACGTCTTATGCAACCGGGAAATTAAATTTAAGGCCTTTTTGGATTTTGCCATGCAGCTGGGTGCAGAAAAAATGGCCACCGGCCATTTCGTACGCACCGATGAGGATGGACATCTGCTCCGGGGCCTGGATGCCAACAAGGATCAAAGCTATTTCCTGTACATGATTCATGAACGGCAGCTGAAAAAATCCATTTTCCCCGTAGGGCATCTCACCAAATCCCAGGTGCGGGAAATTGCAGAAAAGGAAGGGCTGCCCGTCAGCGCCAAAAAGGATTCCACCGGGGTCTGCTTTATCGGCGAAAGGGATTTTAAGGCCTTTCTGCAGGGCTTCCTCCCCGCCCAGCCGGGCAATATGGTCACCCCGCAGGGGGAAATTGTGGGGCGTCACGACGGCCTGATGTATTATACCCTGGGCCAGAGAAGGGGCCTTGGCATCGGCGGCCGGGGAGACGGGCGCAGCTTCTTTGTGGTGGATAAGGATCTGAAAAAGAATCAATTGATCGTGGCCCAGGGGGAGGATCATCCTCTTTTGTACAGCAAAGCCTGCACGGCCTCTCAAGCCACCTTCATTGCCGATCCGCTTCCGGAAAACACCCCCTGTCATCTCACCGCCAAATTCCGCTATCGCCAGCCCGATCAGCCTGTCACCGTAACGAAAGCGGGGGATCAGCTGCATTTTATCTTTGACGGCCCTCAGCGGGCGGTCACCCCGGGCCAGAGCGCCGTGATCTATGACGGCGAAAGGTGCCTGGGCGGCGGAATCATTGACGCGATTGAACGGTAAAAGGAGGATGCAGCCATGAAAGTGCTTCTGCTTAACGGCAGCCCCCGGGCGCACGGCAATACCGCCCTGGCCTTGTCCCAAATGGAAGAAATATTCCACGCCGAAGGCATCGAAACGGAAATTATCCAGGTGGGCCATCTGCCTGTCCGCAGCTGCATCGCCTGCGGCCAGTGCCGAAAGCTGGGAAAATGCGTATTCGACGATATCGTCAATGAAGTCGCCGAAAAATTTGAGCAGGCCGACGGCCTGGTGGTGGGCAGCCCTGTTTATTACGCCTCCGCCAATGCCACCCTGGTTGCGCTGCTCACCCGGCTTTTCTATTCCACTCCCTTTCCCAAAACCATGAAGGTGGGCGCAGCGGTGGTGGCGGCAAGGCGGGGCGGCCTTTCTTCCACCTTTGACGAGCTGAATAAATTCTTCACCATCTCCGGCATGCCGGTGGCCTCCGGCCAATACTGGAACAGCATCCACGGCGGCGCTCCCGGGGAAGGCGTTCAGGATGCGGAAGGGCTGCAGATCATGCGCACCCTGGCCCGGAATATGGCGTTCCTCATGAAATCCATTGCCCTGGGCAAGGAAAAATACGGCCTGCCCGAAAAAGAAAAAGGGATTTTTACCAATTTCATCCGATAAATGAAACAAATACCCTCCCTATTTCGTCTACATTGTAAATAGACTTACAAAGGAGGCCTTTTCCATGCTGAAACGTCTGCTCTGCATCCTGCTGATGCTGTGTCTTACCCCCCTTGCCCTGGGGGAAGAAGCGCAAACACAGCCCCAGTTCATCTATGCCCAGGAAGGGCAGCCTTCCGCCCTGCAGATTTCCTCGCTGGAGGGCGATCAATCGGTAAAAATTCTAGGAATAGAAAGCGAACCGGTGCAGCGCACCTGGGCGGACTTTTCCCAAACCTTCACCACTTTTCTGAAAAAGAATTGGGATGTGGATGTTGCCTTTTCTGACGCAATTTGGTCGGATGGCCGGTGGATCCGCATTTTTGACGCCGGCTATGTCATCATCCATGCGGTCACCACCGATGATACCGATGAGGGGCTGGTAAAAGAAATTCTGCTCTACGGCACGGAAATGGACGCTGGCCCGGATGTGCAGGTGCTTTCCGGCGCCTGCCTGTGGGCTGCCGCCCGATACAGCAAGCAAACCCAGGCCTTCCTGCTGCAGCTGCTGATGTATGAAGATCATACCGAGGATTGGTGTACGGAAGAACCCACCAATATCTGGGTAGAAAACGGCTTCCAGCTATCGTTTGGCAGAACGGAAATGGGCTATCCCCTGGGCCGGGTGGCCTACACGGAGGAGCTGGAAATCCAGGGCGGCTATGCTACCATGGGCGACGACGTACCCAATATCCAGCCCGTCTATCCTTTGGAACAGATGTGGCAAAAGCTGTGCCAGGATGCAGAAATCGGCCCCCTGAGCGGCTATCTTTCTGTTCCCGTGCTTCCGGACGCCTATGACGTATTGGATGGCGGCCGGGTATATCAGGTGGAATGGGACGATTGCTATATCGTGCTGTATACCGACGCCGATGGGGCGTATCTGCAATCCGCCATGCTGGCCTGTATGAGCGGCGATACTGTCAGTGCCTGTGCGCATTTCTATCCTCTGTATAATGCTATTGCCGCCCCGGAGGAGGATCTTATGCCCCTCACGTCTACCGTCATGGGCGGCCACGGCACCTGGACGGAAATGAGCGCCCTCTTCCCTCTGTGCGTGGTAAACGGCGTGGCGGTGCAATGCATAGAAGAAGAAATACAGGAAGGGTATGTGCTGCCCGTGGTGTATATTTACGGGGCAACCCCTAACTGAAACAACAGCAAAAACCCCGTTTTACCAATTAGGTAAAACGGGCTTTTTTTATTTGATACCGATCCGGGTGCAATCCACTTCCCCGGAAAGGATTTTTGCGATGGGGTGCCTGGCATGGGCGATAATCACCTCTACCCCCGTCCGGGCAGAACGAAGAGCATATTCCAGTTTCGCTTTGGCCCCGTTGGCCCCTGCCCGGGATGCGCCGATACAGTGATCCTGCCATTTGCGCACTTCTTTCTCCAGGGAAACAGCATCAGGCGCATAAATTTCTTTTACCAGCGTTTTCGGATCTTTGGGATCGGCATAGATACCCTCGGTAGAGGTAAGCAGAATCAGCTGCCTGGTGTGCACCAGTTCCGCCACCACCGCCGCCGTTTCATCATTATCCACGCATTCCACCACCTGGGCGCCGGGATGCTCCTGCTGCAGGGCGGAAAGCTCCATCTTCCGGTTTTCT
>SVGR01000062.1 GCA_015056265.1 Clostridiales bacterium
TTGGGAGCGACGTCGTTGACCAGCTTGTCGCCGATGTACAGTTCGCCGTCAGAGATTTCTTCCAGACCGGCAACCATACGCAGGGTGGTGGACTTACCGCAGCCGGAAGGACCGACCAGAACGATAAATTCCTTGTCTTCGATATCCAGGCAGAAATCGCTTACAGCGGTAACGCCGCCGGCATAGACCTTATAGATGTGCTGCAGAGATACACTTGCCATTGATGAATCCTCCTTTAAAATCTTGCTGAGTACAATGATGCCAGACAGCAGGACACACGGGCCCCACCATTCATGCTGAGGATATTATAGCGTATTTCGCACCAAATAACCATTCACAAAACCTCACAAATATTTGGCTCCTTGTTCGTGCAACAGTTGTATCTGTTGGCCAAATCGGCACCAAATTGGGGACGGAATATTGACATTGCCTTCTCTGCGCGCGATAATATGCACAAAAAGAAGGGGGGCGATCCGGTGGTGGAGATGCAGAGGATCCGTATGCTTTCCGATCTGCTTGTCAATGCCCGGAGGACGGTATTTTTCGGGGGCGCAGGGGTATCTCAGGAAAGCGGCATCCCGGATTTCAGAAGTCAGGGCGGGCTGTACAGCCAGCAATGGAAATATCCTCCGGAAATGATCCTCAGCCGGGGATTTTTTCGCCGTTTTCCGGAGGAGTTTTATCATTTTTATCGTGAAAAGATGCTTTTTCCGGCTGCTCAGCCCAATGCTGCCCATCGGGCCTTGGCCCGTTTGGAGGCGATGGGCAGATTATCCGCCGTCATCACCCAGAATATCGACGGCCTCCATCAGGCGGCGGGCAGCCGCCGGGTGATTGAGCTGCATGGCAGTGTGCATAGAAATTTCTGCATGAAATGCGGCCAATCCTTTCCCTTGGAAAACATTCTTTCCTCAAACGATGCCGTGCCCCGCTGTCCCTGCGGCGGGATAATCAAGCCGGATGTGGTGCTTTATGGGGAAAACCTGGATGTCAACACATTGGAAGAAACGGCGGCGGAATTGGCGGCGGCGGATCTGCTCATCATCGGCGGCACCTCGCTGCAGGTATATCCGGCGGCGGCCTTTGCGGCGGATTTTCAGGGGGATGTGGTAATCATTAATCGATCCGAAACCAATCTGGACGGCCGGGCCAAGCTGCTTATTGATGCGCCCATCGGTGCTGTGATGGAGGCCTTGATGGGCATCTTTCCCGAATAATGGTGAAAAATGTTACAAAAAAACCGCCCATATCAATAAAAACAGTTGACATTTCGTAATAATTTTGATATAAATAAAAAGGATATATATAGCCTTCCCGACCAGGGAAGGATACAGGTGCAGAAGCACTGATGGAAGGTGAATGGAAGATGGCAAAGAAAAAGAAGGATGCCTATCGGCTGGTTGGCCGACTGCTGATTGTCAGCTTTATTTTGGTGGTCGCCTGCGCGGTAGGGTATTTCTTGGTGGATCAGTCCATCACGGCCCAGTTGGAAGAAAACCAAGCCAAAGCCCAGGATGTGACCGACAGCCTGGTGCTTCGCTATAACATTGAAAAGCAAGAAGAGGACGCCCGCCTTGCCGCCGAGAGCGTGGTGGAAATTCCCGGCCCCACCCAGAATGAAGGATGGGAGATTGTGGATCTGACGGGGTATCCCCTGCAGAACGCCGTTCACGTCAGCGCCGAGCGGAAGGAAATGATCACCGGGGGTATGATGCTGCTTAATCACTGGCATTCCGTGCCCTATGATTTCCCGGAGGGGGAACTGGTGTCCATGGTCAGCGTGGATAAGGGCGTTCCGGTGGAGGACGGCACTGTAAAGCTGTTCCCCAACGCGGCATATGCACTTTCCCAGATGATTGCCGCCGCCAAGGAAGCGGGCCTGGAAAACTATATCGTCCGGGAAGCCTACCGCACCAATGAAACCCAGCAGGGACATTACGATAAGGAAGCCGCCCGGTATGCCAACCGCTTTTCCGGGGACGCACTGGTAAACAAGGTGCGCCAGCAGGTAAATGTTCCCGGCACCAGCGAATACCAGTCCGGCCTGTCCTTCCGGATTGACCGGTGGAAGTCTGGAGACGCCGAATTCAATGAACCCAAATTCCAGACCACGGAGCACAGTGCTTGGCTGGTGGATAATGCCTGGAAATATGGCTTCGTCTTCCGCTTCCCGGTGGCAGGATATCCCAACGTCGATAATGTGGATAAATCCCACAAGACCGGCGAAAGCAAGATGCTGGGTATCTACCGCTTTGTGGGCGAGGGTCATGCTGCCGCTATGCATCTGATGAATCTGTGCATGGAAGAATATATCGAATATCTGATGGCACATCCCCATATTGCTATTTATGAAAATGGCGTTCTCAGGTATGAGATCACCTGGAAGGGCATGGATCAGAATGCTGCTTCCGTTAATGTGGAAATCAGCAGCAGAGCCAACGATTATTCCATCTCCATGGATAATGTGAGCGGCGTGATTACCTGCATGAGCTATTAATGCATCAAGGACGTAGCGCCGGGAATATCCCGGCGCTTTTTCAATGGAGGCAACCGGAAAGGGGGGAAAGCCTTGCATATCCAGCGTTTTATCTGCCTGGCAGCGGCGCTACTGCTGTGTTTGGGGGCTTTTCCCGGCTTTTCGGAGGAAGCGGATCCGCTGCCGAAAGCGGAAGGGCGGATGCGGGCGCTGCTCATCGGCTGCGATTATTTTGTGACCCAGGATGCCACCTGGCCGGCCGCGGATAATAATTTGCAATTGCTTTCTGATACCCTGTTTTACGATCACCGGGGGTATCAGCTGATCCGTTCCCTTTCCGGCGTGGTCGCTACGGTGGATGAATTTGAAACGGCGGTGCGGCAGGCATTCGATGGGGCGCAGGAAGGGGATACATCCCTTCTTTACATCAGCACCCATGGCGTGTTTGACGAAGGGGCCACCAGCGCGGCGGCGTCCCTGCTGCTCAGCGATGGGGAAAGGGAGGAAAGCCTCACCGCCCCGCAGCTGCAGCGGATCATGGATGCGGTACCCGGGAGGAAGGTGCTGATTCTGGATGCCTGCAATTCCGGTGCGTTCATCGGAAAGGGCTTATCCGGCGGGGCGGACCGCATCTTCTTCACCGGCCCCGATTACAAAGTGCTCTGCAGCGCCGGGGGCAGCGAGGCCAGCTGGTATTGGCACGGCGCCGAAGACGCGCAATCCAGCGGGGCCAGCTATTTTGCAACGGTGCTGGCCAATGCCCTGGGAAAGCGGGGGGATCACGCCGCCGACGGCAATTTCGACGGGCGCATCACCCTGCGGGAGGCCTACGCCTTCCTGCGGGATAATTACGCCGCCTCCACCCCCCAGGTCTATCCAGAACATGAGGATGATTTTCCTCTGTATGTATACGATCCCGGGGAGATATTCCAGGTGGAAAAAGCAGTTACCGATATCACCTTTGAGGATACGCTGCTAACCGCCGGGGAAAGCCGGGTGTCCTTTTCCTTTACGGTCAGGCGGCAGGTGGAATTGTATTATCAGATCGTGTATCATGAAAACGGCTCCTGGCAGTTTGGAATTGCGGAGCACTTCCGGGATGAAGAACAGGAGGATGGCACCACCCTGCCCGGCCGGAAAATGCGCACCCTGAACCTGAACACTAAGGATGGCAGTGCATACGGTTATGCAATGATTCAATTGATTACCCTGGAAGAAGGCCAGCCCCGGTTCCAGGGGGCACGGCTTTTGTGCGTGCAGCCTGCACAAGGGGAAGTTCAGCTTTCTATCGCTACCGACGGAGGATTCGCCCCCCATATCGGCCAGGAAATGAGCATCATCGTTCAGCATGACGTGCCCTGCGGCCTGACGGTAAATATTCTGGATGAAGAGGAAAATCTGGTGCGCCGCCTGGCCTATACCCAGCCTTCCCGGCCTCAGCAGCTTTATCCTGCCGGAACCACCTTCTATTGGGATGGCCGTGATCAGGAGGGGCAGATGGCCCTCCCCGGGCTGTATACCGTGCAGGTGCGGGTGCGGTTGGGGGGCAAAACCTATCTGACGCAAAGCGCCCCGTTCTCTTTGCTTTCCAGAAGCGAAAGGGCAAATGAAAACCAGCCGGCGCAATCGTCCGGGCTGCAGCCTTGCCCCCAACCTGAGTACAATAACGAGCCGGAGAATCAGGAATGATTCCCCGGTTTTTGTTATAAATGGGATGTGCGCAGAGGATACCGTGCCTCATGGGTTTTGCCGTCATCCTGCAGGATTGTCCAGCCGTCGCTGATCCTTTCCCCATCCAGGGTAGGGAAGACGGCATCCCGGGCGGCGGTGAAATGATAGGCGGCGCTGCCAAAGCGGTATACCAGGGTGTATTCCTCCCCTTCCGGATCGGGGCAGGGGGAAAGGCGGGCGCGGTTGCCTTGCTTTTCAAAGCCCAGCAATTGGGTGATGACGGTGAAATACAGCCAGGCGGCGCTGCCTGTGTACCAGCTCCATCCTCCTCTGCCGGTGTGCTGGCCGGCGTATACGTCACCGCAGAGCACGTAGGGTTCCGTCCGGTAGCGGAGGGCTTTTTCCTTTGTATCCCCGTGAAGGGGCGGCAGCAGCGCCCGGGCAATTTCCCACGCCAGGGGATATTCCCCAATTTTGCACAGGGCCATTACCAGCCAGGGCGCAGCATGGGTATACTGGCCACCGTTTTCTCTTATGCCGGGCAGATATGCGCCGATATAGCCTGCTTGCTCCTGGGGGGTGAAGGGCGGTGCAAGCAGGCGCACCGTGCCGGAGGGACGGTCATAGAGCAGCTGCACCGCATATTTCAGGGCGGTGCGGCCCTGATCCCTGGGGGCGCCTGCCAGTACCGCAAAGCATTGGCTGATCAGATCGATCCGGGGCGGATGGGTATCCGGACCGCCCATCGGTTCCCCGGAATCATACCAGGCCCGCAGATACCATTTTCCCGTCCAGGCCTGCCCGCAGCCATCCAGCACCCGGCGGCGCAGGGCGGAAAAGGATTCCTTTTTATCTGGCGGAAGGAGGAAAAAGAATTCCTGGATCACCAGGGCCAGGAAAAATCCCAGCCATACGCTTTCGCCATTTTTCCCGCCCACCCGGTTCATGCCGTCGTTCCAGTCGCCTCCGCCCATCAGGGGCACGTCGTGAACGCCCAGATTTACCGATTCCACGGCACGAATGCAGTGGAGAAGCAGCGATTCTTTTTCTTCCGTCACCTCAGGGGATTCGTAGCGGTCGTCCTCCTCAGGGGAAAGGGGGGCGGAGGCGAGATAGGCGATTTCTTCGGTAAGGATGCTTTCATCCCCAGTGATACGCACATACAGCGCCGTCAGATAAGGTAAAAACAGCTTATCATCGCTGATGCGGGTGCGCACGCCCTGTCTGGGCGCATGCCACCAGTGCTGTACGTCCCCTTCCATGAACTGATGGGCAGCGCACAGCAGGATATGTTCCCGGGCAAAGGCGGGATCGGTATGAAGCAGGCAGAGCAGATCCTGCAGCTGATCCCGGAAACCGAAGGCTCCACCGGCCTGATAAGGCCCGGTACGGGCAAGGAGCCGGGCGGCCCGGGTCTGATAGGGAAGCCAAATATTGATCATGCGGTTGAAGGTATCGTTTGCAGAATAGAGGGTGATGCCCCCCAGAGTTTCATTCCATTTGGCCCGTACCTGGCGCAAAAGAGGCGCTCCTCCCTCCCCCAGCAGGGCGGCGTACATATCCCGGTGGCTGCCCTCCTCCTGTGCGCTGCCCAGGGCACAAATCAGGGTGCAGGTTTCCCGGGGACGGAGGACAATTTCCAATGTGAGCAAGCCGATTGTGCCGGGGCCCGGCAGGGGCGCGCCGGGAGAGGGGGGCGGCAGTGCTTCCATTTTTCCCGGATGGCTGGCGGTGGTGATGCACTGGGCACTGGCGTCGCTGAGCATGGCCCAGGCGTAACCGGAAAATTCCCCGCTGCGGGCGGTGATGCTGTCGCCCTCGGCCTGGCATCGGGTATCCCGGGGCCTTTCGCCCAGATGGAAGCGGATGAGCCAGGAAAGGCAGGCCTTGCAGGGATTGGGACTGCGCAGCTGGATCATGCGCAGAGTGAGGGGAAGATGGGGATGGGCAAAGATATGGGTTTGGGTTTGGATAGAGCCCTCCTCCCGGCTGTAGGCGGTAACCCCCGGCTCGTGGCAAGCGGTACAGCCGATCAGGGAAAAGGGGGCGCGGCCCTCGGCCTGCAGCCAGATATTTTCGCTGGGAGGCGCCCGATGCACATCGGGAGCGGGCCGGGTGACGCGCCTCAGGCGGCTGTTTTCACTATAGGAATGCAGGATGGCCCCTTCGGATACCAGGGTGCCGAAATGGGCATTGCACAGAATGTTGTGCCAGGGAGCGGGACTGGGGGCAAGGATGCAATAGGCTCCTTCCTGCGTGAATCCGCCGAAGGAATTGAATTGATCCAGGACCGGGGGCTGCACGGCTGCTGCACGGGTGGGAAGGGAAGGAGGTGGAGAAGCCAGGGAATGACGCAGGGCTTTCAACTGCTGAGCAAGGGGCTTCCCATCCCGGAGAACCAGGCAAGAAAGGCTTTCCAGCGCCCGCTGTTCCTGTTCGTCTCCGTTGATCAGATGCACGCCGCCGGGCTTGCCAAGGGTATCCCGGGCATGGGATAGGGTGATCATCCGGGTGGCCAGATCCCGCAGGGGCTGCTGATATCCCTCTTCATCCCGGATCAGAATGATCAGATCGGATGACATTCCCTGCAGCGTTAACCACTGATGAATTTTCAATAGCTGACTGATCCGCCCTTTTTCCCCTTCTCCCGTAAGGATCAGCATCATGACAGGAAGCGTGCCGGAAATGCCCCATTTCCACAGGGCGTTTTGGGGAGCAGAGGGCAGCAGACACTGATGGGGCAGCCCCCAGAATGCAAGGGAGCCCAACATTTGCTGGCTCAGGTGCAGCAGATGCTCATCCATGTGCAGAAAACGTAGACTCATCCGTGCCTGGGTATCCGAAAGGCGGAAAGCAGAGCGGGCCATTTCCGGGGGCATGGGGAAGCAGGTAGATATTTTTTCTGTATAAATTGCTGTCTGGAAATACAGGCAGGCATGGCTGTGGGCGGCAATATGCATCCCTGCATGCAGGGAAAGGCAGGGGGCGATCACATCCCCCAGGGGCTGCTCCCAATCGGCAGGGCTGTGGGTGAGCTGGCGGGGCGCGGCATAACTGCCTTCCCTGCCCAGGAAGGCCAGCCGGTTTCCCTGCAGCCGCAGCCATGCGCAGTCCCCGGACAGGCCGTGCAGGATGGGCGGGATTTCTTCCCCTGCCTCCCGGGGCAGCCGAAGGGCCATTATCCCTTTTTCTCCAAAGGGATGCACCTGGACGGACAGATCACGGAAATTGGGATGGGCTTCGTCCGCCGCCTGCGGCCCTTGGGCGATTTCCAGGAAGGATGCAGCCTGGATATTCCTGTCCGTACCGGTAGGATTTTCAACGGTCAGGGCAGCAATGGCCACGCCGCTGAGAGGAGATACGCAATACTGCAGAGTGGTCTGCAGCCCTTGAAAATCCAGGGTATAGCAAACAGACCCGGCGTCAAACCAGGCTTTTCCATCCGCTGCCGGACGGCAGAGGGCGCCGGTATCTTCATCCTTCAGATAGAATTGAGGGCCGGTCTGGCTGCCCGCTTCCCCCTGGAAACGGGTGATCATCATCTCTCCGGATTGCAGATAGCCCTGGCCGTGGACGTCTGCCAGCCAGGTGAGGCTGCCGCCACGGAGAAGGTGAGCCTCTGGGGGAAGGGCGCTCTTTGGCCGCCGTCCCAGCTGCCGAGGCAGCAGGGAATCCTCCCGGGGCGACAGGAAATCCGGCCGCCGGCTGGCCCTTCGGGGCGGGCTCTCCATGAGCAAAAGGGCATGTGCCTGGGCGATGGGCGGGGCCATGAATGCCCGGATCAGGCTGCCTTTGGTCAGGGCATTGCAGGCGGCACAGAGGATCATTCCCTGATGATGGGCCATGTGGCTTTTTACCAGGCGGGGAGTGCCGTCCATCTGCTGGGGCGTATAGTCTGCCGCTTCATATAGTCCGTGTTCATCCTGCCATCCCAGACGCTGCATTTTATGCAGATTGGCTGCGGCGGCCCGGGGAAAGAAAGGCAGAGCAAGCATGGAGGCATAGGGGGCGATCACCTGGCCCTCCGTTTCCCCGGACTGGGCCAGGACGGGCAGGCCGAAGGCGCGGTATTGGTAATTCATATCAGGATCGAAGGCCCAGTAACCGCTTTCACTGACCCCAAAGGGCAGATGCGGCGGGATACTCATCTGGGCGCGAATGGCGTTTTTACAGCTTTCTCCCAGCAGCGTTCCGGGCAGATGGGGCAAAAGCAGCGCCGGCATCAGATACTCAAACATGGTGCCGCCCCAGGAAAGCAGCGCAGGTCCGCCCCCTGCCTGCACCGTCTTTCGGTTCAGGGCAGCAAAATGCCGGATGGGCACCTGCTTGGTCATCACCGCTACATAGGATGTGATCCGGGCTTCGCTGGCCATCAGATCATAATGCGCGGGGGTCAGGCGGCGGTGATCCGCATCATAGCCAATATGGAACAAATCCCGCTTCCGATCATACAGCGGCGCAAATTCCATGGCATAGAAAAGCGCATCCAGACGGCTTGGCAGATTGCGGTAGAGATCGGGCAGGTGGCTGAGGCGTTTGCGGCATAATTGGGCGCAGGCAAACAGACATCCTGCCAGATTGCCTGAATCCACGGTGGAAATAAACCGGGGCGGAAGGGGCGCACCGGTATGCAGATCGTACCAGTTATAGAAATGTCCATGCCATTTTTCCATGGTTTCCATGGTATTCAGGGTGTGATCCATTCGTTCTGCCATCTGGGCATGGGTAATAAAGCCCATTTCCAGGGCGGCGGCGCAGGAAAGCAGATACAGCCCCATATTGGTGGGAGAAGTACGCATGGCAGGGCCCTTGAAGGGATCCAGCTGGATATTGTCCGGGGGCAAATGCAATGTATCCGGGCCTACGGCGTCCTCAAAAAAATGCCAGGTGGCCAGGGCCAGCTTCCGTACGTTTTCCCGCTGGGCGGGGGTGAAGGGCAGCTCTCCGCGGATGGGCCCATCCAGAAAAGACGCAAACAGCGGCGAGATCACCCAGGCAATCGCCGGAAATACCATGGGCAGAAAACCGCCCGGAAGCAGCGCAAACAAAGAAAGCGCCGCCCCGACAAATACTTGGGCAAGCTGACAGGAAAGGGAAGGGCCGCCTCCGTTTTCAGCCTGTGCGGCAGTGACCCAGCTCATCAGCTTTTTATGGCTGACAAACTGCCGGTACAAAGAGCGCAGGATGGCGTCCAGCAGGGTATAGGCTTTGGCAGGCAGGAGCAAGAGCCGTCTGCCCATGCCGCGGATGGGAAAGGGCAGCCCCATAAGGCATATCAGAGGATGGCCTGCAGCCGTTCCTGACAGCATCAGGGCGATCTGGGCCAGGGGCAGCAGAGAGCGGCGCAGATTATCCCCGATTTTCAGTCGGGACAGCAGGGATAGCTTTTTATCAAGAAGGAAGGGCAGCAACTGCCAATCGCCCCGGGTCCACCGGTGCAGCCGCTTTTGCCAGCCGGACAGCCGACCGGGATGACCGTCATAAAGCACGATATCCGACGCCAGGGCGCTGAATGCAAATTCCCCTTCGATCAAATCATGGCTCAGCAGCCTGCCCTTGGGCAGTTTTCCTTCCAGCCGGGCGAGGAATAAATCGGGCTGATAGATACCCTTGCCCACATAGGATCCCCTGCCGAACAGATCCTGATAAACATCCTGGGCAGCCAGGCCGTATACGTCTGTGCTGCCCCGGCCGCCCAGGAACAGCTGGATGCGGGTGCGCACGGTATCGGGCTTAATCTCCATCCGGGGCTGGATCACACCCACATGTCCCTTTTGCAGGGGATGCTCCATGGCCCCCACCAGCTGATGGGCCGCGCCGGGGGGCAGGAAGGTATCGGCGTCCAGGGTGATCACATAGGCATAACGCCGGTGAAGAACGGCAAGATCACAGGAAGAATAACAGAAGGTATCATCGCTGCGTCCCTGGACGATCAGCCGGTTGAGGGACTCCAGCGCTCCTCGTTTTCGCTCCCGGCCGCAGAAGGCCTGCTGGCCCTCTTCCCAGCTGCGCTCCCGATGCAGGTAAAAAAAGCCGCCGTTTCCGCTTTGGTTCAGGGCGCGGATGGCTTCGGCGGCGGTATCGATGATCTCCCGATCCCCTTCCATTTGCTGATGGGGGGCATCGGCAAAATCTCCCAGCAGCATAAAATCCAGGAAAGGATCAGTGTTGGCATGCTGCAGCACCGATAATTGCCGGGCCATCTGCAGGGATTGCTTGGGAGAAGAAAGCAGCGTGGGCACCACCACCAGCGTGCGCGTTTTGCGACAAAGGCTTCGGATGCGGATCCGGGGCAGGACGCCCGGAACGGTATGCCGCCGCACCCAGGCGAACAGCAGGATCCGGGTGATTTCACTGCTGCACAGCAGCAGGGCAGGAAACAGATACCAGGGCAGGGCAAGCATCAGCCCGATTGCCGCAAACAGCAGACAACCGCAAAAGAGAGCGGCGACAAATAGCCGTTCCCGGTGTCTGGGATGGGATGCGGAAGGGGAATGTTGAAAGAGATAGGCGCCGATTTGCCGGGGGTGGTGAAGCAGGTAATATCCCGCTTCACCTTCTGCGCCTTCCTTTCCCTGTGCCAGCGCCAGGGCTGCGCGGGCCACGGCGCTTTCCTGCATATGCAGTTTTTTTGCAATACGGCATACCCGACTGATATACAGCATTCTGCCGGTATCATCCATCCTTCGATAGGTTTCTTCCTTGCGCAGGATGGCGGATACAGGACTGAGCCGGTCTGCAATCCTGTGGAAAGGGATTTCCTTGATCCGGCGGATGCCCTGAATGATTCTTTCGGCTGCCATCCCCTGACGGGCGGATTCCTCCTCCTGAGCAGAAGAATGGGGAATGATTCCTTCCGGCAGGGCGATGTTTTCCAGAACGGCCTCTCCCCGGTCTTGAAGATGAGAAAGGCGGGAGAGCACGGCGGCGGCCATGCCCTCCTCCGGCGGAAGAGAGTCGCTCTTTCCGGCAATCATCTCCCTGGCCCATCGATCGGCCTGATGGAACACACGTGTCTCCCGGATACAAAGAGAGATGATGGCTTTCAGTTCTTCCATCAATGCAAGGGTGAGGGCGGCAGGTAGATAATGCAGCTCCCGGGCGGTAATTTCTTGCCCATCCAGAAATGCCCTGGCGCAGGAGAGAATCAGCCCTTCCGTAAGCGGCTGCTCCCGGCTGCAGATATACCGGGCCAGGAGCAGAATGCGCGGCGTCCCCTCCCGGCCTGGAAGACGGGGGCGTTTCCGCAGCTGACGCCCCAGGGCCTGGGCTTCCTCCGCAAGGAAACGGGCATGATCCTCCAGCCACAGGGCGGCGGGGGATAGATCCTCCCGGGGCAGGGCGCGGGCGGCGGCCTCTCCCTTGCGGATGGCGGCATACAGCCTTCGGGGCAGACGCAGGGGATATAAGGACAGGAAACCGGATGAAGTGTGCATGAAAAACCTCCCCAATGGATGTGTTTTCCTTAGTGTGCACCAATTGGCGAAATATAAAACTGGAAATATTCCAGAAATCGTGATATAATGAATCAACAGTAGGGGCATCCGCCCGATAAGGGGGAAAGCGAAATGATATATAATCCGCCTGATGGGAAAAAAAGAGAAGGATTTCATCAGGGCATATGCGGGGACGCCTATACGTTCCTGGGCGCCCATCCTGTGGAGGAAGCGGGCGTTCTGAAATGGCATTTTTCCGTCTGGGCGCCCAATGCAATCAAGGTCTGCCTGACAGGGGAATTTTGTGATTGGGCATATGAAGCCTGGCCCATGGAAAAGCAATATGACGGCATTTGGGAAATCCGGCTGCCCGCCAGTTTGTTTCTGCCGGAAAGCAATCCGGAAAAATACGGCTATCCGGAGGCTGCGGAACGGCTTAGCGGCTATAAATACGCTGTTTTGTGCACTAACGGTGAATGGCATCTTCGGGCCGATCCCTATGCATTCCGCAGCGAGCTGCGGCCCCACACCGCCAGCCGGCTTTATTCTTTGACGGGATACAGCTGGCAGGATAAAAAATGGATGGACAAGCGGAAAAAGTGGAATGCTTACCGCAAACCGGTGAATATATATGAAATGCACCTGGGCGCATGGCGGCAGGATGGAAAAGGCGGTTTTCTTTCCTATGAGCAGATCGCCGATCAATTGGTGCCCTATCTGCAGGAAATGGGCTATACCCATGCGGAATTTTTGCCGGTGATGGAGCATCCCTTTGACGGCTCCTGGGGCTATCAGGTGACGGGCTATTATGCTCCCACCGCTCGTTACGGTTCCCCCGACGGGCTGAAAATCCTCATCGACCGGCTGCATCAGGGGGGAATCGGTGTAATTTTGGACTGGGTGCCCGCCCATTTTCCCAAGGATGAAGCGGGATTGAGGCAATTTGACGGCACACCCTGCTATGAGCATCAGGATCCACGCCGGGCTGAAATGCCCCAGTGGGGCACCTGCCTGTTTGATTACGGCAGGGGCGAAGTGTGCAGCTTCCTTCTGTCCAATGCCCTGTTCTGGCTGAAGGAATACCATGCCGACGGCCTGCGCTGCGATGCGGTCAGCTGCATGCTCTATCATGATTTCTGCAAAGAGCCGGGGGATTGGCTGCCCAATAAGGATGGAGGCAGGGAAAACTATGAGGCCATGGCGTTCATCCGCTTGCTCAATGAAACGGTATACCGGGAATGCCCCGGGGTGATGATGATCGCCGAGGAGGCAACCGCCTTCCCCGGGGTCACCCATCCCACCTGGAAGGGGGGGCTGGGCTTTGGCTTTAAGTGGAATATGGGATGGATGAATGATACCCTTGCTTATATCAAGCATGATCCCCTCTTCCGGAAATACGCCCATGATAAGCTGACGTTTTCTCTCATGTATGCTTTCAGCGAAAGCTATGTGCTGCCCTTTTCTCATGATGAAGTGGTACACCTGAAAAAATCCATGCTGGATAAGCAGCCCGGGGATCTGTGGCAGAA
>SVGR01000063.1 GCA_015056265.1 Clostridiales bacterium
ACTGGCCGGGCTGGGAGAGGGCCTTCTTGGCGTGCAGTTCATAGCCTTCGCCAAAGAGGATATCCAGATCTTCCCGGGATACGTGAACGTGACGGGCAGAGGTTTCAACGATAATCTTTTTCATAAAGCATTTCCTTCTTTCATTAAGAGATTATTTCCACTGATCATTATAGCATTTTTTGTGCTGTTGCGCAAGGCCGCAACCCGCCTCTTTTCATGGATATGCCATATTTCATGAAAATAACGGGGGAAATTTTCCCATACCGATGATTGACAGGGAAGGGAACTGCGACGTATAATGTTAAACGGTTAACTATTAAACGGCTGACGGTAAAGGAGGAGGAAAAAGGTGGCCCATTACGAAGCGGTAGGGGCGATGCACCGGCTGGAATTGCTGCGCAGGATCCAATCCCGGGTAGCCATCGGCCCTTCCGGGCTGCATCCCGGCCAGCCGCCGCTTTTACACTATATTTTGTCCCATCCCGGCTGCACCCAGAAGGAGGCGGCGGATGAACTGGATGTGACGGCGGCCTCTGCGGCAGCCAGCCTGAAGAGGCTGGAAAAAGCAGGACTGGTGGAGAGAACGGCGGATGAGAAAGACGCCCGGCGGAATTGCCTGTATGTGACCCAGGCAGGAAAAGAAAAGCTGGAAGAGCAAAAAAGAATCTTTGACGCCCTGGATGAAAGGATGTTTCAGGGGCTTTCGGAAGAGGAAATTGCTTTTTTTCAGCGGATCTGTGAAAGAATGTTCGATAATCTGGCGGATGAAAGCTGCCGGCATCTGACGGTGTGCAAGCTGGCCAAACGGCTGCATGAGGATATGAAGGCGGATAAGGAGGAATAAAAGAACGTGCAATTTTTTCGTCTACTGAAGTATGCGGGCAAGTATAAAAAATACCTGATCCTTTGCCCCATCGTGATGATCGGGGAAGTGGTGATGGAAATGCTGCTGCCTACCATTACCGCCGATCTGATCGACAAAGTGATTCCCGAAAGCGCCGAAACCGGCAATATCCTAAAAGTGCTGCTCTACGGCGGGGTGATGCTGGTGATGGCCCTGATTTCCATGCTTTTCGGCATGGCAGGCAGCCGCTTTGCCGCCAAGGGCGGTATGGGCTTTTCCCGCAATCTGCGCCAGGCCATTTTTGAAAAGGTGCAGAAATATTCCTTTAAAAACATCGATAAATTTTCCACCGCCTCGCTGGTCACCCGTCTGACCACCGACGTAAACCAGACCCAGAACGTGGTGATGATGCTGGTGCGCATGGCTGTGCGCAGCCCCATCATGATGGTCATGGCCATGGTGATGGCCTTCAGAATGAATTCTTCCCTGATGCCCATTCTGGCCGTTTCCGTGCCCATTCTATTGATCGCTATCGTCGTCATCATGAGCAAAGCCTTCCCTCGCTTCCAAATCATGATGAAAAAATACGATGCCCTCAACGCCTCCGTTCAGGAAAACCTGATCGGCATCCGGGTGGTGAAGGCCTTCGTCCGTGCCGTCCATGAAAAGGAAAAATTCGAAGCCTCCGCCGACGACGTGACCGCCACCCAGCGGGCCGCTGAAAAGGTGGTCATCTGGAACGGGCCCATCATGTCCATCCTGATGAACGGCAGCATCATCGCCCTTTTGTGGCTGGGCGGCAGCCAGATTATCGGCGGTACCATGGAATTGGGCGCCCTTTCCGCCTTCATTCAGTATGTGCTGCAGATTCTGATGAGCCTGATGATGCTCTCTTTCCTGTTTGTATCCTTCGTGCTGGCCCGGGCCTCCGTTACCCGCATCTGTGAAGTGCTGGATGAGGAGCCGGAAATCGAAAACCCTGAAAACCCCGAAACGGAGGTTCAGGATGGTTCCATCGTATTCGACAATGTGGGATTTTCCTACAGCGGTGACGAAAGCAATCTGGTACTGGAAAATGCCAGCTTTGCTATCCGCTCCGGGGAAACCATCGGCATTATCGGCGGCACCGGCTCTGCCAAGACCACCCTGGTATCCCTGATCCCAAGGCTTTATGACGTGACCTGCGGGAAAATCCTGGTGGGCGGAAAAGACGTGCGGGATTATGATATGCACGCTCTTCGCAATCAGGTGGCCATGGTGCTGCAGAAGAACGTGCTTTTCTCCGGTTCCATCAAGGATAATCTGCGCTGGGGCGATGAAAACGCCACGGATGAAGAAATCGTGGCGGCCTGCCAGGCCGCGGCTGCGGATGGCTTTATCAATTCCCTGCCCGGGGGCTATGATATGGATCTGGGCCAGGGGGGCGTAAATGTATCCGGCGGCCAGAAGCAGCGGCTGTGCATTGCAAGGGCCCTGCTGAAGAAGCCCAAGATCATCATCTTTGACGACGCCACCTCTGCCGTGGATACTGCTACCGACGCCCGCATCCGGGAAGCGCTCAGAAAGCATATGCCCCAAACCACCAAAATCATCATTGCCCAGCGCATCACCTCCGTCATGGATGCCGACCGGATCATGGTGCTCAATGACGGCCGGATCACCGATTTCGGCACCCATGAAGAATTGATGAAGCGCAGCGAAATTTACCGGGATGTTTATACTTCCCAGCAGAAGGGGGTGGCCTGATTATGCCTCCTCGTGGACCGATGAAAATACCCGCCAAGCCCAAGAATGCCAAAGCCACGCTGAAACGGCTGATCGGCATGCTGAAGAATAATAAGCTGAAGCTGCTGATTGTGGCCCTGTGCCTGGTGGTTACCACCGGCGTCAGCGCCCTGGGCGTATACCTTTTGCAGCCCGTCTACACCCTGATCGGGGAATTGGCAGAGGAATATGCCCAGACCGGCATCATGCCCGCCATGACGGAACTGATCAAGCTGCTGCTTACCATGGGCATCATGTATGCAGCCAGCATCACCTGCAATTATCTGCTCAACCGCACAATGCTGATGCTGTCCACCGGCGTGCTGAACAAAGTGCGCAAGGATATGTTCCGCCATATGGAGGATCTGCCCATCCGGTATTTTGATCAGCATACCCATGGCGAAATCATGAGCCGCTATACCAACGATACCGATACCCTGCGGGAGTTTTTTTCCTCCACCTTCCCCCAGGCCTTCTCTTCCTTGCTCTCCATCTGCTTTACCCTGTTCTTCATGATCCGGCTCAACGGATGGCTGACGCTGCTGGTGATCCTTCTGATGCCCCTGATGATGACGATCACCAAGAATATCGGCGCCCGGTCCGGCAAGAATTTCGTAGCCCAGCAAAAGGCGGTAGGCGCGCTGAACGGCTATATTGAAGAGACCATTGAAGGCCAGCGGGTGGTGCAGGTATTCTGCCATGAAGAAAAGGCCCTGGAAGAATTCGACAAGCGAAATGAAGATGTGCGGGTGGCCGGCACCCGGGCCCATTCCCTGGCCGGTATGATGGGGCCGCTGATGAATAACCTGAGCCATTGCAATTATGTATTGGTCACTTTGGTTGGCGTTATCATGATTATTGTGGGCAAAAACAACCCCGATTCCATCTTTGCCCTGAATATCGCCACGCTGCTGGCCTTCCTGCCCATGATCCGCCAGTTCAGCCAGCCCATTTCCAATGTGGCCCAACAATTCAATACGGTCATGCTGGCCCTGGCCGGGGCAGAACGAGTATTTGAACTGATGGATGAGCCCATCGAGGAAGACGATGGCTATGTGACGCTGGTCAATGCGACAATGGATGCATCCGGCAACATCACCGAAACGGAAGAACGCACCGGGCTTTGGGCCTGGAAGCACCCCCACCACGACGGCAGCGTGACCTACACGGAACTGAAAGGCGATGTGGTGCTGGAGGACGTCACCTTCGGCTATGTGCCGGAAAAGACGGTGCTGCACAATATTTCCCTCTACGCCCGGCCGGGCCAGAAGATTGCCTTTGTGGGCTCTACCGGCGCCGGGAAAACCACCATCACCAATCTGCTCAACCGCTTTTACGATATCCAGGGCGGCAAAATCCGCTACGACGGCATCAACATCGAAAAAATCAAAAAGGATGATCTCAGGCGCTCCCTTGCCATGGTGCTGCAGGATACCCATCTGTTCACCGGCACCGTGCGGGATAATATCCGCTACGGTAAACTGGACGCCACCGATGAAGAAATCGAACGCGCCGCCAAGATCGCCAATGCAGATTTCTTCATCCGTCATCTGCCGAATGGGTATGATACCATGCTCACCGGGGATGGGGCCAATCTGTCCCAGGGCCAGCGGCAGCTGCTGGCAATCGCCCGGGCTGCCGTTGCCGATCCGCCGGTACTGATCCTGGATGAGGCTACCTCCTCCATCGATACCCGCACCGAGGCTCTCATCGAAAAGGGGATGGACGCCCTGATGCACGGCCGCACCGTTTTCGTTATCGCCCACAGGCTTTCTACCGTCCGCAATTCCCAGGCCATCATGGTGCTGGAAAACGGGCGCATCATCGAGCGGGGCGACCATGACGATCTGATCGCCCAGCAGGGAAAATACTATCAGCTCTATACCGGTATGTTTGAATTGTCGTAAAAAAACGGTATTCCAAAAAAATAAGCGGGAGAAGCATTCTTTGAAGACAAGGAATGCTTCCCCCGCGCAGGCAGCCGACAAAGCCTCGACTTTGTCAATGCATTGAGATCCCCTGTATGAGGGGATCTTTTTCAGTTGAACGTCAAAGAGGCCCGAAATATTTCCCGGAAGAATAGCAAGAAACGGGCAGCAGGAAAATCCCTGCCGGTGTGAATCTCATTCTTCCGTTTCCCCCGGATGGGCCCAGGCATAAACCGCCTGAGCAGCGGGGCCGGAAAGGCCGGGAACAGCCTTCAATTCATTCAAAGAAGCCTCCCGGATGGCCTTCACCGTCTTAAAATGCTGCAACAATGCCCGCCGACGGGCCGGGCCCACCCCGGGGATATCCTCCAGAGCGGAATGAACGGATTGCTTGGTACGCAAGCCCCGATGATGGGTGATCGCGAACCGATGCGCCTCATCGCGGATGCGCTGGATCAGATGCAATGCCGGTGAATGCCGATCCAGCAGGAGGGATTCCGCCTGCCCCGGCAGGAAAATTTCCTCCAATCGTTCCGCCAGGCCGAACATGGGCACATCCGCCCCCGTTTCCAGCATAGCCTCCCGGGCAAACTGCAATTGCACCGGGCCGCCGTCGATCAGCACCAGATCGGGCAGGGGCCATTTTTCTTTGGGATCATCGCTCATGGCCCTGCGGAAACGCCGCCCCAGCACCTCGTTCATGGAGGCAAAATCGTTGGCCCCCTCCACCGTTTTGATACGGTAATGACGGTATTCCTTGGGGGCGGGCCGGCCGTCAATGAATACCACCATAGACGCAACCGATAGTACGCCCTGGGTATTGCTGATATCAAATCCCTCGATACGGCGGGGCACATTTTCCATCCCCAACGCCTCCGCCAAGCTTTCACAGGCGCCCACGGTGCGCTCATGCTGGATTTGCTTTTTGGCGTTACGCTTTTCCAGGGCGTCCCGGGCATTTTTCTCCGCCAGCAGCGTCAGCGCTCGCTTATCCCCCCGCTGGGGAATGGTCAGCGTGCAGGCGCTGCCCCGCTTTTCCCGCAGCCAGGCCTCCAGATCCTGTCCGATTTCCCCGGGCAGGGCGGGGCAGATCACCTCTCGGGCGGGCTTGCGTTCATCATAATACTGAATGATGAAATCGAAAAGCACCTCGCCGGGATGCTCCTTCCCTTCCCTGGGCAGTGGGAAGCTATCGCCCCCCACCATCTTGCCGCCCCGGATATAGAGCACCTGGGCCATGGCGTCCAGATCATCCTGAGCGAGGGCGAATACATCCTGCTCCGCGCCGCTTGTCTGGATAGCCTGCTGCCGCTGCATCAGCCCTTCGATATCCCGCATCTGATCCCGGATCCTCGCCGCCTTTTCAAACTGCAGATTCTTCGAAGCCTCCAGCATTTCCTTTTGCAGAGAGGCGGTGATTTCCTGATACTTGCCCCCCAGGAAATGCAGCACCTTCTGCACCACCTGCCTATATTCGGCTTCTGTGCACATGCCCCCGCAGGGGCCCAGGCACCGGCCGATTTCATAATTTACGCAGGGACGCTTTTTGCTTTTCAAAGGAAAGGCGAGATTGCATGTGCGCAAGGGAAACAGCTTCCGCAGAGTTTCCAGCACCTCTCTTACGGCCGTGGCACCGATAAAGGGGCCGAAATACTTGGCACCATCCTGGCTTTGCCTTCGGGCCAGGGTCACCTTGGGAAAGGGATCGGAAAGATCCAGCCGGATATAGGGATAATGCTTGTCATCCTTCAAAAGGATGTTGTAATAGGGCTTGTGGAGCTTGATTAAATTGCACTCCAATATAAGTGCCTCCAGATTGGTACGGCACAGCATGATATCGAAATCATCGATATGCGAAACCATGGCCGCGACTTTCGGGGTATGGTCACGGCCATGGAAATAGCTTCGCACGCGGTTTTTCAGGTTCACCGCTTTGCCCACATAGATAATCTTCCCCTGCTCTTTCATCAGATAACAGCCGGGGGAATCGGGCAGCATTTTCAGTTTTTGGGCAATTGCCTCATTCATCTGCGGCTTTTGATTATTCTTCTTCCTCTTCCCAGGAGGCTTCCACCACCTGAATCAGCTGATCCATCAGTTCCTCATCCACGGGTACAAATTCTTCCATTTCTTCCCCGTCTTCCCCTTCCAGGGGCTGCACTTTCATCACATAGTGGGAAATTTCTTCCCTGTCATCCTGGCCGCAATCATCACTGAGCAGCACATATTCATCGCCGTTATAGA
The DNA here is from genome assembly GCA_015056265.1 of Clostridiales bacterium. GTDB lineage: Bacteria > Bacillota > Clostridia > Christensenellales > Aristaeellaceae > RUG563. The sequence continues at coordinate 6,781 of SVGR01000063.1, forward strand.
AGAAATAGCGCTCCACGCACAGCTTCAATACCGCGCCGTCTTCCCCTTCCAGTTCAATGATATCCAATTCTTCCCGTTCAGACATGGCTGACCGCTCCTTTCATGGCATCATAATGCCCTTATATTATACCCCAATCGGACCAAAAGCACAAGCAGAAGGAAAGCAGAATCCTCTCCTTCACAAAAAATTTTCCAGCATCAGGCAGACCAGAAAGCTGATCATCCCATGCAGTATCCGCACCCCCAGCAGCTGCCCCATCCTCAGCCCCGCCCTCTGCCAGAAGGCGGCATTCTGCAAAAGAATGGACAGTCCGCCAAAGGAGCAGGCGCCGCACACAAGGGGCGCCATCATGGGCGGATGGGCCGCAATCAGCGCCTCTACGCCGCCCGTTACCTCCAGGGCGCACTGCAGTGCCAGCGCAGCCCAGCCCGGCAGATGGGACAGGGCGCAGCCCGCCATCCTGGCCGATACGCATCCCAGCATCATGCACAGGGCGATCGTCAGCAGCGCCTGGGCGCAATCGGAAAGGGTAGTAAAAAAGGATAGCGGCCGGGGCGCCGTCCTCCCCTGCGTCTTTCCGCCGGGGATCAGCAAACCGCAGATCACCGCCCCAAGAAGATGACTGATCAGAATCATCCATCCCATCCCGGCATCCTGAAGCCAACCGCCCACGGTGCCGATAAAAAACATGGGGCTCATGGTGCCTGTAAGCGCCGCAAAATGCAGCGCAGCCCTTCCATCCGCCGCTTCTCCACTCAGCAGCCTGGCGCCCCCGGGCGAGCCGCACAGCCAGCCCATCGCCACCCGCGGCAGCGCCCCGCCGCCCATCCGGCCGGATAGCATCAGCATGCAGACCATGAAGGGTCCCAGGGACGGCGCCACCGCCCGGGCCCACAGACTCAGCCCTGCCAGCGCCGCCGCTGCCGCCTCCTGCGGATACACCAGCATCGCCCCTGCCAACGCCCCAAGTAATACCATCCCATCACCTCCAAGGGGGAGATTAGAATGAGGTTCGCAGGAGGAACGCTCTTTTTTTAAAAAATGAACACCCCTCCTGTACCCTCCCCAATAAAAACTGCTTCTGGCTATAGCAAATCACCATTCCATCATCTGCTCTCCCAACGAAACGTGGGAAAAGGAATATATGCTCCCGCCGCTATCCATCCTTCCCATGAAACAGAGTGCACAGCATTACACGTTGCCCCGCACGCATCTCCGTTTACATGTGTAAACATTCAGGAAAAACTGACCATTTGTTACATTTCCCCACTTGACCGGAAGCATTTTCCATGCTTGAATAATGACGAAAGGCATCCCCTTTCAAATCATTGCATCCGCGAATGGAGGGAAAAATATGCTTATTCATTGGTCTGCGCTGAAAAAAAGCAGGAAACTGGCAGCGACGTTCCTGCTGCTTCTGGCCCTGATCCACTGCTTCAGCACCGCCCTGGCAGAGGAGATCATTTGGCTGCCCGATCAATCCTACACCCTTACCATCGGCGCCTCCGCCGCCGTCCAACGGCAGCCGGGCACGGAAATCCGTTCTTTTGAAATGGATCAGAACCGCATCGTGTGGACCACCCTGCTGGGCGGCATCAGCGGGGATAAGACCGGCAGCGCCACCCTCTATCTGGAAGAATATGATACCGATGAGGATACTCTGTACAAAACCAAAATTCATGTGACCGTCAAGCCCCGGAATACCCAGATCCAATGGGCTTGGGATAAATCCGGCATCACTGCCGAAGACAAGGCCTGGACCCAAAAATACGGCAACACCTTCCCGGTGGGCAAAACCTACAGTATCCGCCATACCGCCGCCGTGAACGGCGTGCCTCAGCAGGTGATCTACATTTCCAATCAGCCCTCCGTGGCGTCCGTAGATCAAAATGGCCTGGTCACCATGAAAAGCCCCGGCACCGCCTGCGTATCCTGCAAAACGGCGGACGGGCAAATGGGATACAGCACCTATTTCATCGTCTATGACGCCAACAGCACCGGCGTCCCCGTAGGCGGCTATGAGCCCGCCGATCCCGGAGCGCGGGCCAATATCTATCAGCGTGCTGATGAAAGCAGCCCCATCCTCACCACCATCGGGAATTTTGAAAGCCTGGATCATTTTTATCTGCTTTCCCGGGGAGATGCCTGGTGCCGCGTCACCTTCGCGGGCTATACCGGCTATATGAAAACCGATGATATTACCTTCTACGGAGGAGATAAAACCGAAAAACAGGAAAGGAAGCTTGAAACGCCCTGTACCCTATATGTGCAGGCTGCCAGTCTGGGTACCCTGGAGCTGAAGGCGGAGGCCAATTTCCGCAGCGCCGTGCTGGGCAATTACCCCACCCATACCAAGGTATACGCTTTGGAAGCAGATCAGAACTGGGCCAAGGTGCAGGTGGAGGGAAAAACGGGCTACATGAATCTTTCCTTCCTTACCGCCATCGAACCGGATTATGTGATCGATACCCCCTCCGTTTTGGGGGATTGGCGGCAAATGATGGTGCAAACGGGCAACAACGGCAAGCTTTTCCTGCGCAAGGGAGGCTCCACTGATTCGGCAGTACTGGGGGAATATGCCAACGGCACCATGGTGCAGGCCTCCTACACCCAGTACGGCGACTGGCTGAAAGTAAAGGTGAACGGAAAAGAAGGCTATATGATGGCCAAATTCCTCACAACGCCCCAAACATGGCGCCCCGCCGATCCCAACGAACAGGCTGCTCCCGGCAAAACCATGGTGATCCAGACGGGCAATCCCCAGCGGCTACATCTGCGGAAGGAGCAAAAAACCTCCAGCGCTTCTCTGGGCCTGTACCAAAACGGCACCCAGGTGACGGTACACAGCCTGGCCGGGGAATGGGCCCAAGTGACTGTGAATGGAAAAAACGGCTATATGATGCTGAAATTCCTGGCTGATCCGGATGTTTCCGGGGCACCGGAGGAAGCCACGCCCCACGAAAAAACGCATACCGCCCCTGCCGGGGATACAATGATCGTAAAAACGGGCAATTCCGGCGGGCTGTACCTGCGCAAACGGATGAAAACCAACGAAACGCCCCTGGGTTTGTATAAAAACGGCACCCAGGTGCAGGTGATTGCCACATCCGGCGCCTGGGCCCAGGTGCAGGTGGAGGGCAAGCAAGGCTACATGATGCTGAAATTTCTGGCAGCCGCAGATGATACGACGATAGTCCCGGCGGTTCGGGAAAGCGAAACAGCCCCTGCCTCCCCATCCGGCGTCGAAAAAACGACGGAACCTGGAGCAGCTTCCCTGCCCACCGCCGCTGCCACCGCCGTTATCACCCATCCCAGAGGCAGTTTCGTCAATCTGCGCTCCGGCCCTCACACCGATTATCGAGTGCTGGAAAAAATGCCGCACGGCAGTCCGGTTGAGGTGCTATCCTCAGGCGAATACTGGTCCCGTATCCGCTATCAGGGAATGGAAGGCTATGTGGTTACCAATTATTTGAAATAAAAAATGCGTTGGATCGCCGTTTATGCGGTCCAACGCATTTTTTGTAATAGGATTTATTTACAGCATTTCCGTCCCGTCAATGCTCAGCCGGAACTGAACCCCCAATTTTTCCGCCGCCTTCTGACACAGGATCATCCGGGGCAGAAACGCCTGGAAAAATTCCACCACCGAGCTGACCCCCGGCTCGGTCTGGCAATCCATCACGATCAGCCGCTGCTGCCCATCCACAGACACCTGCGACTGACGCACCGAGTAATTGACCCGGTCGTGCATATCAAATTCCGCATCAGTCAGCAGCTGGCGCACCCGGCTGCGGCGCACATCCGTCTTATCCCCGATGATCACCGCCGCTGCCAGGGTCGATACCAGGGCAGCGGAACTTTCATCGTGATGGCCGATGGTGGACAGAATTTCGGCAATTTCCCCCGGATCCGCCCCCAAGCGCTGCAAAATGGGATAAGCCAGCACCGCACCGTAATGGGCATGATTCTGACGATTGACGATATTGCCAATATCATGGAGGAAGGCCGCAATCCGGGCCAGTTCCTGCTCCCGTTGGGAAAAGCCCAAGGCCGCCAGGATCCTGGCCGCCGTATCCGCCACCCGGGTCACATGGGCGAAGCTGTGCTCCGTATAGCCAATGGCCACCATCACCGCATCTGCCCTTTCGATATAGGTGCGCACTTCCGGATCGTTCCTGACCTGTTCAAAGGTAATCTGGCTCATCTTTTCCTCCGCTGACAAGGCAAAATGCCCTTTTCCTTCCCCTTCAGTATACAGGATGTGCCCCGCAAAGTAAAGAAAAAAGAAGGATGGGGGGGAACCATCCTTCCATCAAAGCATCATTCCGCTTCTTCCTCATCTTCATCGGTGATCTTGCGCAGCAATTTCACCTTCGCCCATTCTACCCGGCGGTCTTCAATCTTTTCCACCTGAATCAGAAGCCGGTCGCATTCCTCTTCCCGATCCGGTGCCTCATCCTCCTGTGTGCAATAGAGGGTGAGGGTGGGGGTGGCCCCATCGTCGGGGATGGTGCTGAAACGGCTGAAAATCCAGCCGCCCAGGGTATCAAAATCATCTGCCTGGGGCAGAGCGATTCCCATGGTTTCTGCCAGGGTATCCAGGGCAGCGCTGCCGCTGATGCGCCATTCATCCTGGCCCAAGGGCTGGATTTCTCCTTCATCCTGGGGATCAAATTCATCGTAGATATTGCCCACGATTTCTTCCAGCAAATCTTCCATGGTCACCAAGCCGCTCATGCCGCCGTATTCATCCACCACGATGGCAATATGCGTTTTGGCCCGCTGCATATTCCGCAGCAGCACATCTGTAGGCACCGTTTCCGGCACGAAATAGGCATTCCGAAGCAGATCCTTCATAGGCTTGGGCTGGGGCAGACCCATATTCAGCAAATAATCCCGGGTAGTAAGCACCCCCACCACGTCGTCAATATCCTCATTGTAGACAGGAAAGCGGGAAAGGCCCGTTTCACGGATGGCCGTGAGGATAGTTTCCTCATCATCGTCGATCCACAGGGCGGTCACATCGGTGCGGTGAGTCATGCATTCGGCGGCGGTCATATCCCCAAACTCGAATACATTCTTCAGCATTTCCCTTTCTTCACTTTCAATGACGCCGGATTCCTCGCCGATATCCACCATGGCCCGGATTTCCTCTTCCGTCACTTCTTCCTCCCGTGCGTGGGGATCCACCCCAAAGAGCCCGGCCATCTGCCGGGACAGGAAACGAGTGGGCAGTGTCAGGGGCGTCATCAGCCAGGTGATGGGCAGAATCAGCCAGCGCAGATGCACAATCAGGCTGTCCGCCCGCTTTTTGCCCACCTTTTCGGGCAGCATCTTTCCCAGGATCATCACCACCGGGGTGGCAGCCAGGCAGAATACCGCTGCCATCCACCAGGGTGCATCCGCTGCCAAAAAGAAGCGGCAGCCCAGGCCTGCCATCAGCAGCGTCAGCAGGGTTTTCAGCCCCCGGAAGGAAATCTCCGCCCGGGAATCATCCATCATATCTTCCAACACTTTCAGCCGCCTATCCTCCTGGACGGCGGCCCTGAGCTTGCCTTCATTTGCATTTTTCAAAGCAGATTGAGCACAGGAAAGCAAGGCGCACAAAAACAGCAGCGCCCCTTCAATCAACCATCGGCCTATCGGGTCTTCCAAGGAAATTCCCTCCCACTTGATTACAGTGGATTCATTATAGCATATACAACCCGGGAATGCAATCGCGCCGCATCATTTCCCCGGGCTTTTTCCCGATATTTTTCTGCATCAGGGCCATTGGGAAAGCACAAGCGTCCCATCTCGGCCGCTGACGGACAGCACATACCGGTACACATTTCCTTCCATATCCACCGCCGTTACCCCATAGGCTGTCATATCCCCATCGAAACGTACCTGCAAAACCATGGGCATGCCCGCTTTCATCCCCTGAATGGCCGTATACTGTTTTCCCGGCTCCATGCCCCAATCGGTGAGCTCCATCCGGTAAACGCTGCACAGCTGCAAATCCCGAGTGGGGCGGATGTAGATGCCCACCGCATCCTCTCCGCTGGCCCCGTTATACTGATAAAAAAGGGTATTCTGCAAAAGAGAGGGCTGGGCAAAGCAGGCACGGATGGGGGCGCTGCGGTAGCTTTCCTGCTGCCGGGCGGTGAGATTCACCCAGCCCACCCCGGATTTCAGCCTCCCCCACAGATTTCCTTCCTC
>SVGR01000064.1 GCA_015056265.1 Clostridiales bacterium
TCACCTGGCCGCCGGTCAGTTCCTGCATCCGCTTTTCGGCTTGGTCCAGTTCCTCATTCAGCGCCCGGGAAAGCTGCATCCCCGTCTCATAGGCGGCCAGCGTTTCACTGAGGGGCATGGCCCCTTCCTCCATTTTGCGCACCAGCGCTTCCAGCTCCATCAGCTTTTCTTCAAAGGTCTGCTGCTTCTTGGCCAAAGGGATCCTCCTTCCTGACCCGCAGGGTCTTCACATCGATCCGTCCATCCTGCAAAAGCAGGGTCATTTCATCCCGGGCCTGATCCACAGATGTGACGGCTTCCTTGCCGGCCAGCACCACTGCATACCCACGGGAGAGGGCCTGACGCGGCCCTAGAGCATTCAGCTTTTCCGTAAGCTTTACCAGCTGAGCCTTTTCCAGGGCGAAGCGCCGCTCTGCGCCGGCCTGCATCCGCTGATACAGCATCCCTGCCCGTGCCCGGGCATTCTGCAAAAGCGCCGCCGGATGCCGGGCGGCCAGATTGCGCTCCCAAAGGGTCAGCTGTGCCCTGCGGGATAATACTGCGCTCTGCCCCGCCCGCTGCAGGGCATTTCTCAGCTTGTCCACCGTACGGATCATAGCCAGCCTATCAGGCACGCATAATTCCGCCGCGGCGGAAGGGGTGGCGGCCCGCACATCCGCTGCCAGATCGGATAAGGTAACGTCCACCTCATGCCCCACAGCAGATACAACGGGAATGGGACAGGCCGCAATGGCCCGCACCACAATTTCTTCATTAAAGGCCCACAAATCCTCCAGCGATCCGCCGCCCCGGCCCACGATAATCACATCCACCTGGGGCATCAGGGCCATTTCAGCGATACCGGCAGCGATATCCTCCGCCGCCCCCTCCCCCTGCACCTGAGCCGGGCGCAGAATGATCTGCATTCCGGGAAAGCGCCGACGGGTAACAGTAGCGATATCATGGATCACCGCCCCGGAGCGGGAGGTAACCACGCCGATGGCCCGAGGCATTAGCGGCAAGGGCTGCTTTCGGCTGACGTCAAAAAGCCCTTCCTTCAGCAGCTTGGCCTTCAGCGCCTCAAACTTCAGATACAATTCCCCTACGCCATCCAGCGTAATGCTTTCTGCATAAAACTGATAGGCGCCGGAAACGGTATACAGCCCCACCGCCCCCTGCAAAATCACCTTCATGCCGTTTTCCGGCTGGAATTTGATCTGGGAGGCGTATTGCCGATAGCACACGCACTGGATACGGCTTTCCTCATCCTTCAGTGTGAAATACCAGTGCCCGGAGGCATAGCGTTTAAAATCGCTGATTTCACCACGAAGGGAAATAAAGCGCAGGGCAGGATCGCTGGCCAGGGCCCTGCGTACATAATCGTTCAGTTCAGATACGGAAAGGGTCCATCCCATATCACTTGGCCTTTCTTTCAGCAGCCTCGACGGTATTTTCCATCAGCATGCCGATGGTCATTTTGCCTACGCCGCCGGGCACAGGGGTAATGTGCCCCGCCACCTTTTCCACATTTTCAAAATCCACATCGCCCACCACTTTGCCGTCCACCCGATTGATGCCCACATCGATCACCGCAGCGCCTGGCTTCACCATATCGGCGGTAACGAATTTTGCCCTTCCCACAGCGGCCACCAAAATATCCGCCTGGCGGGTATGGGCGGAAAGATTCTCCGTCCGGGAATGGCAGATGGTAACGGTACAGTTTTCATTCAGCAGCAGCATGGCAATGGGCTTGCCCACAATATTGCTGCGGCCGATGACCACGGCGTGCTTTCCGGAAAGGGGCACATTTGCCTCCTTCAGCATGTGGATAATCCCCTTGGGGGTGCAGGCGATAACGCCCTCCTGGCCGGTAAAGAGCTTCCCGGCGTTTTCAATGTGGAAGCCATCCACATCTTTTTCCGGCACGATCCTGCGCAGGGCCTTTGCCTCGTCCAGATGGCGGGGCAGGGGCAGCTGCACCAGAATGCCGTCGATACGGCTGTCGGCATTCAGCTTTTCAATCAGGGCTTCCAATTCCTCCTGACTGGTCTGGGCAGGCATCAGGATGGTTTCGGACAACATGCCAAGCTCCTCACAGGCCTTGCCTTTATTGCGGACGTATACCTGACTGGCAGGGTCCTCCCCCACCAAAATCACTGCCAAGCCCACGGAGATTCCCTTTTCCTTCAGGGTATTCACCCTGCTTTTCAGTCCTTCCATCAATTGGGCGGCCATGATTTTTCCATCCAGCAGCGTTGCCATTATGCTTTCTCCCCCTGCAGTTTTTTCAGGCCGATCAGGGCGACGCCCACAGCATTGTCCCCGGAAAACTCCGGCCGGCCAAAGTGCAGCTTCAGGCCCATGCGCCGTTTTTCATTGCGTTCCAGCAGCAGTTCCCTGAACAGCTGAGAAGATGCCACTCCCCCGGCCAGCAGTACATCGGCCGTTTTTGCCTGATCGGAAGCTGTTTTCAGCATCCTGAGCACCGTACGGCAAAGGACACTGTACACCTCAGCGGCAATATCTTCTTTCTTTTCTCCCGTCTCAATCAGGCGCATCAGCTGTGCCTCCGCCCCGGAAAGATGGCAATTGACGCCATCTTTTTCGAAGCTGACCGGAATACGGGCGGCAGCCGCTCCACGCCTTGCCAATTCTTCCAGATAGGGGCCGCTGGGAAAAGGCAAACCCATGGCCACCCCCACCCGGTCCACCAGTTGACCGGCATGCAAATCTACGGAGGTGCCAAGGGGCAAAATCTCTTCCCCATTCAGTGTCATTACATCCGTTGTGCCGCCAGATAGATGCAAGGCTACAAACCGATCATTTTTCAGCCCCGTTCCCCATTTGGCGGCGGCAATATGCCCCCGCTGATGGGTTGTTTCAAAAAAGGGCACCCTCAGGGCAGCGGCAATGGCCCTGCCTTGGGATACGCCCACCTGAAAAACGGGCATGTAGGATTGCTCCCCATCCCGGGGAGAAGCCGATGCGCACACGCAGTCGATGGGGCCGGGCGCCTCCTGAAGCAGGGCGGGCAGCAGCTGAGAAAGCTGCCTTACATGCGCAAAAACGGCCTCGCTTTGGCGAAGGCCGCGTTCACCCCCGGGAACGGGCAAAAGCTGCCGCCGCTGCCGGGGCGCATCGCAATCAGTACACAGCGCCACGGATGTGGTATAGCAGCTGGTATCCAATCCCAGGGCCAGCATTATGCTTGTTCCTCATTTCCATCCCGCAGGGCCAGCACGGCAGAAAGCACGCCGTTGACAAATTTCCCTGCAGTGGGGGCGTCAAAACGCTGGGCCAGGGTCACCGCTTCATTGATGACCACAGCGTCAGGCTGCTGACGATCATAACACAATTCGTACACCGCCACCCGCAGCACCGCCCGATCCACCCGGGCAATACGATCCAGCGCCCATCCCTTGAGGCATTTTTCAATCGTTTCATCCAGTTCAAATGCACGATCTTCCACGCCGCTGAGAATACCGTCGATATACGCCTGATCATCCTCTTCGGGCGTGAATTCAATCAGGCCACGCAGCGTTTCTTCCCCGCCGTCGCCGCCCAGCATTTGTTCAAACACCATCTGCACGGCAGCAGCCCGTGCTGATTTTCGAGCCATGGGATATTACCCCTATCCTTGGTAAATTCCCGGTCGCCCCGGGTAGGCCGCCGCCCCTGTGGCGCATTTGCCCAGGGGCCGGCGGATCATAAGATTATTCTGCTACTTCTTCTTTGGTATTTTCAGGCGCAGCTTCAACTTCGATTGTTTCCCGCACAGCCTTTTCGATGGCGGCATTGCGCTCCCGGTAAGGGATATTCTGCTTGGGCGGGAAAAGCTTATTGATGATGCCCTGGAACCACTTTTTCTTTTCCTTCACGCCGCCCAGGAAAGCGCCCACCAGCATCAGCGCCAGGATCAGCAGCGTCTGCCAGAAGCCAACCACCAGGAACATAATGGCCAACACCATGGCCACCAGCGCAAAGGAAATGGCGCACTCAGGGGTGCCCACCCGGAACATATTTTTCATGAAGTTCTTCACTTTGGATTCAGCCATGGTTTTCTTCCTCCTTTTCCTGTGCCTCCGCATCGTCTTCCAAAGCGGCCGTTTCAGCGAGGATCTCTTCCGCCAGGGGCGGCTGGATCGCGGGCGCTTCCTGCTGTTCCGCTTGGGCTTCCTGCTCATTTTCTTCCTGCAGAATGGCTTCTGCATCCTGAGCGGGCTGTTCTTCGCCAGCATCCTGAGCAGGCTGCACATCCGTCTCTTCTGCTGCCGCAGGCCGGCCATCCGCTTCAGCCTCAGGGGCAGCAATTGCTTCCTCTGCCTTGGGCGGTTCAGGCACGATGGCCATTTGATCCGCTTTGCTGAACAAGCGCCGATGTAAGGGCAGTTTCTTGCTCTTTTTCTTTTGCTCCGCCTGGGCAGCATCCTCCTGCGCAGGCTGATCCGATACCAGGTAGGGCGAATCGCCAACACCGGTCTGGGTGCTTTCCACAGATACCCGCACTTCCTTCACGTCGATACCAGAAGAAGCCACCAGATACTGCTTAATCTGCTTTTGCAGGGACGCAACAGCCAGCGGGATGGAAATATTGTTGGCCAGGGAAATGCTCAGCTCCACCGTCACGCCCTCCCGGTTGTGGCGGATCTGCTGCTGATTCACTTCGATTTCCTCATGCATGTCAATACACTTCTGCACCAGGTTTTCAATCGCCTTAACAGCGATGCGCAGTTCGCCGTTATCCGTCTGCTGCACCACAAAAGCCCGATAACCGGGAGCGTATTTGCGGATGGTCAGCACCAGGCATACGGCCAGCAGCACCTGCAGCGCCGCCACTGAAAGGCCGACAATCTCCTTCCAGGTGAAGGCCTGGGCCGTAATGGCGTACACTGCCAGCGCTGCCCCGCCAAGAAGGGAAAACAACGCACTGCAATACAGGATCGCACGATCCCGAAATCTGATTTTCATGGGTTTATCTCCTTTTCAGGGGGGCACGTCAGCTGCGCTTACGTCCTCCGGGCCGCTTGGTGGCAGGCTTCTTTTCCGGGGCGGGTTCTTCCTGGGCGGGTTCTTCGGCAGACTGTCCTTCAGCGCAGCAGCATGCTTCCGCTTCGGCGCCATCCACCATGGCCTCTTCCGCCAGCACTTCTTCATCCGCGATTGCGGCTTCTTCGACAGCGGCTTCTTCCGCCACTTCTTCAGAAGCCTCTTCCACTACGGTTTCTTCAGCGGCGGTTTCTTCAGCAGAAGTTTCTTCTATTGTGATTTCTTCTGCGGGAGCCTCTTCAGCCTTGGGGGAGGGGGCAGCCTCCATCAAGACCTGCTGCTTGGCAGCCTCGATGCTGGTCTGGGCGGCCTTCTTTTCCTTTTCGAAGCTGACGCCCTGCACATGCACGTCAACCCGCACCACATGCAGACCGGTGAGGCTTTCCAGGGCCTTGCGCACATTTTCCTGCACTTCGGCGGCCACACGCTGGATGGGCTTGCCGTATTCCACAATGATATACAGATCCACAGCGGCTTCCTGGCTGCCCACTTCCACCTTCACACCCCGGGTGATATTCCGGTTGCGGCTGAGGATATCCCCGAAGCCGCCGCTGATGCACATTCCGGCGATGCCGTCCACTTCATTGGCAGCAACGCCTGCGATGGTGGCGATGACTTCGTTGGCATAGGTAATGGTTCCGCCATTTTGCAAATCCACGTCAACCTTGACGGGAAGAGTTTCCTTTTTCTGCGGCATGCAAAAGCACCTCCTTACAGGTATGCCTTAAGTATAACAGATTCTGTGCGATTTGGCAACATCCCATGAAAAGATGCCACGAAATCGCCCTTTTCCAATCAGATCAGGGAGAAACGCGATTGGGGCCGCGGAAGAGGAACATAACTTCCTTGATCGGAATGCCCAGCAGCAGCATGGTGAGCCGATCCACGCCCAGGCCGAAACCGCCGTGGGGCGGGCAGCCGTAACGGAAGAAATCCATGTAAAATTTCACGTCTTCGCCCAGGCCCTTTTCATCGGCCTGTGCCCGCAGCCGCTCATAGCGATGCTCGCGCTGGGCGCCGGTGGTGATTTCGGTGCCGCGCCAGATCAGGTCATAACCCAGGGGCATCCCGTTTTCATCCCGCATGTGATAGAAAGCGCGCTTTTCGGGGCCGTAATCGGTAACGAACAGGAATTCATGGCCGAATTTATCCATGGAAAGCTTGGCGCACAGATGCTCTGCTTCTGTGGTCAGATCGTTCTTTTCTTCTTCGGGGCAGGTATAGCCGTAGCGTTCTTCCAGTTCCTTGTAAACATCAGCCAGCTTCATTTCGGGGAAGGGCAGGGTGGGCACGATCACGTCCAGGCCATAGAGTTCCTTGATCTGCTCGCCGTACTTTTCCTTAACGGACTTGAGGGCAGCCTGCAAAAGCTCCGCTTCGATAGCCATCACGTCCCGGAAGGAGGTAATATAGCTCATTTCCAGGTCAAAGCCGGTGAATTCAGTGGCGTGCTTGTTGGTGAAGGATTTTTCAGCGCGGAACACCGGGCCCACTTCAAAGATGCGGTCAAAGCCGGAGGCCATGGCCATCTGCTTATAAAACTGAGGGCTCTGGGAGAGATAGGCCTTGCGATCGAAATACTTCAGTTCAAATACGTCGGAGCCGGATTCGCTGGCAGCGCCGATGAGCTTGGGGGTATGGATTTCCATAAAGCCCTTTTCCAGCAGATAAGAGCGCATGGCGGCAACCAGTTCGGTCTGGGCCTTAAAGATCAGGGTGTTGCGGTCAGAGCGCAGATCCACCCAGCGATAGTCCAGGCGGGAATCGATAGCGGCATCTTTGGAAATGGGCAGGGGCTCGGCGATGGAGAGAATCTCCATTTCCTCAGGCAGCATTTCCTTGCCGCCCAGCTTTACATAGCTGTTTTCCACGATGGGGCCCACGCAGGTGACTACAGATTCTACGGTCAGCTGATCTACGATGGCGGCCAGTTCGGGATGCTTTTCCTTTTCGATGGTCACCTGGATGCGGCCGGTATGATCCCGGATCACCAGGAAGGCCATGGCCCGCTTGTTGCGCAGGTTTTCCACAAAGCCCTGGATTTTGTTGTTTTCGCCAACAACCACATTTGCAATCAGATTACGATCCATGATTGATACATCTCCTTTTGTTGATAAGGGCTGGTGCGAGAGGAATATTCTTTCCCGGGGAAAGAATGCCCCTCTCGCGCTCTCCCCAAGAAAGCCGATAGGGAATATTCAGATTTTATCTTAGTAACACATGTTTCCGCAGACACAAATGATAAGAATTAACGGGCGTTAAAACAGCTTTGCAATTTCTTCAGCGGCGGCATCCAACGCCAGTTCCTTTTCTTCCTTAGTGACCATATCCCGCAGCTTGATAACGCCCCGTTCATATTCATCGCCGCCCACCAGGGCCACATATTTGGCGCCGATCTTATCGGCAAATTTGAACTGTGCCTTGAGGGAACGGCCGGCCAGATCGCAATCGGCCTTCACGCCCATCTGCCGCAGCTGCTGGCAGAAGGTGAAAGCAGGGGCGGCCATTTCGGCCCCCAGATTGGCCACATACACATCGGTTACAGAAGGAGCATCTGGCTCCTCCTGGGCATTTTTCAGCTCCATCAGGATGCGTTCGGTGCCAATGCCAAAGCCGGCGGCGGGAGTATCAGGGCCGCCCAGTTCCTTCACCAGCCCATCATAGCGACCGCCGCCGCACAGGGCCAAGCCTTCCCGGCCGGACTGCATAATAATTTCGAATACGGTCTTGGTGTAATAATCCAGGCCGCGGACAATACGGCTATCCACCTCAAACGGAATGCCCTGGGCGGAAAGCAAGGCCTGCAGCCTTTCAAAATGGCTCCTGCATTCATCGCACAGGCAATCGATGATGGCGGGGGCGTCCTTGACGATTTCCTTGCACTTTTCTTCCTTGCAGTCCAGAATGCGCAGGGGATTTTTTTCAAAGCGTTCCTGACAGGTAGGACACATATTGGAAATCCGATCTCCCAGGTATTCCTTCAGCTTTTCGTGGTAGGTAGGCCGGCAATTGGGGCATCCGATGGAATTGATATGGACGGAAAGATTTTTCAGGCCCAGCTCCGTCAGCAGCGTCATCAGGCCGTTAATCAGTTCCGCTTCCACGGTGGGTTCCTTGCCGCCGAAGCATTCCATGCCGAACTGATGATGTTCGCGAAGACGCCCGGCCTGCGGCTTCTCATAGCGGAAGATGGGGGCGTTGAGATAGAACATCTTGCAGGGCAGGGCCTCGTTATACAGCTTGCCTTCGATGAAAGCGCGGACGGCGCCGGCAGTGCCTTCCGGTTTTAAGGTGATGGAGCGTTCCCCCTTATCCAGGAAGGTGTACATTTCCTTGGTGACGATATCGGTGGTGCCGCCCACGCCCCGGAGAAACAGTTCCGTATGCTCAAAAACAGGGGTGCGCACCTCCCGGTAGCCCCATTTGGCCGCCAGTGCCCGCATTTTCCCTTCTACATGTTGCCATAAATAGGCATCCTGGGGCAGCATATCCCGGGTGCCCTTTGGTGCTTGCGTCAGCATCCGATCCCTCCTCAAAAAAATACGCCCATGCCATACGCATGGGACGAAGATCACTTCGCGGTGCCACCCAGCTTGCGTTTTTCATAAACGCCGCTTTTATCCCGGATAACGCGGGGCTGCGCCTGCTTTCGCAGGAAAGCTCGGGGGTGTCCTGATCCCAGCTGCAGCACAGGGCTCTCAGCCGATGGCCCCGTTCTCTTTGCCTGCAGGAAGGGGATCTCTTCCCGTCATGGCCCGTATAGTTTATTATAAGAGGAAACAGCCTTTCTGTCAATAAAAACCCAGGAAAAATCCTGCAATGCGGGTGGATTCTTCTCTGTTTTTCCTTCGCCCATCTTGCAATCAGGGCTTTCCTGGCGTATAATGGAAGGGCTGCGGATGCAGCCCAAGATTACATACAAAGGGGTTTGAAATATTATGAAACTTGGCGTCGTAGGCCTGCCCAATGTGGGCAAAAGCACGCTTTTCAATGCCATCACCGGGGCAGGCGCCCAGGCGGCCAATTATCCCTTCTGCACCATTGAGCCCAATGCAGGCATCGTGGCCGTGCCGGATCAGCGGCTCACCATCCTGGAAAATATGTATCATCCCAAAAAGCTCACCCCCGCCACCGTGGAATTTGTGGATATTGCAGGGCTTGTTAAGGGTGCCAGCAAGGGCGAAGGCCTGGGCAATAAATTCCTCTCCCACATCCGGGAATGCGAGGCCATCGTGCATGTGGTGCGCTGCTTTGAGGATGAGAATATCATCCATGTGGACGGCAGCGTGAACCCCGCCCGGGATATTGAAACCATCAATCTGGAATTAATCTTCGCCGATATGGAAACGGTATCCAAACGGGAAGAAAAGGCCCGCAAGCTGGTCAAGACCGGTGAGAAGAAATACGCCGAAGAGGCCGATCTGGCCGCCAAGGTATTCAAGCATCTGGAACTTGGCAAGCCCGCCCGCACCTGCGATCTGTCCGCCGAAGAAAAGGAAATCGTCAAGGGCTGGTTCCTGCTCACCACCAAGCCCGTCATCTATGCCGCCAATATCGCCGAGGATATGGTGGCTGAGGATGAAGACAGCATTGAATTCGTACAGCAGGTCAAGGCCGTGGCAAAGGAAGAACAGGCTGAAGTACTGGTGATCTCCGCACAGATTGAAGAAGAAATCGCCCAGATGGAACAGGATGAAAAGCAGGAATTTCTGGAGGATCTGGGCATCGGCCAAAGCGGTTTGGATCGGCTGATTCAGAAGAGCTATTCCCTGCTGGGCCTGATTTCCTTCCTTACCGCCGGCGAGGATGAATGCCGTGCCTGGACCATCGTCAAGGGCACAAAAGCCCCCCAGGCCGCCGGTAAAATCCATACCGATTTCGAACGCGGCTTTATCCGGGCGGAAATCGTGGCCTTCGATACCCTGAATGAACTGGGCACCATGAACGCCTGCCGGGAAAAGGGCCTGATCCGCTCTGAAGGCAAGGAATACGTGATGCAGGATGGGGATGTTACCCTGTTCCGGTTCAATGTGTAAATCATCAATCATTCTATCCATCGGAGCGGTTTAGAGCGTTGACTGCGTCAAGGCTTTGACAGCTTAAGGCAAATCCCGCAAGGCAGCAAGGCTTCAAGAAGAAAGCTTACATGACCGTTAAGTGACCGCATTTTGCTGCTAACGCCAACACAAAAAGCAAAAATGACCGCTTCCTTCGGTCATTTTTGCTTTTGCAGGGTTTGTCAGCGGTCTGAATCACTCCAACTGTCGAAGCGATTCTTTATCAGAAAGCGGGGCATATGCCATGAAAATGCTGGTTTTTGGTTCCCTGAATATCGATCATGTGTATCAGATGGATCATTTCGTCCGGACCGGAGAAACAATCGCTTCTCTCAGCTACCAAAAAATTGAGGGCGGCAAGGGCCTCAATCAAGCTATCGCCCTTTCCAAAGCCGGCCAGCATACCCATATGGCCGGTGCTATTGGCCAGGATGGACTGTTCCTCCGGGATTTTCTTCAATCCCATCAGGTGGATACCGCCCATCTGCAACTGCTCCCCTCCCCTACCGGCCACGCCATGATTCAGGTGGACCGGGAGGGGCAAAACTGCATCATTATCCATGGCGGCGCCAATCAGTGCCTCTCCAGGGCTATGATCGACGGCACTCTTTCCCACTTCGAAGCCGGCGATTACCTGCTGATGCAAAATGAAACCAACCAGGGAGCAGAAATCATTCGTGCCGCTTCGGAAAAGGGCATACACGTGATTCTCAATCCCTCTCCCCTGTCGGATGCGCTGCATTCCTGGCCTCTGGAGCAGGTGGAATGGTTCATCCTCAATGAGATCGAAGGGGCTGCCCTGTCTGGGAAAAATACCCCTGCAGAAATGCTGGATGCCTTAGTCATCCGCTATCCCCGTGGGAAGTTTGTGCTGACCCTGGGGGCAGAGGGCGCATATTACGCCGATTGTCAGCAGCGACTGTTTCAGCCCTCCGTCCCAGCCCAGGCTGTGGATACCACTGCCGCCGGGGATACCTTCACCGGTTACTTCTTTCATGCCATTCTTTCCGGCCATCCCATTGCCTTTGCCCTGAGACGTGCTGCCGCCGCCGCTTCCATCGCTGTCAGCCGCAAGGGCGCCGCGCCCTCCATCCCTTATCCGGATGAAGTGGAGGAAAAATTGCAGGCATTGTAATGCACCGCTCCGGCAGGCACGTTCATTCCCTCCTCCTGAGAAGCGAAGGCTGGCCGCCGGCTGCCCCTCCTTTCCTGCACATGTTCCGATTCATGTTGCCGGTGCTTATTCCAAAAAACCCGTAAGTATCTGCCCGGCAACAAAGCGATAACTCTTGAATCCCCATGCTCCGGGCCAAAGTACGCCCTCCTTCCGACTTCGCCATTCAGAAACACATTTGCATGGCACATCCGCTGTTCTGCCTGAAATGAAAGGCATCGCTGTTGCCGGCTTCTCGCTCCATCGCAAAGCTTTCAATTGATTACACCTGAAAAATCCGAAGATGTGACCGGAAGCAATGCCCAGATGAATGTGCATCGGAAAGATCCGAATATTTATTCCCCAATTAATTTTCACTTTCCCCTTGCATTTTTCCCAGGATGATGCTATAATACTATGGCGTTCAAGCACGGGGCATTAGCACAGTTGGTAGAACGAGGTACTCCTACTGTCACCCCAGAGTTTCAAACCCCGCCCCAAAATGTGGGGCAAACCTCACCCAACTTCATAAAAAGACCTTGCGGGGCATTAGCACAGTTGGTAGCGCGCTACATTCGCATTGTAGAGGTCACCGGTTCGAATCCGGTATGCTCCACTCCAAATCCTGCATTTCAATGCAGGATTTTTTGTTTTGTACCCCTATTTCTGCAAGTTTGCTTCGTGAAAACTGCAGGTTTGTAAACGATGTAAACGTTTTGACCACAATTTTGACCACAATTCAAAGGAAAACATCCATCTTTTCCATGACATCGCGCTTCGTTTCCATCGTCGAGTGCGCATAGAGCTGCAAAGTCAGCGCAACCTGAGAGTGACCGAGGATTTCTGACAGGGTTCGCAAGTCCATGCCAGACTCCATCGCCCTGGTTGCGAAGGTATGCCTCAGCGCATGGACGCCTCGCAGCGGAAGCCCTGCCCTGCGCAGCGTCTGATGCAAAGACCTTGTCATGTTTCTGCCTTCGAAGGGCGTTCCGAACTCCGTACAGAAGACCAGATCGTTATTCGTCCACTCCGGCCCTGCTGCCAAACGCATTTCCAGCTGCTCTCGGCGTTGTGCTGCGAGCAGCTCTTTCATTTTCGGCGGAAGAGGGATCATCCTGCGTCCTGCCCTGGTTTTCGGTGTACTGGTTTCCAAGAAAGTCTTGCACTCGGCGTTGTCGCTGAAGTCTCTGTTCCTGCGGATGGTCTGCGCGACGGTGAAGTGATTGTCCTTGATGTCAGACCAGCGCAAGCCTGTCAATTCCGCTGCGCGAAGACCTGTTCCCAAGATGAAATACAGGGCGCGTCCAGGAGTGTTGTCAGTCAAGGCTGCAATGAACCGCCGCTGCTCTTCCAGGGTGAGGAACTGGATCTCCTTCCGCTCCATTCTGGGCAGGATTGTGCGCTCTGCCGGATTATGAATCAGCATCCCATTGACGATGGCCTGTTCCAGCGCACAGTGCAGCAGGGCTTGCGCCTTGCGGATCGTCGAAGGGGCCTTGCCCTCCTTCACCAGCTGGTTGATCATCGTCTGAACCTGCATGGGCTTCAGCTCCTGGAGTGACACTTTCCCCAGATGAGGCTTGATATGCCAGATGATCGTGGATTCGTACCCTGTACAGGTGGAAATCTTCTT
>SVGR01000065.1 GCA_015056265.1 Clostridiales bacterium
GGCATGAATGATCTTTGCGCGGATCATGGAAAATTCGCTTACGCGTTCACGCCGGTGATTTCCACCTGGGTGAAGGGCTGACGATGGCCAGCCTTGCGGCGATAATTCTTCTTGCTCTTATACTTGAAGACGACGATCTTTTCGCCCTTGCCATGGCGAACAACCTTACCGGTCACGGTAGCGCCTTCGATGTAGGGGGAGCCCACTTCGATGGTTTCGCCGGAGAGCATCATCACGGGGAAGGAGACGATGTCGCCAACTTCGTTTTCAAGCTTTTCGATGTAGATGGTGTCACCCTCGGACACGCGGTACTGTTTGCCGCCAGTCGCAATAATCGCGTACATGGACAGCACCTCCTTTATTTATTCTCGCCGGACTTCCCTGGAGGGAAAGGATGGCGTCTTTCAGCCATGGGGCGTTACGCCAAGGCATAACTTTAGGAGCCCCCTCCGAGCGGCTTACCGAAAGATGATACCATATCCGCCCGGAAATGTCAATCATTTTCCCGATATTTTTTATCATTTTCCATGATTATTTTCCTAATATCGGCAGGTAAAGCCCCTCCCTGTTTTTCCGCCTGCCCGCCCCGCATTCCGGCGCCATCTTTTCATCCTCCCGTCAACACTTCACCTTTTCACATTTGTCTTTTATGGAATTTATTTTACCTTTTCGTATTGACATATCTTGCCTTTTATGTTATTATTAGGATACAGAGCAGGAAAAGGAGGCGATTCCCATGCAGATGTAAATGACGCTTCTTTCACTCACACCCACAACGCAATAACGACAGAAAGGATGAAACTAACCGGAAGAATGCAACGGTGTGAATCATCCTTCTTTCATCAATGGCATCATTGCCGTTCCCATCACACAATAAAGTAAGGAGGTCCACATGAAAAAATCTTTTCTTCCGCTTTTCCTATGTGTTCTTCTTTGCCTTCTGCCTGCTGCCTGTGGGGAAGAAAATGCTGCCGCTGCTGAAAATCCGTCATACTCTTTTGAACGGCAGCGCATCGAAATGACAAAAGAAGAATTCCCCATCCCCGAAGAAACCATCCGAAGGGATATGGAGAAATTCTGGGGGCCCATAGACTGGGATGAGAATGCCCTTTGGATATATACCCACATCATCACCACCCTGCACACTGCAGACGCTGCTTATCCATCCTCCGTCTATGATGTATCCTGCTTTATTCCCCATGATGAATTGCCTTTGCAATTTGGGTATGGCGTCTCCTACAATGAATCAGGGCTCATTCTCGACACGTTCACGAAATTGTATCTGATTCATGGCTGGGACGTCCTCGCCGATGAAGAAGAAATCGCTCTCGCCAGGGAAGGGGTAACATCCTATCTTTTGAATCTTCTTCCCGGCCTTGCCGAGGCGGACGTCATCTTCGATCAGGCGGAATTTGACAAAGATGCGAAGACGATTCTGTTCCAGGTTTCCCTCCCCGAATCCTTCTCCTTGCCCGCCGGGCTGAGCAATCAATTCAAAGTTGAATGGAAGTGCTCCCTCCGGCAGGTTACGGATATTCATTTTTACCCGGCAGTCCAGTAATTTTCCCGGACGCCGTTTTCAGGCCAGTCAGCCGACTGGCCTTTCTCTTTCTGAAAAACCGCCCGCGGCTGATCAAAAATCAAATTTGCCCGCATAAAATGAAAAATTCCAAAGATTTTTTTGAAAAGATATGGCATGTATTGCAGAAACATGGTATAATGCTACGGAACTTTGGGGAAGGAGGAATGGCCCGTGGCGCAAAGCGCACAATGGAAAGTGATCCATATCGCCCGCAGCGAATCCAATGCCCTGCGGCTGGTGGCTGCGCTGGAGAAGGAAGGCTTTCTTGCGCGTACCCGTCAGGTGCACCGCACCCTTTCCCCGGAAGAAAACTATTATGAAATTATGGTGCCCGGCACAGAGGCCATGGAAGCGCATCAATTGCTTACCGACAGCCAACTGCTGCTGTAATCCATAAAGGAGAGAATGTACCATGTCCAACATCGCAGTATTGACCAGCGGCGGCGACGCCCCCGGAATGAACGCAACGGTGATGTCCGTTGCCCGTAACGCGGCCTACTATGGCATGCCCCTCATCGGCGTGAAGCGGGGTTACAACGGCCTGCTGGGCCGGACCAACAATTTTGATGACAATTTCGTACGGCTGGATCTGGATACCGTGCTGAATATCGCTGATATGCCCGGCACCTATCTGCGCACTGCCCGCTGCGATGAATTCAAGGATCCCCAGGTGCGGGAAAAGTCTGCCCAGATCCTGCGCGATCTGGATATCAGCGGCCTGGTGGTGGTTGGCGGCGACGGCAGCTTCCAGGGTGCCATGCGCCTGTGCGAGCTGGGTATCCCCTGCATCGGTATCCCCGGCACCATTGATAACGACCTTTCCTACACCGAAGTGACTCTAGGCTATGATACCGCCCTGAACGTGTGCGTGGATACCGTCCGCGCCATCCGCGCCACCTCCCGCTCCCATGATCGCCCCCATGTGGTGGAAGTAATGGGCCGTCACTGCGGCGATCTGGCCCTCTACACCGCGGAGGCCACTGGCGCCGAAGTGGTAGTGGTGCCCGAAAAGCGCTGGTCCGTGGATGAAATCGCCGCCCAGTGCAACCGCCAACTGGATCTGGGCAACCCTCGCATGACCGTGGTTGTTGCGGAAGGCTGCTGGGAATCCATGGCTCCCTTCGATGTGTACAAGTTCCTCAAGCCCCACGGTGTGCAGGTGTTCCCCGGCGAACCTATGACCACCGAACGGCTGACCCAGATCCTTAAATACAAGTGCAACGGCGCTGAATTCCGCCACACCGTGGTGGGCTATACCCAGCGCGGCCTGGCCCCCACCGCCCGGGACAGCATCTTCGCCTTCGAGGCCGGCGCCCTGGCTATCAATCTGCTGCACAAAGGTATCAGCAATCAGGCCATCGGCATGAAAAACGGCAAGATCTTCCATATGCCCATGGCGGATGCGCTGGCCGTTAAACGCCATTTCAACCGCAAGCTGCATCATCTGCTCAACGCCCTGTAATCGATCTGCTTATTCAAACAGCCGCTCACCAGCGGCTGTTTTTTTCTGTTTTTTAGGTTTTCAAATCAATAAAAAATCCCCGGCGGAAAGCCGGGGAAACATAGTCCGTACAATCAATACTGCCCATAGGGGGGATTGTTGCGGGCGCTGCGGCGGCCCACGGGCTGCTGCTGTTCATAGCCGCCCTGCTGGGGCTGCTGAGAATAGGCCTGATACCCCTGCTGAGGCTGCTGATAGTTCTGCTGAGGCTGCTGATAACCCTGATCATAGCCCTGGGCGGGATAGGATTGATAGCCGTTGTAGCTCTGAGGGGCCTGAGGCGCCTGATAATCCTGATACTGGGGCTGCTGATAGGCCTGCTGCTGATAGGCCTGCCGGGGCTGCTGATGACGGGGGGCGCCGCCCTGACCGCCGATATTGATGTTGGAAAGGAACTTGGGCATGCCGATGCCGCCCTTGACAGCGGGGCCCTTATAGGACCAATCCTTGGTATCGAAAGCGCGGAAGATCTTCAGCTTGCACACCAGCGCAGCAATGCCGCTGACACCCAGGACAACACCAAAGATCAGAATGCCGAAAATGAGGCCCACAAAGGGATCGGCCAGCTGCACCAGAATGAATAGAATGAAGCCGACTGCCAGCAGGGCACGGGTGGCAAAGTATACCCGCACATCCCACACCAATTTATAGAAGGTAAAGCCGCTCAGACCGGGAACAATCGCCTTCCAGGCTGCTTCCCCCGCCTTACGAAACACAAAGAAACGAATGCCGCTGCTGACCACCAGCTTCACCAGCCCCAGGGACAGCAGCATCGGAATCACAAAAGCCCAGATGCCCATGGCCTCCGTGCTGGACATGATGGCAAACAATTCAAAAAATACGTCAATCGGCCCCTGGCCACGGCCCATGTTCAAGTAATTCATTACCGAATACCCCCCAATTGCTTGTAATCCAAAATCGGAATAATTATAATATCAATATAATACACTGTCAATATTGTGGCGCTTTTTGTCAGAATATTGTAGCAAATGCGAAACATTTTTTTCCATTTTTTCTCTCTGGACGCCCCCGCAAAAAGGAAAACCGAAAGCCGTTGCAGCAGCCATGGATTTGTGGTATATTATAGTTTGGCAGGATGGGCCATTACGCCTTTTTCCCTGCCCAATGAACGTATGAAAGAGGTGTGCCCATGGCAGACGCCATTATCACACTTAATCAGGTATCTTATGCTTATGAAGAAGATGGGCCGGAAGCGGTGCGCAATGTGACCCTGTCCGTGCCCCGGGGAGCGTTTCATGCCATCCTGGGCCAGAACGGATCGGGCAAATCCACCCTTGCCAAGCTGATCAACGGCTTGTATCTTCCCTCCAAGGGCCAGGTGACCGTATGCGGCATGGATACCGCCGATGATAATAACACCTGGGAAATCCGCCGCCGGGCGGGCATGGTGTTCCAGAATCCTGACAACCAACTGGTGGCCACCGTGGTGGAAGAAGATGTTGCCTTCGGCCTGGAAAACATCGGCGTGCCCACCAAAGAAATGCCTGCCCGTATTGAAAAGGCCCTCACCAGCGTGGGCATGCTGCCCTTTGCCGACCGCGCCCCCCACACCCTCTCAGGGGGCCAGAAGCAGCGGGTGGCCATCGCCGGTATCCTGGCCATGGAACCGGAAGCCATAATTTTCGATGAATCCACCGCTATGCTGGATCCCCAGGGGCGCAAGGAAGTGCTGGCCGCCGTGAAAAAGCTCAATGAAGAGCAGGGGATCACGGTGCTGTGGATCACGCATTTTATGGAAGAAGCCATCCATTGCCAGCAGGTACACGTAATGCACGAGGGGGAAATTGTCCTTTCCGGCACACCCGTGGAGGTTTTCTCCCAGGTAGAGAGAATGCAGTCCCTGCGCCTGGACGCCCCGCCCATGGCCCGCCTTGCCCATCAGCTGCGCCAGGCCGGCATGCCCCTGAACGAGAATATCCTGTCCGTGGATGATATGATGGAAGAGGTGAAGCGGCTGTGCAAGTAACGTTGGAACATGTGACCCATACCTATCAGCCCGACAGTCCCTTCCAGGCCACGGCCATCAAGGACGTCAATCTTACCATCCATCAGGGGGAATTTCTGGCCCTCATCGGCCATACCGGTTCCGGCAAATCCACTCTGGCCCAGCACATCAACGGACTACTGCGGCCCACGGAGGGCCGGGTGCTTATCGACGGCCGGGACATCAATGAAAAAGGCTTTGACAAACGGGAACTGCGCCGCCGGGTAGGGCTGGTATTTCAGTATGCAGAGCATCAATTATTTGAAGAAACGGTAGCCAAGGATGTTGCCTTCGGCCCAAAAAATCTGGGCCTCGCCCCGGAAGAAATTGACGAACGGGTGCGGGAGGCGATGGAAAAAGTTGGCCTGTCCTATGATACCGTGGGCGAAAAATCCCCCTTCGAATTATCCGGCGGCCAGATGCGCCGGGTGGCCCTGGCGGGTGTGCTGGCCATGCGGCCGGAAATTCTCATTCTGGATGAGCCTGCCGCCGGGCTGGATCCCCAGAGCCGGGAGGATATGCTGGCCCTTATTAAGAATCTTCATAAAAACGGCGCCACTATCGTAATGGTATCTCACTCCATGGATGATGTAGCCCGCTTTGCCACCCGGGCAGTGGTGATGGAAAAAGGAACCGTAGCCATGGAAGGCGATCCGGAAGCCATTTTTGAACAGGCCGAACGGCTGCAAGCCATGGGGCTGGATGTGCCCATGATCTGCCGGCTGGGGGATGCCCTGCGAAAAGCAGGCTATTCCTTTCCCTCAAATGTTTTCCGGGAAGAAGAAGCTTGCCGGGCGCTGCTCGCCCTGTGGAAGGGGGATGCGGTATGCTGAAAAACATCACCCTGGGTCAATATTATCCCGTAGCCAGCCCGGTACACCGGCTGGATCCCCGGGTAAAGATTATGCTGCTGATTGCCGCCATCGTCGGGGTATTCCTGGCAGGCAATCTGCTCGCCTATGCACCGGTGCTGATCTTTATTCTGGGCGCAGCCATGCTGGCCAATATCCCACTGAGGGTGATGTTCAAGGGGTTAAAGCCTCTGCGCTTCATCCTGATCTTTACCTTCATCCTCAATCTTTTCTTCCTCCAGGGGGAAACGCCCCTGGTGGATCTGGGTTTTGCCGTCATCAAGCAGGAAGCCCTGCTTCAGGCGGTGCATTTTTCCCTGCGTCTGGTATTCCTGGTGATGGCCTCCAGTCTGCTTACCCTCACCACGCCCCCCATTGTTCTCACCGACGGGCTGGAGCGGCTGCTCTCGCCCCTTCGGGTGATCCATTTCCCCGCCCATGAGATGGCCATGATGATGAGCATCGCCCTGCGCTTTATCCCCACCCTGCTGGAGGAGGCCGATAAGATCATGAAGGCTCAGTCTGCCCGGGGCGCGGATTTTGAATCGGGCAATCTGCTCAAGCGTGCCCGGGCCATGGTGCCCCTGCTGGTGCCGCTGTTTGTCAGCGCCTTCCGCCGGGCCGGGGATTTGGCCATGGCCATGGAAGCCCGCTGCTATCACGGCGGCCAGGGCAGAACCCGGCTCAGGGTGCTCAAATGCACTAAGAATGATCTCTTTGCCGCCCTGCTCACCGCCCTGATGATTGCGGCCGTGGTGCTCTGCGGCATGGTATACTGAAAAAAGGAGGGATGGGCGTGACCGTATGCGGCGTGATTGCAGAATATGATCCTTTCCACAAAGGGCACGCCTATCATCTGCAAAAGGCACGGGAGATCACCCGGGCCGATTATATCATCTGCGTCATCAGCGGCAGCTTCACCCAGCGGGGACTGCCCGCCCTGCTGCCCGCCCACGCCCGGGCACAAATGGCCCTTTCCTGTGGGGCGGATATCGTGCTGCAGCTGCCCTATGCTTTTTCGGTACGGGAGGCGGAATTCTTCGCCCTGGGCGGGGTATATATCCTCAACGCCCTCTCCTGCGTCACCCACCTCTCCTTTGGGTGCGAAAGGGATGATCTTCCCCTTTTGCAAAGGGCGGCGCAATGCCTGGAGCATCCAGATGCCGCCCTGGAAGAAGCCCTGCGTAATGGGCTGGACGCCGGGCTTTCCCACGCTCAGGCTCAGGGCCGGGCGCTGGAAGAAAGGCTGCATTTGCCTTCAGGCGCCCTGAATGCCCCCAATACCGCCCTGGCCCTTTCCTATCTTCGGGCGCTGATCCGTCTGGACAGCCCCATCTGTCCCGCTCCCGTGCAGCGCACCGGCGATTATCATGCGCTGGAGTTGCAGGCCCTGCCCTCTGCCACTGCGCTCAGGGGCGCTATCCTGCGGGGGGACTGGGCAGGCATTGAAGCCTCCGTTCCCGCCTCTGCCCTGCCCATCCTGCGCAGCGCCATTCTGGAGGGACTTTGTCCCCCGGACGGGCTGGATTCCCTTTTACGGGCCAGGCTGCTTACGGCTTCCCCGGAAGAGATGGCCTCCCTGCCCGGCATGGGCGAAGGGCTGGAAATGCGCATCCTGAAGGCGGCAGAAACCGCCGTCACCCGAAGCCAGCTTATCGAGCTGATCAAAACCCGCCGCTACACCCATGGCCGCATCAGCCGCGCCCTATGCCACGCCCTGATGCAGATAAATAAGGCGGATCTGCCCGCCCTGCCCTCCTGTGCCAGGATCCTGGGCTTCCGTCAGGGCGCCCGGCCGCTGCTGCGAAAGCTGCAGGAGGGGCCCTTCCCCCTTGTCACCCGTCCCGCCAGAGAGGCAGGATGGGAAATGGATATCCGGGCGGATGAACTGCGCCAGATCGGCGCCGGGCTGCCAAGGGGCCTCACCTACCGTCAGTCCCCCGTGATCATGCCATAAGAAAGGACTTTTTCATGCGTGAAATTCCCCTTTCGCTGCTCACCGAGAGCATTGTCGGCCTGATCCTGCAGGCCAGCTATACCATCAGCCCGGATATTGAGCAGGCGGTATCCGCCGCCCTGGAGGCAGAGCCTTCGGCCCAAGGAAAAGCCGTGCTCTCCCAGCTCATGGAAAACTACAGCATCGCCCAACAGGAGCGTATCGCCATCTGCCAGGATACCGGCATGGCCGTTTTTTTCATTGAGATCGGCCAGGACGTGCACTTCACCGGCGGAAGTTTTGAAGACGCTGTTCAGGAAGGGGTGCGCCGGGCTTATTGCGAAGGCTTCCTTCGCAAATCGGTGGTCACCGATCCCCTTTTTGACCGTAAAAATTCCGGGGATAATACCCCCGCTGTTATTCATACCCGCATCGTGCTCGGGGATCGGGTGCGCATCCTTTTCACCGCCAAAGGCTTCGGCAGCGAAAACATGAGCGCCATCCGCATGCTCACTCCCGCCCAAGGGGAACAGGGCGTGATGGATTTCATTCTGGAAACGGCTGAAAAAGCTGGGCCCAATCCATGTCCCCCCATGATTATCGGCGTAGGCATCGGCGGCACCATGGAACAGGCCGCCCTAATCGCCAAGCGCATGACCACCCGGCCCGTAAATACCCATCATGCCGATCCTCGTTATGCACATCTGGAGCAGCAGGCCCTGGATGCCGTCAACCGTCTGGGCATCGGCCCCGCCGGCATCGGCGGCCGCACCACTGCCCTGGCGGTGCATATAGACTGGGCGCCCACCCACATTGCCGGCCTTCCCGTGGCCGTTAACATCTGCTGTCACGCTGCCCGTCACGGAGAAATTGTGATTTAAGGCCGGAGGAAGCAGAATATGGCAGGAGAGGATCTCTTTTGAAAAAGAAATCCCCCCTCCCGCACCCACTCAATGAAAACTGCTGCTGGATTTTTCTTAGATTCAAGAAATAAACAGTATTCCCAGTGCAGCTGAATAAATAAACAGTACTTTCATGATGCGGCTGACGAGACTCATGCCGCCATCCCCCATTGACACAGGAGGCTCTTATGGCCGTCATTTCCTTGCACTTACCCCTTTCGGATGGAGATATCCGTATGCTCCGGGCTGGGGATCAGGTAACCCTCACCGGCGATATCTATACCGCCCGGGACGCCGCCCACAAGCGGCTGGACGCCCTGATCCGGGAAGGAAAGGCCCTGCCTGTGGATCTCAAAGGGGAAACCATCTATTATGTAGGGCCCGCCCCCGCCTCTCCCGGTCACGCTGCCGGCGCCGCCGGGCCCACCACCAGCTACCGGATGGACGCCTATACTCCGCGGCTTATTAAAATGGGCCTGAAGGGCATGATCGGCAAGGGCACCCGCAGCAAGGCGGTGCAACAGGCCATGATCCAATACGGCGCCGTCTATTTTGGCGCAGTGGGCGGGGCCGCCGCCCTCATCGCCCGCAGCATCACCCGGGTGGACGTGGTAGCCTATCCCGATCTGGGCCCGGAGGCCATCCACCGTTTCCATGTGGAGAATTTCCCCGCCATCGTGCTGATGGATGCCCATGGAGGAAATCTTTACGAATCGGGTCCAAGGCTGTACAAACAGGAATTATTGTGATATAATAAAGAATGTGTTTCAAATTCTTTACGAAGGACGGGCATTTGCATGAAGAACAGGGCAGGAATCCGGCTGGCAGGGCTGCTGATGGCAGTTCTTCTTTGCCTTTCCCTGCTGCCTGCCCCCGCTCACGCCCGGGAATATGATCCCAATTTTCCCGAAAAGCTGGAATCTGAGCATCTCACCGCCACCTCCGTCATTCTGATTGAAGCGGACAGCGGCAATCCTATTTTTGAAAAAAGCGCCGATATCAAGGCCTATCCCGCCTCCACCACCAAGATCATGACGGTATGGCTGGCCCTGGAGATGGTCAATAACGATCCGGAACGGCTGCAGGATAAATTCCTGGTATCCGCCAGCGCTGTGAATCTGGCAGAGGATGAATCCTCCGCCAAACTGAAGGCCTGGGAAGAGGTGCGGCTTATTGATCTGCTCTACGCCGCCATCCTGCCCTCCGGTAACGACGCCGCCAACGCCATCGCCGAAAACATGGGCGGCACCGCCGCATTCGTCTCCATGATGAATCAGCAGGCCCGTGCCCTGGGCTGCACAGGCACCAATTTCACCAATCCCCACGGTCTCCACGACGAAAACCATTATACCACCGCCAGAGATATGGCCCTGATCGCCCAGGCAGCCATGAAAAATGATCTGTTCCGGGAAATCGTGGTGGCCCGCTCCCATGTAATGACCGATCGAAAGCGTACCATTGAAAACCGCAACGATTTTCTCAATCCAAATGAAACGGATCGGTATTACGCCTGGGGTACCGGTATCAAAACGGGTACCACCTCCGCTGCCGGCAACTGCTTTGTGGGCTCTGCGGAAAAGGACGGGGTGGAGCTGATTTCCGTGGTGTTCAACGCCAGCCGGGATTCCACCCGCTATACCGATACCATCAAGCTGATGGAATACGGCTTTTCCCAATACCTGAGCACCAGCATCGCCGAGCTCTATATGGAAAATCCCCGGGTGGTGGATGTGCTGCGTTTTGCCCTGGATGATCCGGAAGTGGGCCGATTGGAGCTTCACCTCCAGTCCACCCCCTCCTCCGGTTCCGATTCCATCGTGACCACCCGCACCGAAAAAGAATACTGGCTGAAAAACCTGCGTAATCTTACCGTCACCGAATATACCAAAGAGCTTTCTGCCCCCATCGTCGCCGGGGAAGTCATGGGCACACTGACCTATTATCCCCCTGAGGGCGGCGTTCCCGTCATTTATGAATTGATCGCTTCTCGCTCCATCGAAGCCCGGGAATCCCTGGCCCCTACCATTGAGGAAATTATCGCGCAGGCAGAAAACGATCCCAATCCCTTCCCGCGGATCACCTTCGAATTGATCTTCATTCACCTGATCCTGCCTGCCGCAGGGATCTGGTGCCTGATCCGGTTGGTAAAATGGCTGTTCAAAAAGCGGAAGCACCACCACAAAATGAAGACCTTCAAACCCACCAACCGCTATTACCGCTGAGGAAGCCCATCTACCGGTATCCCCCGGGGTTTCTCTTCTCCATTCTTTCTCTTTTTCTGCTGTTCCCGCTGCACTTTGGCAGCCGCAAACCACGCCGGCAAGGGTCTATCCTCCGGCGTGGTTTTCTTTTCCGGCATTTTCTCCCGGATAGGCGGGCGCCTTTTAAGGCTGTGCACTGCCCGGAGAGGGAGATGATCAGAGCCGGCGATATCCGGCTGCCGCTGCGCTGCGGAAAGACCGGCACAAGCCCTCAGAAAGCTTTCCTCCCGTCCCTTGCATTTCTCCCACAGCAGCACCTGCCCGCCCCGGGCCAGAAACACATTCCCGCTTCCCTGCCAGCTTCCCCGCCAGGCGCCCGTTCCATCTGCCTTTTGCTCCAGGCACAGCAGGGCGCCCCCTGCCTCCAGCCGGTACAGCGCCGCCGTTTCCCCCGGTACAAGCCCCCGGCAAATGATCTCCCCCCATTCTTCCCTGCGGATGATATACCCCTCCGCTCCCTGCCTTCCTTCCAGCAATTCCATCTTCTTTTCCGCTGCCATATGCCCCCTCCTCGCCCCATGATATGCCCCTCCACCCCGATATCATGCTTGCGGAACGCCCCATTTTGCGGTAT
Source organism: Clostridiales bacterium (assembly GCA_015056265.1). GTDB lineage: Bacteria > Bacillota > Clostridia > Christensenellales > Aristaeellaceae > RUG563. The sequence continues at coordinate 11,613 of SVGR01000065.1, forward strand.
AATGGGAAGGAATGGCATCGAAAGGAGCTTCTTATGCACATCCTGATTACCAACGACGACGGCATCCACTCCGAAGGCATCCGGGCGCTGACCAAGGCCGCCCTTTCCCGTGGCCATCGGGTAACCATTACCGCCCCCAGCGGCCAGTGCAGCGCCAATAGCCAGCATATCACCCTGACCAAGCCCCTGCTGGTGCATTCCGTACCTTGGGACGGCGCCCAGGCCTATGCGGTGGAGGGCACCCCCTGCGACTGTGTGCGGCTGGCTCCATGCCTGACCGATACGCCCTATGATTTCTGCATTTCCGGTATCAACCGGGGGGAAAACGCCGGCTCCGCCGTATATTACAGCGGCACCGTGGCCGCCGCCCGGGATGCGGTGATGCTCTATATTCCCGCCATCGCCGTTTCCATCATGCCTGGGGCTGACGACGAAATGCGTGCTCATCTGGCTCAGCTGGCTGTAAAGGTGGCAGAGCATTTCCAGAATACGCCCCTGCCCCGCTTCACCCTCATCAATCTGAACGCCCCCGCTCTGCCCCCCGCCCAGCTCAAGCCCCTTGTGGTTTGTCCCCTGTCCCAGGCCTATTATCTGGATAGCTATGAAAAGCGGGTCAGTCCCCTGGGACAGACCTATTTCTGGCTGGCAGCGGATGATACATCCGGGGTGCCCATGGAAAAGCCCGAACCCGGCAGCGATTATCACTTTCTGCAGGAAGGGCACGTCACTTGCACATTTTTGGGTGGAATCGGGGATTGCAATGGCCAATTTGCGTCAAAAATGCAGGATTTGATGAAATAAGCTTGCATTTTCCTTCCTTCTTCCTGTATAATGCATGCAGCGGCCCGTCCGCAGTAAACAAAGGCAGGAAAAACCCATGGAAGAAAAGCAGAATTTGATTGTACAGCTGAATCTGAGCGGCAAAAAGCTGAGCAAAAGCCATCGGCTGATTGCCGATTATATCGTGGCCCATTATGAAAAGGCCGTGTTTCTCACCGCCGCCGCCCTGGGAGAATGCGTGGGCGTCAGCGAAAGCACGGTGGTGCGTTTTGCCATGGCCTTGGGCTATGAGGGCTATCCCCAGCTGCAGCATTCCCTGCAGGAATTGGTGCGTCATC
>SVGR01000066.1 GCA_015056265.1 Clostridiales bacterium
CGTGGGGCCCAGGAACAGGAAGGAACCGATGGGCCGGTTCTCATCCGAAACCCCTGCCCGGGAGCGCAGAATGGCTTCGCTGACCAGGCTCACCGCTTCATCCTGCCCGATTACCCGCTGATGCAGGGTATCGGGCAATCGCAAGAGCTTTTCCCTTTCCCCTTCTACCAGCTTGCTCACCGGGATTCCCGTCCAGCGGGATACGATCCGGGCTATTTCTTCTTCCGTCACCTTATCCCGAAGCAAGGTGGATTCCTGCCCCCTGGTTTCCTTTTCTGCTTCCTCCAATTGCGCCTTCAGCCGGGGCAATTCCCCATATTTCAATTCCGCTGCCCGGGTAAGATCGTATTTTCGCTCCGCCTGCTCAATTTCAGTATTGATCCTTTCCATTTCTTCCCGCAGACGCTGCACCTTCCCGATCTCATCCTTTTCATTTTCCCAACGGCTCTGCATTTCCTTGAACTGATCCCGCATATCAGAAAGCTCTTTGCGGATCATGGCAAGGCGCTCCCGGGACAGGACGTCCGTTTCCTTTTTCAGGGCAGCTTCTTCGATTTCATGCTGCATGATGCGCCGACGGATGTCATCCAGCTCAGCGGGCATGGAATCCATTTCCGTGCGGATCAGAGCACAAGCCTCGTCCACCAAATCAATGGCCTTATCCGGCAGGAACCGATCGGTGATATAGCGGTTGGACAGGGTAGCGGCAGCGATGAGAGCGCCATCCTGGATCTTCACCCCATGGAATACTTCATAGCGTTCCTTCAATCCCCGCAGGATGGAAATGCTGTCCTCCACCGTGGGTTCATTCACCATTACCGGCTGGAATCGCCGCTCCAGGGCAGCGTCCTTTTCCACATATTTGCGGTATTCATCCAATGTGGTGGCGCCGATACAGTGCAGTTCCCCCCTTGCCAGCATGGGCTTGAGCAGATTGCCCGCATCCATGGCCCCATCGGCTTTCCCTGCGCCGACGATGATATGAAGTTCATCGATAAAGAGCAGGATTTTCCCTTCGCTCTTTTTGATTTCGGAAAGCACAGCCTTTAGCCGCTCTTCAAATTCCCCGCGGAATTTGGCGCCGGCAATCAGCGATCCCATATCCAACGAAAATATGGATCGATCCTTCAGCCCATCCGGCACATCCCCCCGAACGATCCGCAATGCCAGGCCCTCTGCAATGGCGGTTTTGCCTACGCCGGGCTCACCAATAAGCACGGGATTATTCTTGGTCTTCCGGGACAGGATGCGGATCACATTACGAATTTCCTGATCACGACCGATGACGGGATCCAGCTTTCCTTGCCGAGCCAGTTCCACCAGATCGGAACCATACTTTTTCAGGGCATCATATGTTTCTTCCGGGTTATCGCTGGTCACCCGCGCCGCTCCGCGCACCTGGGACAGGGCCTGCAAAAAACTTGCCTCTTCCACGCACAGACGCTGAAACAGCAGCGCCATCTCCCGATCCGCCTTCAGAATCAGGCCAAGGAAGAGATGCTCCACCGAAACAAATTCATCCTGCATCCGCCGGGCCTGATCATCTGCCTCCCGCAGCGCCTTTTCCACATCGGCGGATACATACATTTTTCCTTCCAGATGAGCGGCGCCCTTTACCTTGGGCATTTTTTCTATCATTCCTTCCGCCCCGGAAAGCAAGGCAGCGCTGTCCACACCCATCTTCCCCAACAGCTGAGGGATCAAGCCCTCCGGTGCAGACAAAAGACCAGCCAGCAGATGGGCCTGCTCCAGTTGCTGATTGCCCCGCTCATCCGCCATACGCTTGGCAGCATTCAGGGCCTCTACGGTTTTCTGCGTATAATTACGGTTGGACAATGTTTCATCCCCCTTATCATCCATTTATCTGTCAAAGCGCCTTCGTTTTTGACTTTCTTTGACTTACAAATGTATTTTACCCATATTTATCTCCCGTGTCAAGAGAAATAATTACGTTTTTCTTAAATTTGTTTGAATTTGTCGGTAAGAAAGTGATTGTATTCGGGAGAAATTTATGGTATGCTATGAGACGTGGAGGAATATGCCCGGAAAAAGAGGTGTTTCATCCTGTATTTGCTAACGCCTGCCGGGCTGAAAGCCCCGCACAGCGCATTCTCCCCTGTCAATCGCCGCTCCCGCCAGGGCGGGAATCGCCGGTTTGACAAATTAATTCCAAATATGCGGGAACAAAATCCCCCGATTGCCCGTCTATATTAATGAAGGTGCTATTTCTCGCCGAAGGATGCACCGCTGGAAGGAAGGATGTCCCATGAAGAAAAGCCGTATCCTCAAGCTGCTGCTGGCCGGATTGCTGCTGATGATCCCCCTGATCCTCAGCGGCTGTGTTGTGCAGCCCGAGCCGCTGCCCAACAACAACAGCAACAACAATATCGATTTCCCGGTTTATAACCCCAATACAGAAGTGCCTACGGCCAGCCCCACCACTTATATTCCTCCGCTGGTAGATCTGCCCTCGCCCGTCCCCACTACGGCTGCGCCCTTCAGCGGCAACGTATGGACGGTGGGCCCCAATATCGTCGGTCAGGTAACTGCTCCCCCCGTCACTGCCCTGCCCTACACCCCCACGCCCTCTCCCACGCCTCAGGGCTCTTTGAAGCTGGGTTCCAAGGGCGATGACGTAAAGACCGTGCAGCGCCGCCTGAAGGAACTGAATTTCTATCGCGGCAGCGTGGACGGCGATTTCGGTGCCGGCACGGAAGACGCCGTCAAGCGGTTCCAGGAACAATACGGTCTGGAAGTAGACGGCAAGGTGGGCAGATACACCATGGACACCCTGGCCAAGGCCAAACAGACCGCCCGTCCCACCGCCAAGCCCACCCCCAAGCCTACTGCCACCCCCACATACTCCACCAATACCTACCTGCGCAAGGGCGATACCAGCTCCAAGGTGCGTCAGATGCAGGAGCGGCTGATTTCTCTGGGCTATCTGGCGGGCAGCGCCACCGCTACCTTTGATTCCGCCACCGAAGCCGCCGTGATCGCCTTCCAGAAACGCAATTGCAGCTATTATGACGGCGTGGCCGGCCCCGAAACCCTCAAGGCTCTCTATTCTTCCTCTGCCCGCTCTACCTCTACCGTGTCCGGTGTGGTTGGCGTTGCCCTGCGCTCAGGCTCCGAAGGCAAGGCGGTCAGCGCTGTGCAGACCCGCCTGAAGGAACTGGGCTATTACCGCAGCGGCGTGGACGGAGATTATGGCTCTGGCACCGTGGAAGCCGTCAAGGCCTTCCAGCGTGCCCATAGCCTTACCGCGGACGGCGTCGCCGGCGAATCCACCCTGAACCTGCTGTTCAGCGATGACGCCCGTACTGCTTCCTCCACCAAGGCCACTGCCAAGCCCACTGCCACCCGCCGGCCCACCGCCACACTCCGGCCCACTGCCACTCCCCTGCCTGCCAACACCTACGTGCTGGTCACCACTCCCCCGGCCGGCCAGGAAATTTACGTCACTCTGCGCCGTGGCCATTACGGCGAACCTGTGCGCAAGATGCAGCAGGCGCTGAAGGATCAGGGCTATTATTCCGGCGTGGCTGACGGCTACTTTGGCGAAGGCACCGAAAACGCTGTACGCTCCTTCCAGCGCTACAACGGCCTGAATGTGGACGGCGCCGCCGGTACCGCCACCCTCCGCCGCCTCTACTATGGCGATTTCCCGCCCGGGGCCTGATATTTCATCCCTATACATCCGTTATTCAGCGGACAGTCTGAAAAGGCTGTCCGTTTTTTTGTGCTCGCATATAGAATCCGGTCTGGTTTTCATCCTTGCCCGGTATGTTTTTCCAGCCCATTTTCCTCCCGTATTCCTATCTATCCCATCGTTTTTTTCTCGTTTATTTCGCAGGTATTTCTCAATTATGAATTGCCTTTGACGAATCATTCATAAATGCATAATTTTTCATTTTTAGCGGCGAAAAGATTGAAATTGCAGAATTGTTACATTGACATTTATTTTGTTTAATCGTATAATGAAATGAATCGATTTACGCTTTTGGCGTATTTCGCAATTCGCAGCATATCGTGCCCCCGGCGAAGAGTGAAGCATCGCCGCCATGCATGAAATTACGCTGCAAAATAAAGAAAAGGAGAGACCACCATGAAGAAACTTCTGGCCCTCGTACTCGTCCTGGCTCTGGCGATCCCCGCCTTTGCCGTGGCCGAAGAAGCTGCTCCCAGCTACATCTACAAGGATGCTGTGACCACTCTGGCCACCAACTGGAATCCCCACACCTATCAGACCACTGACGACGCTTATCCCGCTGATTTCCTGCGCGTTGGTCTGTATTCCTTCCTGTTCAACGATGAGCTTCACCCCGTTGAAGGCAAGGATCCCTACGCCGGCTACGTGATCGTGCCCGAAATGGCTGCTGCTGATCCCGTGGATGTGACCGAACAGATCAAGGCTGAACATCCCGAATTCAACATTCCCGCATCCGCCACTAAGGGCTTCGCTTATGAAATCGAGCTGAACCCCCTGGCCACTTGGGAAGATGGCACCCCCATCAACGCTGACACTTATGTGGAATCCATGAAGCGTCTGCTGGATCCCAAGCTGCTCAACTACCGCGCTACTGACTACTATGCCGGCGACCTGTGCATTGCCGGTGCTGAGGCTTATGCCAAGGGCGGCACCACCGTGCTGAATGCCAACTCCACCGACGGCGATAATATGACCTATGCTTTCGCTGACCTGGTGAAGGGCGAAGACGGCACCTATGCCACCCCCAACGGCGAACCCGCTTTCTTCGGCCTGGACACCCCCTACGCCTGGATGGGCGGCAAGAACGCTCTGTCCTACTATCATGGCGGCGGCTACATTCCCGATGAAGGCTGCTGGGATGTGCTGTCCGCTGCCGCCGACGAAGATGGCTATGCTCCCGTGACCGACGAAACCATCGCCGCTCTGGCTTCCTTCACCAGCTCTGACATCTGGGGCAACGAACCCGAATGGCAGCTGGGCTACTATGTCTCCTACGAAAAGTCCTACGAAGAAGTGGGCTTTGAAACCGTTGGTATCATCAAGAATGACGAATACTCCATCACCCTGGTATTCGGCAAGGCTCTGTCTGGCTTCTATCTCTATTACAACCTGTCCGGCAACTGGATCGTAAAGACTGATCTGTACGACGCTTGCCTGCAGCAGACCGGCGACGCCTGGACCTCCACCTACAACACCAGCGTGGAAACCACCCTGTCCTACGGCCCCTACAAGATGACCAACTACGAAGCTGACAAGAACATGCACTTCGTCAAGAACGAAAACTGGTACGGCTACACCGATGGCAAGCATACCTATGTTGACCCCGTTGACGGCGAAACTTATGATATGTACATGACCACCGAAATCGATACCCAGGTTGTTGCTGAAGCTGCTACCCGCAAGCTGATGTTCCTCAAGGGCCAGCTGATGGGCTATGGCCTCCAGGCTGAAGACTTCGCCACCTATCGTTCTTCCGAATTCATCCACTTCACTCCCTCTGAAACCATCTTCTTCCTGATCTTCAACGGCTATGTGGACGCCATCAACGGCCGTGAAGCCAACGAAGGTTTCGACACCACCAAGGACGACCTGCAGACCATGACCCTGACCTCCTTCCGGAAGGCCGTGGCCGTGACCTACGATAAGGAACTGTTCGCCTCCACCATTTCTCCCGCCCGGTCTGGCGGCTACGGCCTCATCGGCAACAACTACATCTATGATCCCGATACCGGTGCCAAGTATCGCGACACCGACCAGGCCAAGATGGCTCTGTGCAACTTCTACTCTGTGAACGTTGAAGACTACGCCTCCCTGGACGAAGCCGTCAACTCCATCACCGGTTACGATCCCGTGGCCGCCAAGGAACTGTACAAGGTTGCTTTCGACGAAGCTATCGCTGCTGGCTTCATCACCGATAACGATGGCGACGGTATCTCTGACCAGACCGTCCAGATCGAATACTGCGCTTCCTCCATCTCTGACTTCATGAACAAGACCGTTGCTTACCTGAACGAAAAGATGGCTGAAGTGACCGCCGGCACTCCCTTCGAGGGCAAGGTCAACTTCTACCTGTCTGCTCCCTACGGCAATGACTGGTCCAACAAGATCAAGGCCGGTATGTCCGACACCGTTCTGGGCGGCTGGTCCGGCTCTGCTCTGAACCCCTTCGGCCTGTCCGATCTGTATGTCAACCCCTCCTACCAGTATGACGCCAATTGGTTCGACGCTACCAAGGTCGACATGACCCTGACCGTGGGCGGCACCGAAATCACCACCAACATCAAGAACTGGTCCGACGCTCTGAACGGCGCCACCATCACCGTGGACGGCGTGGAATACAACTTCGGCGCTGATCAGGCCACCGTTGAAGAACGTCTGAACATCCTGGCCGGCATCGAAACCATCGTTCTGGGCACCTATGACTACATCCCCATGCTGCAGGATGCCAGCGCTGCTCTGCTGAGCCAGCAGGTGTTCTATGTTGTGGAAGAATACAATCCCATCATGGGCCGCGGCGGCATTGCCTACATGAAGTACAACTACGACGAAACCGAATGGGCCGCTTACGTCAACGAACAGCCCGACGGCACCCTGACCTACTAATTTCTATTGATAGTCATTCGTTGATCATCAATCGATAAGGTCTGATAAGCGAAAGGTATTACCGGGGCCTCAAAACCCCGGCAATACCTCTTCGCCTATAGGGGACAGGCAATTTTCTTGCCCGGTTTCCCCCTGCCGGATGGGGAGCGGCCCCGGCCAATCCCCTCCCCCGCAGGGCGGTATGGCATTTCCCGCCGCCCTGTATCATTTTTTTACTCATCTATGGTATTGTATCCAATCGACCTTCGCATCTGAAAACGGATTCAATCGGCTCCCCCAGGGGATGCCGTTCAGATAAAGGGTACACACGAATTAAAATGCGCCGATAGGCGTATTTACAGGAAGGAACTGAGGCTTATGGTCAAGTATGCGGCTCAACGACTGCTGCTGATGCTGGTCACACTGCTTATTATCACCTGCATGTGCTTTGTGCTGGTACGGATGCTGCCCCCAGTGGAACTGCCGGCGGGCGATCCTCACACCCCCGTTATTTTGGCCCAGCGGGAAGCTTGGGGTTATAACAAGCCTTATCTGGTGCAATTTGGCATTTTCCTGAAGAATATCTTCACCAAATGGGATTGGGGCGTCAGCGATAAGCTGTACTTCGGCCAGAACGTGGCGGCTATGTTTGCTTCCAAGCTGCCCGCTACCATGATCGTGAACCTGCTGTCCATCTTGCTATCCATTCCCCTGGGCATCGGCCTTGGTATCTGGGCCGCCCTGAAGAAGAACACCTGGGTCGACCACACCATTTCCACCCTGACAATGGTGGTTGTTTCGGTTCCGTCATTTGTGTTCGCATTCCTGATCCAATATTTCCTGTCCTTTAAGTTAGGCTGGTTCCCCTTCCTGATGGAACCGCTGCAGGGCCGCAGTTATCTGGATTGGAAAGTATTCAGCAGTATGCTGCCGGCTGTCATGTCGCTGTCCTTTGGCGTTATCGCTGGCTTCACCCGCACCACCCGTGCGGAACTGACGGAAGTACTCACCAGCGAGTTTATGCTGCTGGCTCGCACCAAGGGCCTCACCCGGCGCCAGGCCACTGTCCGCCATGCCCTGAAGAACTGTATGGTGGTTATCCTGCCCGCTATCTTCGGTAACTTCATCGGCATCATGAGCGGCTCCCTGGTCATTGAAAAGATCTTCTCCGTTCCTGGCGTGGGCGGGCTGTATCTCAACTCCATCAACGGCCGCGACTATAATATCTTCATGCTTCTGACGGTATTCTATACCACGGTTTCCCTGCTTGCCGGCATCGTGGTGGATATCTCTTACGGCTTCATTGACCCCCGGATCCGCATGGGCTCCAAGAAATAATCTTGACGGAAAGGATGTACATTACAAATGGAAAAAAACATGTATGAACATATTCCGCAAGAGAAATTTGCATTCGCCCACAAGGATGCAATTTTGCGGGATCACAAACTGGAAACCAAATCCCGTGGCTTCCTGGCAGACGCCATGGTACGCTTCAAGAAGAATAAGTCTTCCGTTATCGCCGCTTACATCATTATGTTCCTGCTGCTGTTCTCTATCGTGGCCCCCCTTATCTCCCCCTACGATGTGAAGCAGGTGGATAAGCGTTACACTAATACCCCGCCCTTCGTCCGTTCTCTGGCAGAAAAGGGATGGTCCTTCTTTGACGGCGGCGTGGTCCGCGATTCCCAGAATGATGCCTCCATGGATTACTGGAACGGCATCGCCCTGGAAACCGGCTATAATCCTGTGTTGGAAATCCTGGATATGCAGGAAAAGACCATCAAGCAGCGCGGTAAGAATGTGACCACTCGCACCTACAAGATCCGCAATAACAACTATTACGAATTCGGTATCGTTTATGGTACTTTCTCCTACGAAGAATTCGAACGCATCCAGGCCTGGCAGAATGAAACGGGCATCCAGGTGATCTATCCTTATGTTGAAACCAAAGATATCAAGGATATCACCAATAACCCCAACCTCTGGTACAAGGTCAAGGATTCCAAGGGTACCGCCGACAAGGATAAGGATGGCAATTTCATCCCCGTCTATTCTACTAATAAGACGATCGAAGGTGCGCCCTACAATTCCCTGCGTATCGAAGGCGACGATGGCAGCTACATCTACAGCGCCCGAAAATCCGGCTCTGTTCACTGCCGCGTGTGCTATTACAACTACTATCAGTATCAGAACGGCATTGAGCCCACCTACTTCCTGGGCACCAACCTGAAGGGCCAGGATATGATGTGCGCCATCGGTATGGGCGCCCGTTTCTCCCTGATCTTCGCCATCTGCGTTTCCGCGATCAACCTGACGCTGGGCTTCATTTACGGCTCCATCCAGGGTTATTACGGCGGCCTGGTGGATATCACCATGGATCGTATCTCCGATATCCTGTCTGGTATCCCCTTCATCGTGGCCACCACCCTGTTCCAGCTGCATCTGGCCCAGAAGGTAGGTACGGTGGGCGCCTTCCTTTTCGCATTCGTGCTGACGGGCTGGATCGGCACCGCCGCCCTTACCCGCAAGCAGTTCTACCGCTTTAAGAGCCAGGAATATGTGCTGGCCGCCCGTACACTGGGCGCCTCCGACAAGCGGCTGATGTTCCGTCACATCTTCCCCAACGCCCTGGGCACCATCGTTACCAGTTGTGCGCTGGTTATCCCCGGCGTTATCTCCTCCGAAACCCAGCTGACCTATCTGGGCATTGTAAACCTGTCCGAATTTGTAGGCACCAGCATTGGTGAACTGATGAGTCAGGGGCAGTTGGCCATGACCACCTCTCCTCATGCCATGCTCTGGCCTGCGCTGTTCTTCTCCCTGCTGATGATCTCCTTCAACCTCTTTGGCAACGGTCTGCGCGACGCCTTTAACCCCACTACGAGAGGAGAAGATTAATCATGGAAATGGAAAAGAAACTGCAGGTGCGCGGCCTGACCATCTCCTTCCGCACTTCCAACGGCAAGGTGCAGGCCGTTCGCAATATCGATTTTGACCTGGCAAAGGGCGAAACTCTGGCCATCGTGGGCGAATCTGGTTCCGGTAAGTCCGTTACTTCCAAGGCCATCTTGGGCATTCTGGCCAACAACTCCATCGTTGAAGGCGGCGAAATCATCTATGACGGCCGCGATCTGCTGAAGATCAGTGAAGATGAATTCCACAAGATCCGCGGCGACAAAATCGCCATGATCTTCCAGGATCCCATGAGCAGCCTCAACCCCATCGTCCGCATCGGCAAGCAGCTGACGGAGGCCATGATCCTCAAGGGCAAGGCCCGCCAGAAGGAAAGCAAGGCCACCTTCAATAAGTATCTCAAGCTGCTGCAGGATAATATGATCGCCGCCTGCCCTGAGCAGAGCAATGCTATCAAGACCAAGTGCAGCGACTTCAACAAATTCGAATACAAGCATCTGGCCCTGGAATCCGCCTACAATCATGCCCATGACGCTGCTTATGAGGGCGTTAACGAACTGGGTGTGCTGATTTTCGAAGTGGAAAAGAGGGCCGCAAATGATCTGAACTATCGTGTTGGCCGCATCGGCACCCTGGCTATGCAGTCCATTCAGCAGTATGTGGTCAATGAACGCACTGAAGAACTGCAGGTCCTGGTCAATCAGCTCAAACCTGCGCTGAAGCAGAACAAGGATGGCGATAACGAGCCCCTGCTCCTGGTGCTCAAGGGCATCGAAGAGATCCTGAAGGAAGCCGTGAACAAGGAAATGCCCAATTTCTTTGCCATGGGTTACTACTTGACCTTTGCCCAGCAGGAGCTTCCCTCCCTCCCTGTTTCCCAGCTCAATCCCTTCCTGCGTGAATATCTGGATGATCATTTCATGCTGGATTTTATCGCCGACGCTGAAAAGGGCATCCGTTATTCCGCTGAAAAGGCCTATGAGAACAAGGCCAAAGCCATCGAAGTGCTGACCGCCAGCCGGGATACGTTCACGGAAAAGGCGCTGAATAAAAAAGCCTGCGATACGGCCCATAAGCACATGACCGAGGCCGTCAATGCCTCTATCGATCCCATGGAATACATAAAGGACAGCATGGCCTATACCTTCCATTCTGCCCTGAAGACGGAAATCGATAATTATTTCTCCGCCATCGTTAAAAACAAAAAGGAAGAGAAACGCTTCGCCAAGCAGACCGCCAAACATGCCCGCAAATCCAAGGGCGGCCGTACCCCTGATTGGCAGGTTGCCCCCAAAGCTCTGCTGAATCTGGAGGATTGCCGCAATGCCATCCTTCACCAGGTGGATAACCTGATCAACCATTATCAGGAAAAACTGCAGAACAAGACGCAGCGGGATTACGCCACTGAAACCGTTGCCATGATCGATTTCCTCAAGGCCAATGCCTCCGGCGTTGTGAACCGGGTCACCAAGGCCATGGCCAAGCAGAAGGCCATCAAGCTGATGGAAGAAGTGGGTATCCCTGAGCCCCGGAAGCGCTATAGCCAGTATCCCTTTGAATTCTCCGGCGGTATGCGCCAGCGCATCGTTATCGCTATCGCCCTGGCCGCCAATCCCGATATCCTCATCTGCGACGAACCCACCACCGCTCTGGACGTAACCATCCAGTCCCAGATTCTGGAGCTGATTAACAAGCTGAAGGCGGAACGTCATCTGTCCGTTATCTTTATCACCCACGACCTGGGCGTGGTGGCCAACATGGCAGACCGCATCGCCGTTATGTACGCCGGCAAGATCGTGGAATACGGCACCTCCGAAGACGTATTCTATGAATGTGCTCATCCCTATACCTGGGCGCTGCTGTCCTCTATGCCTGACCTGGATACCAATGAAAAGCTGGACGCCATCCCCGGCACTCCCCCCAACATGATCTATCCCCCCAAGGGTGATGCCTTTGCCGCTCGCAACAAGTATGCTATGCAGATTGATTTCGAGCAGCAGCCGCCCATGTTCCAAATCTCCGATACCCATTATGCTGCAACCTGGCTGCTGCATCCCAATGCGCCCAAGGTGGATCGGCCCAAGATTATCACCGATCGAATTGCAAGAATGAAGAGCAAAAGAGGGATAGAAGATGCAGAATAATCAAGACGTATTGCTCCGGGTGGAGCATCTGTGCCAATACTTCCCCAGCGGCGGCAAGGATTTCAAGGCTGTGGATGATATCAGCTTTGACATCAAAAAGGGCGAGGTTTTTGGTCTGGTAGGCGAATCCGGCTGCGGCAAAACCACCACCGGCCGCTCCATCATCAAGCTGTATAAGATTACTTCCGGCGATATTTACTTCAAGGGCATCCGCATTTCTGCCGGCCTGCGCAAGTATAAGGACGCCATGAAGGCCATCAAGAAAGATCTGAAAGAAAAGCTGCAAAATGCTCCCCCCAATGAAGCAGCAACCCTGAAAGAGAAAGCCCATAAGGAGCTTGCCGAGTTGCGGGAAAAGATCCAGCTGGCCCATTACGATCAGGAAAAATGCGATAAGGAATACTCCTCCAAACAGCTGAAAATACTGGAGGATAAGTATCAGCCCCTGCTGAAAATGGCCACCGGGGATGAACTGACCATACTGCGCAAGGAATATAATAACGCCGTCCGCAAAGCCAAAAAAACCAAGCTGATCACCCAGATCCAGATGATCTTCCAGGATCCCATCGCCTCCTTGGATCCCCGCATGACCGTTAAGGAAATCATTGCCGAGGGCCTTCGTATTCAGGGCGAACGTGATGAAAAGATCATCGAAGAAAAGGTCTATGCCATGCTGGAAATGGTTGGCCTGGTACGGGAGCACGCCAGCCGTTATCCCCATGAATTCTCCGGCGGCCAGCGGCAGCGTATCGGCGTTGCCCGGGCCATCATCATGCAGCCCGAGCTGATCATCGCTGACGAACCCGTATCCGCTCTGGATGTATCTGTTCAGGCCCAGGTCATCAACCTGCTCAACGAACTGCGTGAGCGGCTGGGGCTGACCATCCTGTTCATCGCTCATGACCTTTCCGTGGTTAAGTATTTCTCCGACCGTATCGGCGTTATGTACTACGGCAAGATGGTGGAATTGGCCTCCTCCGATGAACTGTTTGCCCATCCCCTGCATCCCTACACCCGTTCCCTGCTGTCCGCCA
>SVGR01000067.1 GCA_015056265.1 Clostridiales bacterium
GGGCATGCTGGGCAAGGCCATCGGCGTGGCCCCCATCGGCTGCTCCGTCATGGCGCACCAGTATATGAATGTGGATATGTGCGAGGCCGCCCATGGCCGCGCCCCCGCCGTTGCCAGCGGCATCCGCCGGGTGCATCCCGATAAGATCGTCTTTACCTATCAGGGCGACGGCGACCTGGCCTCCATCGGCACCGCCGAAATCGTCCACGCTGCCGTCCGCGGTGAAAAATTCACCACCTTCTTTATCAATAACGGCATCTACGGCATGACCGGCGGCCAGATGGCTCCCACCACCCTCATCGGCCAGAAGAGCACCACCTCCCAGGACGGCCGCAGCAAGGAAATGAACGGCATGCCCCTGAAAATGAGCGAAATGCTCTCCACCATCGACGGCGCCGTATATGTGGAGCGGGTGGCCCTGGATTCTCCCGCTCATGTGCGGGCTGCTAAACGTGCAGTACGCCGGGCCTTTGAAATCCAGCAGAAGGGCCTGGGCTTCACCCTCATTGAATTCCTCTCCACCTGCCCCACCAACTGGGGCATGACCCCCGTGAAGGCCCTGGAATGGGTGCGGGAAAAGGTGATGCCCTATTATCCCCTGGGCGTTATGCGGGAGCCGAAGGAGGATGACAAAGAATGAGCACCTATAAAATGTTTTTCGCCGGCTCCGGCGGCCAGGGCGTCCTCATGATGGGCCAGATCGTCACTTATGCCGCCATGCTGGAAGGCAAGGAAGCCACCTTCCTGCCCTCCTACGGCCCTGAAATGCGGGGCGGCACCGCCAACTGCACCGTGGTGGTATCCGATAAGCCCGTTTCCTGCCCTATCATTTATGAGGCGGATATTGCCGTGGCCATGAACCTGCCCTCCATGGATAAATTTGAGCCCATGCTGAAAAAGGGCGGCAAGCTTTTCTACAATAAGTCCCTGATCGAAAGGGATCAGAACCGGGATGATATCGAGGCCTATGCCATCGATATCGCCGGCCGCGCCGCGGCCCTGGGCAATGATAAGGTGGCCAACATGGTGATGCTGGGCGAAGTAGTCCGCAATACCGGCGTTGTATCCATCGAATCCGTGTTCCATGTATTCGAAAAGGTTTTCACCGGCCGCAAGGCCGCCCTGATCCCCCTGAATAAGCAGGCCTTCCTGGGCGAATAACGAGGAAGCTATTACTGTGCACATGGTTTTTTAAGAAACCAACGACATTCCCAATCAAGCCGCGGAAAGAAACAGTTGTAGATTTCTTACTGCGGCACATCAAAAATCGGCCTTTCAGCTTCATGCGTGGTGCTGAAGGGCCGATTTTTTTGTATTTAATCAGTTTGAACGAAAAACGGATTGATCCCGATTTTTATTCACAATACAAAACACCCCATTCCGCCGCCACAACACGGTTTTCCAAGCAAAATTTTTGTGGTGCATTTCCATTCCCATGCTTTACCGTTTAACAGAAAAGCATTAATTTTGTAACACTTTCGTTATGCAAACAAATTGCATTATATTAAAATTATATGTTACAATATATGGGAATGGCAATTTGTCAGCGATATGCCAAGGGTCATCTGAGAAAGTGCTTTTTGGCTGTTCGCTGCCAAGTCAAATCATCATTTCGAAGGAGAGAAACCCATGAAGAAAATGTCTCCCAAGCTGCTGGCGCTGGTACTGGCGCTGGTCGTGGCGGGCGGCTCCCTCATCGGCGGCACCATCGCCTGGTTCACCGATGAAGTAACCTCTGCCAACAACATCATCACCTCTGGTACTCTGGATGTTCAGGTCTTTGCCTCTAATGACGGCACCACCTGGAGCGAAGTGACCGACAAGTCCGAAGCCCTGTTCAATTACGGCCTGTGGGAACCCGGCTACACCACCTACAAGTACGTCAAGATCAAGAACGCTGGCTCCCTGGCTTTCAAGTTCCAGCTGAACGTCATGGCTGACAGTGCCGTGACCGGCGAATACAAGCTGGCAGACGTGATCGACGTGTACACCTCCACTAAGGCCCCCACCGATCGCAACGATCTGGGCACCAAGGTGGGCACCCTGTCTGAACTGATGAACGATGCTGACGGCGCTGCCTACGGCGTGCTGAAGGCTGGCGAAGAAGCCGCCCTGCGCCTCACCCTGAAGATGCAGGAATCTGCTGGCAACGAATACCAGAATCTCTCCATTGGCAATGGCTTCTCCCTGCAGGTTCTGGCCACCCAGGCCACCGTGGAAGCCGACGGCTTCGGCACCTCTGACTACGACGCCGCCGCCGGCTACGGCGTGGACAACTGGAACGGCGCTACCGATAACAGCTGGCTGGAAGACGCCCCCGCTGACGCCACCGAATACGTGATCACCACCGCCGAACAGCTGGCTGATCTGGCCGCTCAGGTGAATGCTGGCAACACGTTCAAGGGCAAGACCATCAAGCTGGGCAACAACATCGATCTGGCCAACCGCCCCTGGACTCCTGCCGGTACTGTCGTCCATGATCATGATAATATGAGTTGGGCTAATGGCAAGTCCTTCAATGGCACTTTCGATGGTCAAGGCTATACCATTTATAACCTGACCGTTAATGACAACACTCTGGACGGCGCTGGTCTGTTTGGTTACACCAATGGTGCGACCATCAAAAATCTTAACATCAAGAACGTTAACATCCATGCCGATTGCGCTACCGCTGCTTTCGTTGCTTACGCCGGCTCCTACGGCACTCCCATCACCACCATCGAAAACTGCCACCTCAGCGGCAAGATTGAACTCGTCAATGAATGGGCTTACATTGCAGGCATTTTCGGTTACGGTGAAGCCAACATCAATAACTGCTCCGTCATCGCTGATGGCACCGGTCTGATTACCTCCAAGAATCGCAATGCCGTTGGCGGCATCAGCGCATGGCTGCTTGACCATAGTGCCGGCGTTACCAACAGCACCGTAAAAAATGTTGACCTGATCGGTTGGGCTAATATCGGTGGCATCACCGGTTATGTGTCTCCCAATGGCAGCATTAACAAGTGCGCCGCAGAGAACATCAATATTACTAAAACCCGTACTGATGGCCTTCCCTCTGCTGGTCTGGCTTCCGGTGGCTGGAGCTACAATGCCACCAAGGCTACCACCATTACTAACAACACCTTCAAGAATATCACCCTGAACGGTACTGCAGTGGCCTCTACTTCCGCCAACTATATGTACGGCAGCGAATTTGCCGGCAACTCGAACAGCAACTTCGTGCTGGACAACAACACTGAAGAGAACATCACGAACAAGCTGGTGTATGTTACTGTGAAGAAGATCGGCACTGCTGAAGAACTGAGCGATCTGAACGCCGCCATGGCCAATAAGACCGCCGGCAAGAACATTGCTATCATTCTCACTGATGATATCGATTTCAGCGGCTATACCTGGACCACCGTGGACAGCCATGCCGACACTGCCTTCACCTTCAGCGCACTGGATGGCCAGGGATATACCATTTCCAATCTGACCATTGAAGGCCAGGCTATGTTCAGGCGTTTTGCCGGTAGCGGAGACGTATTTGTCAAGAATGTAACCTTCGATAAGGCCAATGTTAATTCCAATGGCAAAATCAACACCTCCATTCTGACCGTGCAGAGCTATCAGAATGTGCTGCTGGATAATGTAGATGTAAAGAATTCTACTATCAGCGGCGGCTATAAGGTTGCTCCTCTGATCGCTACCGTGTACAACGAAAGCTCCTCCACCATCACCGCCACTCTGAAGAATTGTGATGTATCCAATACCACGGTAAAGGCTACTTCTTACGATTTCTGCACCACCGGTATGGTTGCTTTCGTATACGCCGGCGATAATGACAAGATCGAATTCGAAAACTGCACCGTAACCAACGTGAAGCTGATGGCTCCCAATGACAGCTACAATACTCATGCTTGGGTATACACCACCGGCGGCGGCGCTCCGTATAATGAAGTTGAAGGGGTCACCGTTACCAATTGCACTTTCGAAGCGCTGTAATCATCCGCAGGGCTGACGATCGTTAGAATCATCCCCAGGCACAGGCCGCAACGGTCTGTGCCTTTTTATTACCTATCCATGAAAGATTTTTTTCAAAGGCAGGATATTCTGCTTTCAGGCAGAATAATGGAATGACTATATTTGCAATTGCCTGTCCGGTCAATTCATTTGCATGTAAATCAAAGCAGTATTCAAACGGAAAAAAAGAAGGGAGAAAGCAAACCAATGAAAAAATTCGTTTATACCCCCCCGGCTAACGGCCACGAGGATTGGGATAATAATCCGGAAATCGTACAATTAAACCGGCTAGCCGCCCATGCGGACGTCACCCAGAATGAAAACGCCCCCTGGGGCCACTTTGGCGAGGCCCGGAATTCCAAATACTGCCGCAATCTGAACGGCAAATGGAAGTTCTCTTTCGTGGACTGCCCCAAGAAGCGGGATCGCAGCTTCATCAAGCCTGAATTTGACGTATCCGATTGGGCCGAAATCGAGGTGCCCGGCCATTGGCAATTCCAAGGCTACGGCTATCCCGGCTATATCGACGATGGCTATCCCTGGACCCGTATGGAAAACGTCATCGCCCCCCATGCCCCCCAGAATTATAATCCCGTGGGCAGCTATCGCACCGCCTTTACCGTGCCTGAAGAATGGCAGGGACAACGCATCGTGCTCAGCTTCCAAGGCGTGGAATCGGCCTTCTATGCCTGGGTCAACGGGGAAATGGTGGGCTACAGCCAGGATACCTTTACCCCTGCCGAATTTGATGTGACCCCCTATGTGCAGCCTGGTGAAAATACCCTGGCAGTGGAAGTGATCCAGTGGAGCGACGGCAGCTGGCTGGAAGATCAGGATTTCTGGCGGCTGGCCGGCATTTTCCGGGATGTGTATCTGTATTGCACCCCCGATATCCATATCGCCAACTATGCCTTCTCCACCGCCTTTGACAGCCAGTATGAGGATGCCTTTCTCAGCGGCAGCGTCAGCCTTGCCAGTCAGCAGGGCCGCCAGGCGGACAGCACCCTGACCCTGAAGCTGTGGGATGAAAAGGGCGCCCTGATCACCGAAGAATCCCGCCCCGTGGCACCCTTTGCCGATCAGCAGGCCTGTGCCTTCTCCTTCCATGTGGAAAAGCCCCTGAAGTGGAACGCGGAGGAGCCTCATCTCTACACCGTTGAAATGGAGCTGACCTGCGGCGACGCGGTGCATACCGTGCGCACCCGTGTGGGCTTCCGGCAGGTGGAAATCAAGGATGCCAATCTGCTCGTCAACGGCAAGCGGGTGATCTTCTACGGCATGAACCGCCACGAATGGGGCCCCGATACCGGCCGTAAGGTGGATCGGGAGGCCATGGTGCGGGATATTCTGCTGCTCAAGCAGAATAACATCAACGCCGTGCGCACCTGCCATTATCCAAACGATCAGGCCTTCTATTCCCTCTGCGATGAATATGGCCTGTATCTGATCGACGAAGCCAATCTGGAAACCCATGGCTCCTGGAGCTGGGGACAGAACAATCTGGAATCCTGGCGGAACATCCCCGGCAGCAAGCCCTGGTGGACAAAGGCCTGCATCGATCGGGCGGAGAATATGCTGCGCCGGGATCGTAACCATCCCTGCATTGTGATCTGGTCCCTGGGCAATGAAAGCTACGGCGGAGAAAACTTTATCAAGATGCACGATTTCCTCCGCCAGGAAGATCCCACCCGTCCCGTCCATTACGAAGGCACCTATCATCATGCGCCCTCCGGCGCCGCCACCGATGTCTGGACCGAAATGTATACCGAGCCCAATGTGGTGCCCGTCAACGCTGAAAAGCTGCCCCACAAGCCCTATATTCTCTGCGAATATCTGTGCGGCCACGGTAATTCCATGGGCAATATGCGGGATTATATCAATCTGTTCCACAATCATCCCCGGGTACAAGGCGGTTTCTTCTGGGAATGGAAGGATAAGGCCATCCAAAAAATCACACCCGAAGGGGAAGTGCAGTATCTCTTCGGCGGGGATTTCGGCGATAAGTTCATGGGCAAATACAGCCCCAAGGGATATGAAGGCTATCTGTGCTGCGGCGGTCTGCTCTACGCCGACAGCACCCCCAAGGCCATGCTCTGCGAATTAAAACGGGGCTATCAGCAGGTAACCGGCAAGGCCCTGAATCTGGTGAACGGGGAATTTGAAATCCGCAACCGGTATCTGTTCCGGGATCTGACGGGGATCCAGTTGCATTGGAAAGTGGAAAAGAACGGCGAAGAAACCGTGAGCCAGGGCGTTTTGCCCCTGAGCGCCGCTCCCGGCAAGACGGAAACCGTAAATATCGGCAAACCGCTGCCCGAAAAGACGGAAAACGCTGAATATGTGCTCACCCTTTCCTTCCGCATGGAAAAGGAAACCCCCTGGTGTCCTGCCGGGCATGAACTGGGCTTCGAACAGTTCATCCTCAAAAAGCCCCTGCCCGCCGGCCTGACCCAGTGCCAGCGCACCCTCTCCGCCATGGATCAAAAGGAAGGCCTCACCATCACCGGCGATTTCGGCTCCGTTTCCTTCGAACGGGCCACCGGCCATCTGTGCTCCTACAAGCTGGGTGATAAGGAACTGCTCAAGACCCCTATCATCCCCTATTACTGGCGTGCGCTGGTCACCAATGAACTGCGCACCAACTGCCATGACCTGTATGCGCCCTGGCGGGCAGCCTCCCAGCAGGAGGAATTGCTGAGCTTTGATTACGCCATTCAGCCCCATACCGTGACAGTGCAGGCAGTGCATGGATACAAGAATATGCCGGGCACCCAGTGCTGCATCCTCTACACCATCCAGGGAGACGGCGTTGTATCCGTCAGTATGCAGCTCAATCCCACGGCTGATCTGCCCCCCATTCCGGCTGTTGGCATGATGTTTGAAATGGATCCCGCCTTTGACCGGCTGGATTGGTATGGCTACGGCCCCACCGACAGCTACTGCGATCGGCATGAGGGTGTGCGCCTTGGCCGATACGCAGGCACCGTGGCAGACCAGTATGAGCCCAATCTGCCGCCTCAGGAAAGCGGCAACAAGGTGGGCGTACGCTGCGCCAGTATCAAGAAGGAATGCGGCCTTGCCATGCAGATCCGCGGCCAGCACGAAACGGAACTTTCCGTGCTGCCCTGGACTCCGGAGGAAGTCTATCCTGCCGCCCACACCCACGATCTGCCCGTATCCACCCACACGGTGGTGCGCATCAATCAGCGGCAGATGGGCATCGGCGGCGACCGCTGCTGGGGTGAACCAGCCGTCCATGCCCCCTACAAGAACTACACCAATCATTCCTACCTGGTAAATTTCGAACTGCAGGGCAAGGAAGAATAATCTTTCCGCTGCGTACGCCCGGCGTTTTGATATCTCGCCTGTGTTTTCTTCTGGCTTCCCGTTTCCGGACGGGAAGCTTTTTATATTCTCCGCAAAGCTTTTTCCATAGAAAAAACCCGCTTCCACGGATGCAGAAGCGGGGAACGGGACTGTCGCCCAAGAGAAGCAGGGCAAACGGGAGGAAAAGCCTGCCCTGCGCCCTCCGGCGGATTATTCCTTTACGCTGCCCAGGGCAACGCCGGCGATGATATATTTGCTCAGCAGGAAATACACAATCAGCAGCGGCAGCACCGACATGGTCAGCGCCAGATACACGGTGCCGTATTCCGTCTTATAAATATCGCCTCGCAGCTGGCTCACCATGATGGGCATGGTGTAATTCTCTTTTTTGGTCAACAGGATCATGGGCTCGAAGAGCTTATTCCAGCTGGTCACGAAAGCGAAGATGGCCTGGGTAGCCATGGCGGGCTTCATGATGGGCAGCACAATGGTATTGAACGTGCGGAATTCCCCGGCGCCATCGATACGGGCCGACGCCACGATATCCATGCTCAGAGCTGGGATCATATATTGCCGCATAAAGAATACCGTGCCGGGGGCGGCAATGGCAGGCAGGATCAGCGCAAGCAGGTTATTGGTCATGCCCAGGCTGTGCATGAACTGATAGAACCCGATAGAAACCAACTGCCCAGGGATCATCATCACTGCCAGAATGAAGCCGAACAGCGCATTGCGCAGCTTCCAGGTATAGGCCACCAGGGAATAGGCGGTCAGAGTGGAGAAATAGACTGTCAGCGCTGTAGCAGAGGTGGAAATGATCATGGAATTCTTGAACCCGACAAAGGGATCAAAGGCCTTTTTTCCGAAAACGGCATAGTTATTGGCCAGAGAACCGGAGGGCCAGAGGGCCAGAGCGCTTTGCTGAATTTCCGGGGTGCTGCGAGTGGCATTGATGATCATGATATAGAAGGGCAGAATGCTCAGGATCGCCAGGAAGATGCACACCGTATACTTGACAATCATGCCTGTCGTCTGGGCGGGGGTCAGATGCACTTTATTCGTTTTCATACATTGATCCCCTCCTTCCCCTTGCGGGCAGTCCGTGCCAGTTTTTTATTCAGGCGCTTTTCCTTTGCGTCGTACCGATCCCGCATCAGGAAGAACACCATCACAGACAGCACCGCCACAATCAGGAACAGCACAACGCTGGCCGCAGAGGCCCGGTTATACTGATACGTTCCCTCAAATGCCTGCTTGTGAATGAAAACGGAAGCTGTCGAGGTAGCATTGACAGGCCCGCCATTGTTGAACAGCTTGGGAATGTCGAACATGGTCAGGCCGCCAATCAGGCTGGTGATGAGGGAATAAATCAGGATGGTGCGCATGCAGGGCAGGGTGATACGGAAGAAGGTCTGGGCCGGGGTAGCGCCGTCAATTTCTGCCGATTCAAAGAGGGTGGGGTTAATGCCCAGCACACCGGAAATCAGCACGATGGCGGTATAGCCGTACCACTGCCAGAATTGGATAAAGGCCACGATCAGCTTGGAAGCCCATTTATCATTGGTAAAATAGAAATTTTCTGCTCCCAACGCTTTCAACAGCGTGTTTACAGGGCCCACCGGATAGCCAAAGAAGGAATTAAACAAAATGGCCACGGTAGCGGCGGTAATGATATTGGGCAGATAAAACATAACCTTGAACAGCCCCTGGCCGTGAATGGTCCGCTTTCTACGGGTGAACCAGGCGGTGAGAAGCAGGGCAAGGGATAACTGCGGAATGAAATTGATGATCCAGATGACAAAAGTATTCTCCAGGGATGTAATGAACGTTTTATTGTTCAGGATTTTTTCGAAATTAGTGAATGGCTCATCCAGGAATTTCCACGTTGTGGCAGCGGCGCCTTTCAGATCGGTAAAGCCCAGGATAACGGTATAGATAATGGGATACAGCATGAAAAATGCATAAGCCAGCACGAACGGCAGACTGAACAAATAGCCATACTTGGCATAGCTTATCCCCTTGCGCTTCAGTGTCCTTTGCATGGACGATTCCTCCCTCGATTCGATAGGGATCCATGGAAATGTGGACGGACGGTTGCCCGTCCGTCCACAAAACGGTTTCAGGTTAATTATTCGGCAACATCAATGCCCAGGGTATCGGAAACGGTCATCTTGAAGTATTCAATGGCTTCGTCGCGGGTCATAGCGCCGCCAGTGTACTGACGAACGGCATCGCGCCAGGTAGCGTTGATGGATTCGTCATACTGGGTCAGGTTCTTGCCGTTGGCAAACTGGTTGGCGGGTACGAATACATCAAACATATTCTGGCCGCCCAGGAAATCCAATTCGCCGTTGCTCATAGCCATAACGGTACCGGAACCAACAGCGTCCTTGGTGCCGTTCTCGTTGTAAGCCAGGGTGCCGTTAGCCCACATATACTGCAGACCGGTTTCGGAGCAGTCCAGGGTGACCCATTCGATCAGTTCCTTGACAGCTTCCTTCTTGGTGGTATCCTTGTTGGCCAGCAGCCAGGTGCCGCCCCAGAAGAAGCCGATGTTGGGTTCGCAGATGGCCCAGTCGCCAGCGGTATCGCCGCAGTTGGGGCCGATGGTGTAGTTGATCAGCCAGGCGGGGCCGTAGAAGCCGAAGATCTTCTTTTCGCCGGCGTCCTTCATATCGGCAAACCAGGCGTCAGACCAGTCCTGAGTGTCATTATGATAGCCGTTGTCCTTCAGCTTCTTGGACATATCCAGGAAAGCTTCACGGGCGGGATCGATGTAGAGTTCGCCGTCTTCATTCAGCCAGCCCACTTCAGAGCTGTTTTCAATGGCGTGCCAGATATCGCCGTCGCCGGAAACGATACCATAGCCCTTAGCCTTCAGTTCTTCAGCAGCTTCAAAGAACTTATCCCAGCCGGGGCCGATCTTGGTGGCGATGACAGCGGGATCATCGGTGCCCCAGACGTCCTTGGCGATGGAGCGGCGATAGATGAAAGCGCCGCCGGTGGCCTGATAGCCCAGACCCACAACCTTGCCGTCGGCGGGACGGGTGCCGATATCCACGGTGTACTGAGCAATGTCAGCAGCCTTGATGGCATTGGCGGTATCGATGCCCAGATCATCGTAAGCAGCGGCATAGCCGGCCATATCGCCCTGAGCATACTTCAGGATGAAAGCAGCTTCAGCGGTGTAGAGATCGGGAGCGTCAGCGCCGCCGGCCTTCAGGGCCTGGTCCAGTGCGGGCTGATAGAGCTGGTCCGTGGTGGGGATGATGGTGATGTTCAGTTCATAGTTGAATTCGGGATGGGTTTCAACGTAATACTCCAGCATCTTGGGCACTTCATCCGTAAAGGCGTACACGTTGATGACTTCTTTTCCTTCGGCAGCTGCGAAACTCATGCAGCCCAGCACCATCAGGAGAGCCATGACCAGGGACAATGCTTTTTTCATGGGATTACCTCCTTAAATTTTTGCGGTTTTTCCGCTATTTCTATAAACAGCGCCGCTGCGCTGCCTAAAGACAAAATGAAGAATGACTCGCTCCATGGACCAATCCGGAATCAGCAACAAATAAAAATGTGTTTTATGGAATTTATTTTCACATATAGTATACACCATCAAAAGCTTATAATCAATATTTTCTTAAACACATAGTATTTACTTTTTATCAAATAGTATCTTTTTTGCAAAAAATCTTACGGAATGTTAGATTATATTTCTTCCTGCCGCTTCCCCCTTTCCACCCATAAGCAAGGGCAAACTATCCTTATGCCCTTCCCGGGCGCCTTATACCTGCAAGCGTTGTTTTGCCAATTGACGGCCCTTCATCCCTGTGCTATCATGTAAAAGACGAAAAACGCCGTCCCTGTACCGACGGGGATCACCGATAATAAAGGAGAATCATGATGAACACAAACGAAAAAATCCAGGGTTTTCGGGTCACAGCCTGCCGGGAAAATGAAGAACTTGGCGGCAGATTGTGGGAGATGATTCATGAAAAGACCGGCGCCCAGCTGGTATGGATCGATAATGGAGAGAGCAACAAGCTCTTTTCCATCGCCTTCAAAACCATCCCGGAAGACAGCACCGGCGTATTTCATATTCTGGAACATTCGGTGCTCTGCGGCAGCCGGGAATTTCCCGTGCGGGAGCCCTTTGTGGAGTTGCTCAAAAGCTCCATGAATACCTTCCTCAACGCCATGACCTTCCCGGATAAGACCATGTATCCCGTTTCCAGCCGCAACGAGCAGGATTTTATGAACCTGACCAAAGTGTATCTGGATGCGGTATTTTGCCCCGCCATTTACGAAAACCCCTGCATCTTCCAGCAGGAAGGCTGGCACTATGAAATGAACGAGGGGGATGAAAAGCCCCTGTTCAAGGGCGTGGTATTCAATGAAATGAAGGGAGCCCTTTCCTCCCCCGATTCCCTGGCAGGATATGTGCTGATGAGCCGGCTCTTCCCCGATAACTGCTATCGCTTTGAATCGGGGGGCGATCCCAAGCACATTCCCGATCTGACCTATGAACAATTCATTGCCAACCACAGGGAATACTATCATCCCTCCAACGCACGAATTTTCCTGGATGGCGCCATTCCCCTGGAGGATACCCTTTCTCTCATTGACGGGTATCTCTCCCGCTATGAAAAGAATGAAAAGGCACATGATATCCCCCTGCAGCACCCCGTTTCCGCCTGTGAAGCTGTGGAATACTACGAAATCGGCGCCCAGGAAGAGGAAAATGGAAAAGCCATGATGGTACTGGGGCATCAGGTGGGCAGCTGGGAAGAAAGGGAAAAACTGATGGCCCTGGAGGTGCTGAGCACCTATCTTACCGGCTCCAACGATGCGCCGCTGAAACGCGCCATCCTTTCCAGCGGTCTGGCCCAAGACGTTTCCTTCTATCTGGAGGATGGCATCGCCCAGCCCTTCACTGCCCTGCAAATCCGGAACACCGATTATCAGCACCGGGATGAGCTGAAGGCCATCATTCGTCAAACGGCGGAAAAGCTGATTCGGGAAGGTCTGGACCGTGAGGAACTGGAGGCCATCATCAATCAGCAGGAATTCCAGTCTCTCCAGGGCCGGGAGCCCAAGGGCCTGATCCGCTGTATCCGCAGTCTCAATTCCTGGCTCTACGGCGGCGATCCCATGCTGTATCTCACCTCTTCACCGGTATTTGC
>SVGR01000068.1 GCA_015056265.1 Clostridiales bacterium
TGAACAGGCTGACCGGCAATGCCCCTGTAAGCCCTCAGCTTGAATCCACGGCTCAGACTGTTATCGGCGAAAACACGGTTGATGGTATTACCGTCCGAATGACCAGCCTGGTATTTGACGGTGATAAGCTGGCGTTTTCCTATGAACTGGAAAACGAACAGCATGATATGCCTGTACTGGTTGCTGCCAATCCCATGATGAGCTTTAATGGCAATGAAGTTCAGATGATGTACTGCACCGCTAATCCCTACACTCCGCAGATGGTTCCCAGTCCGCATCTGGATGTTCTTCCTGTCAAACGCAATCCTGCTGTGGGCGGCGGCGAGGTCTATATGCGTGACATTACCGATGGCAAGGTCACTTGCGAAATGACTTTCATGGTGTACAAACCCAAAAACAAGTTCGCAGTGGTGCTGCGCCCCGACAGCATGCAGGCAAACGTAGAAACCTATACCGGCGACGCCCGTGCGGAAGCTGAAGATAGTCTGAATACGCTGAAGAGCTTCAAGAATGCCATCTTTGCTACAGAGGCAGACCTGGCAAACGAACAGTGGCTTGCCGAAGGTTATACTGTGATTGATGGCTCCGGCATGCTGTATGATCTGCCCGAAAACAGTTACTTGACCGAAGTTTCCCAGATCAAAGTGACTTTTGAATTTGATGCATCCGTGGCCTTTGCCTGTGATTTTGCGGAAACCGACGATATTGCACTGGCAGATGCTACGCTGCATGTTGAGCAGTTCCGTCTTTCTTCACTGGAAACGCGCATTGATCTATGGCTGATTCCTCAGGAGAATACCGAAAAGGCTGCGCGTAGCCTTGCTGAAAAGTATGGCGCGTATGCCCTGGTAGATGAACAAGGCGAGTCTGTCCAGTACAGCGAAATGGATTACATGGCGGACACCATGCCCTATGTAACGCAAATCAACGGTCAGTGGGTATGCCGGTATCTTTCCCAAATGCCGGGCCTGCTCCGATTCCCCGAAAGTGTAGCGTTCACTGCCGGTGATGAGGAACTGATTCATTTTGGTCTAATGATCGAGGAATAAGGTTTAACCCTATCTCCACGGTTGCCAAAGAGCGTGATACCGCAACATATCACGCTCTTTTTTGTTTTATGATCAAAATTCTGGATTGAGCATATGAAAATGAGATTTCTTTCAACAGAGTTGAACTATCACAATAGTAATGCTGCTGGCGCCCACTGTTTATGGCACAGTATGTGGATTTATTGTTTATTCCCCCTATATCACAGGAAAATCCGCATTGTTGTAAAGGTGGGTTTGCGCGTTCTTGATGGATGACTCCGTTCTCTGCTCTGCGCACACACGCTGCTTGACAACAGCGGCTAAAATGCGTTTGCAGAATGGTGGCAAACGCGCCCATGCTGTACCTTCATAACACCGGCACTGCGGCGCATCCCCGCACAAGGAGATATGTTCATCAAAATTCGCCATCTGAATGCTTTCTGCAGGGTGCGCTGCCTGATCGCATTCACCGATCCTGAGGATGATGTGAAGCAATATGTGGAGAATTGGGCCTGCTGCTGCGGCTTGCTTGCCTTCAAGATGACGGCATGCAGATCCGCTGGGATTAGCCCTATGTTTCCCTTGAACAGCACAACCGCGTCATCCTGCAGGGGCATGTGGCTGCACATGTTCTGCCGTTGCTTTGGTCTTTTGAATGGGGTTTATTCTTCGCTGATTAGGCGATGGAAAATTTCCAGGTTTTCTTTTGTGGGGCGGTAATCGGGATGGGAGCAGCAGGGGAGGGTGGCGCCGGTGCCATCCGGGCTGGGGAAGGGAGAAAGAAAATCGTTTTCGTAAAGGCGACGGTCTGCTTCCCGATGGAAATTGGGAATATCATAGGGCTTGCCTCCCTCCAGCACAGAGCGGTGCCCCAGAATGGCCACGGAGGACATGGCGACAGCAGAATGAATATCGAAAGGATGATCAGGCTGCCGTCCTTCGCGGATGCATTGCAGGAACATTTTTGCCGTTAGATAATCGGATCCTCCATGGCCGGCGGTGGGGGGCATTTCTTCCTTGGGCAGGGGCACAGGATCGTAGAGATTGATTTCTTCTCTGCCTTCCGGGATTTGCCATTCATTGTAGCGAAGCATGATTTTGCCGTTCATACCGCGCAGGTTTTCAATCTGGCCTTTGGTGCCGCAGAGGCGGTAAGAATTGCCATGCGCGCCAAAACCGGAACAGCCAACCACCCGGAATACAGATCCGTCATCATTCTGGGTGGTGATAATTGCGGAGTTGTCCCCGTTATGTGTAGCCAGGCTGACTGCATCCGGGGCATAGATGGCATGGGCGCTGACCTTAACGGGAGTGGCGCCGGTGGCCCGCATCACAGGCCCCAGGGAATGGGTGATATAGTAGGTGGCGGGCAAATGATAACGCCAGTGGTTTTCATGGTAGCTGTATGTTTTCAGAAACCAGGTATCATCTTTGGCAGTGGGGTGATTATATTCCCCTTCAGCAAAAAGAATTTTGCCCAGGGTGCCCCCCTTACAGACCTGCTGCATTTCCAGATTGAAGAGCATCTGGGGATAATTCTCCGCCAGCATGTAGATGGCATGGCTCTTTTCAAAAGCGCGGATCAGCGCTACGCCTTCACCCATGGTGCCGTTGCTGATGCATTCGGAAAATACATGCAGCCCCTTTTCCATACAGCGAATGGCGTAGGATGCATGCTCATGAAAGTTATTGGCCAGAATGACAGCATCCATATCATGCTGAATGAAAGCGTCAAAATCTTCATATACCTGGCCGCCTTCGCTGAGATGATCCTTCCATTGATCCAGCATATGCCTTCTGCTGTCGCACAGGGCCACAATATCGCAGTTCAGCAGCATGAAATTACCTGCCAGATCCATGCCACGCCCCGCGCCAAAGACGCCGATTCTCAGTTTTTTCATGGTTCCTCCTCGTTTTTTACCGGTAATCCGCAAAACATTAACGGTGTGTAACGCATTCTCTGACCGGACGCCTATGCGTACTGCCACAAGCGGCATTGTGCCAAAGCCGGGATATATACCGGTATATTATTATCGTTATCTTCAGTATAGCAAGCGCACGCTGGTTTTGCAATGGAAATTCAGGACTTTTCTTTCAATACTTTTCGCACCACCCCAAAAAAGAGAGCCGTCAGCAATGCTGACGGCAATTGAGGAGAATCCGCATTACATTTTCCAAATGAGATCGTTGTATTCCCGAATGGTGCGGTCGGAAGAGAAAATACCGGAACAGGCTGTGTTTGTGATGGCCATTTTCAGCCATTTTTCTCTGTTCTGATAATCGGCGTCCACTCGGCGCTGGGCCATGGAATAGGAACCGAAATCCTTCAGAACGAAATAATGATCGCTGAAGAGTAAATTATGATAAATGTCCTGCAGGGCGGCGGGGTTTTCGGGGAACAGGGTGCCGTCGATGATCTGGGTCAGCGCCCGGCGCAGCTCTGTATTGGCTTCAAAGATTTGGATAGGCTGATAGCTGCCGGCCTGATACAGATCGCTGACGGTATCCGCGCGCATTCCGAAAATATAGATGTTTTCCGGGCCCACCTGCTCATGAATTTCCACATTGGCCCCGTCCATGGTGCCCATGGTGACGGCGCCGTTCATCATGAATTTCATGCAGCCGGTGCCGCTGGCCTCCTTGCCGGCGGTGGAAAGCTGCTCGGAAAGATCGGCGGCGGGGATGAGGGCCTCTGCGCCGGAAACATCGTAGTTTTCCAGGAAAATGACCCGCAGGAATTGCTTTGCCCGGGGCGTGCGGTCGATCAGCTTGCTGATGGCGATGATCAGGCGGATGATCTGCTTGGCCATGTAATAGCCGGGGCTGGCCTTGGCGCCGAACACGAATACCCGGGGCGTCATGGTGAAGTTGGGATCATCCATGATTCGATTATACAGTACCAGGATATGCAAGGCATTGAGCAATTGCCGCTTGTATTCATGAAGGCGCTTTACCTGCACATCGAACATGAAATCAGGATCCACGCTCATCTTCTGCCGCTGCATCAGAACTTGAGAGAAGGTTTCTTTATTCTGGCGTTTAATCTTTTCAAATTCGGCCTGGAAGGCGGCGTCCTCCCGATAGGGGAGCAGCTCCCGCAGAAGCTGAGGATCCCGGATCCAGCCATCGCCGATGGTATCGCAGATCAGGCGAGACAAACGGGGATTGCAATTCATCAGCCAGCGGCGGTGGGTGATACCGTTGGTGATGGCGGAGAACTTTTCAGGGGTGAAATGATAGAAATCGCGGAAGGTATCCTTTTTCAGGATGTTCCCGTGAAGCTGGCTGACGCCGTTGACGGAATAGCTCATGGCCACGCACAGATTGGCCATATGCACCTGGCCGTAGGCAGTGACGGCCATTTTGGCGATGCGGGGATCAGCCCCGTTATGATAATGATCAGCCAGCCGGGCACAGAGCCGGCGATTGATCTCCTGCAGGATCATATAAATCCGGGGCAGCAGATTGCGCATCATATCTTCCGGCCATTTTTCCAGGGCTTCGCTCATGACGGTGTGATTGGTATAGGCCACCGTATGCTGAACGATCCAGCTGGCTTCATCCCAGCCAAGGCCTTCCTCATCAATCAGCAGCCGCATCAGTTCCGGTATGGCAAGGCCGGGATGCGTATCGTTGATATGAACGGTCATTTTTTCCGGCAGCAAACGGAAATTCCGGCCAAATCTGCGCTTGAAATCTTTGAGCGCATACTGCAAGGTGGCGCTGGTGAAGAAATAATGCTGCTTCAGGCGAAGCTCCTTGCCTTCATAATGGTTATCCTCGGGGTAGAGCACTTTACTGATGACAGAGGCCAGTTCCTGCTCCTGGAGGGCTTTTGAGTACTGGCCGCTGGAGAAGGTGGCAAGATCCATCACTTTGGGAGAGCGAGCGCGCCACATCCGCAGGGTGTTGACGGTTTGGCAGTCGTAGCCGGCCACAGGCATATCGTAGGGGATGGCGTCTACGGAATAATAATCCCGCAGGCGGAAGACCATTCGGCCGTTTTCATGGGCTTCTTCCACCCAGCCGCCAAAGCGCACCTGGCAGCGGTCATCGGGAACCGGCACTTCCCATACATTGCCGTTTTCCAGCCAGGTATCGGGCATCTCTACCTGCTGGCCTTCCAGAATGCGCTGGCGGAAAAGACCGTATTCATAACGAATGGTGCAGCCCATAGCGGGGAGGGAGAGGGACGCAAGGCTATCTATGAAGCACGCAGCCAACCGCCCCAGGCCGCCGTTGCCCAGGCCGGGTTCGGGCTCTTCTTTGATGATGGCGCGCCAATCCAGGCCCAGCTCTTTAAATGCCTGCAGATAGGTTTCCATGCTGCACAGATTGAGCATATTGCAGTGCAGGCTGCGGCCGGTCAGAAATTCTACGGAAAGATAATAAAGCCGCTTGGCGGTGGATTTTTTATCTTCTTCGCGGAAAGCTACCCATTTTTGCATGATCTGATCCCGCACGGTGGAGGCCACGGCGAAATAAATTTGCTGGGGGGTGGCATCGGCAAGGGTGCGGCCGTTATAGCGCTGCAGCTTGCCGAGAATGGATTTTTTGATGGATTCTTTGTCAAACTGGGTGGTGGGCATGGGGATTCCTCCGTTTTATATGCTGATCCAAATGATGAACAATTCATTATATCACATCGCGGCTTCATAGCCAATAGAAATTTTTGTTAAGGACGTATTTTTCAGGCAGGGCTTCCGTATTGACTTTGAAAACCCCCCATGCTATACTTTTTTTATATCGCATGACGCAGAAATTTTATCTGAATGATCCCATTTTTTTGCCGTTCCAGCTTCATTTTTTGCTGCATTCAAGGAGGAAAAAGCCATGCTACCGCTTCAGGAAATTTTATCTGTTCCCATGACGGCGCAGGAATATCTGACGGAAAAAAGAGAAAAATGCCGGGAAAAATATGAAAAAACCGCCGCAGCCCTTCAGAAAAAGGGGGAAAACGGCGCTTATCGCGAGGATCTGCTCCGCCGGGCGGAAGATTATATGCAAAATATGTACATACTTCCCGGTACCGGCGGAAAGCTGTTTTTTGTGGGGGATCCGCCGGCCTGGAATGAGCGGAAAGTCGCCGATGAGGAATACCTGTGGGGACTCAACCGGATGATGGGGCTGCCTGTGCTCAGCGATGCGTATCTGCTGACCGGGGAGGAGCGGTATGCCCAAAAGGCCCTTTCCGATCTGCTCAACTGGATTGATACCTGCCCCTGCCCGGAGATTTTCATCGATGATGGCAATTATCTGTGGGATGCTTTTCACAATATCGTGGATATTTCGCCCTGGCGGACGCTGGAAATCGGCATCAGAATGTTCCGCAGCTGGAATGAGGCCTATGAAAAGCTTTTGTATTTCGGGGGAATGACGCCGGAATGCCACGCCCGGATCGCATCATCCATGCATCAGCACGGCCATGCCCTTTCCTTTGTATCGCCCCGGCTGTGGCCCAATGCGGATCATAACCATTTCATCCATGAAATGCTGGGGCTGCTGTCGGTATCCTTGCTGTTCCCGGAATGGCAGGATGCGGAAAAATGGCATGAGCAGGCGCTGCATGAATTGATCCGGTGCTGCCGGGTGCAGTTTTCATCGGAGGGCGGGCCGGAGGAGGGTTGTCCCGGGTATCACATGGGCAATATCTCCATGGTGCTCAAGGCCATGGAAATGCTGAAGGAAAACGGCCGCAAGATCCCGGAGGAATTGGAAAGCAGCTTCCACAAAGCGATGCGCTATGCCATCTGGATGATGCAGCCCGATGGGAAGATGACGGCGTTTGGGGATACGGCCATGAAGGACGGCGGATGTCCTGCCCTGCTGAACCGGTACCGGCAGATGGCGGGGGATTTCGGCGAATACGGGAAAGTGCTGCCTCTGATGGAAAGAAGGGCGGAGGGCGACATCAGCAAGGAGGAGTATGCGATAGCGGAGCGGGAGGCGGCGTCCTGCCCCGGCGGGCTGCAGCATTATCGCGCCATCGGCCAGATCGCCGGCCGCACGGGCTGGGGCAAGCAGGATTCCTATTTTGCCGCCACCTGCCATACCCCCACCGCCTATGGCCATACCCATATGGATCCCCTTTCCTTTGTGCTGACGCTGCGGGGGAAAAATATCGTCATTGATCCCTCCATTTATACCTATGCGGAGGGGGAGGACCGCCGGCGATTCAAATCCACCGAATATCATTCCTGCCTCACTTTCGGGGGCCGGCCGCCCTTTGAATACATCAACACCTGGACGTACGGCCCCATGAAGGAAGGGACAACGGAGGGCGTATATCAGGCGGAAGGGCTGCTGGCGGCGGATGCATCCCACAAGAATTATGCGCCCAATGAGCACAGACGGCTGTATGCCCTGGCGGGGGACGATGTATTCCTGGTGGCGGATGATGTGAAGAATGCGACCGGGGAAGCGGTGCGGCTGCATTTCCACATGGATGAGGCGGGCTGGCAAAAGCAGGCCTTCGGCGCATCCTGCGGCGGCGTTCGGGCATTTTTGCCGGAAGGGCTGGAGGTATGGGTGGCGGAGGGAGAAAAATCCCCCCAGTACGGCCTTGCGCTTCCCTCCTGCCGCCTGATTGCAAAGGATGAAAGCGGCAGGGAACAGGCAGTGTACCTGACCCTTTTCACCTTGCGGGATGATGTGGCGTCTCCCTGTGCCCGGCATGCGGAGGGCGGCGTCGAGATTCGCTATCGGCAGGGAAATGAAGAAAAAATCCTGATGTGGCAGTTTGGGAAAAGCTGCCGGATGTGGGCTGATACTGCCGGGAAAACATAAAAAACCCCTCTCCTGCTGGAGAGGGGTTTTTCTTTACAGGGAAGTCTGGGTAAGGATGCAGTGGGGATAAGCCTTTTTCAGCAGCCGCCAGGCTTTCCGGGCGGTCTTCTCATTCTCAAAGGCCCCGAAGACCACCGATCCGCTGCCCGTCATCCGGGCCACGAGGGCGCCGTTTTCTTTCAGCGCCTCCTTAGCGGCGGCAATCTCCGGCCGCATGGGGATGGAGGCCTGCTCCAGGGCGTTCTGCGCGCATTTGTTCATCAGGGCCAGATCGCCCTTTTCCAGAGCGACAAGGCAGCCTTCCAGATCAGAGGCCGCAGCGCCGGATTGATGGAAGGCGGCAAAGACTTCTTTGGTGGAAAGGGCGGCGCAGGGCTGGATGAGCAGCAGGGGATAGGTTTTCCCGCAGGGAATGGGAGTGAGCTTTTCGCCGATGCCCTGGGTCCGGCAGGGCTCATCCATCAGGCAGAAGGGTACATCCGCCCCAAGGGACAGCCCGATGGCGAGCAGATCTTCTTCTTCGATATCCAGATCCCACAGATTGCACAGGCCCCGCAGGGCTGCTGCCGCATCGGCGCTGCCGCCCCCCAGACCAGCGCCCATGGGAATGCGCTTTTCCAGATACATTTTTGCCCCGGCTGTGACGCCGGCATGCCGGCGCAGGGCATTTGCGGCTTTCATGACCAGATTTGTTTCATCTGCCTGCAGGCCTTCCGTGCCCCCGATTTCCAGGGATAATTCGTCATCGTTTTTCAGATACAGATAATCGCACAGGGCGATGGGCTGCATAACGCTGTCCAGCAGGTGATAGCCGTCCTCCCGCTGGCCTACGATATCCAGGCTCCAGTTAATCTTCCCCCGGGCCGGCATCTCGATGGGCCATTTCAGGTGCTTTGCCCTTCTCCAAAGTGATTTCAAATTCAGCGCCTCCCTCTCCAGAAATCAATTGTATCTGTTGGCCGTGCTTTTCCATGATTCTGCGGCAGATGGAAAGGCCAAGGCCGGTGCCCTTGCCCACGGTGTGAGCCTTATCCGCCTTATAGAAACGATCGAAAATATGGATCTGATCTTCGGGTAGGATGCCGATGCCGTTATCCTTTACACGCATACGGACAGTGTTGCCGTATGCCTTGCTGGACAGCGTGATTTTTCCTTCGGCTGGAGTAAATTTGATAGCGTTATCCAGCAGATTGATAATCACCTGCTGGATTTGATCGCTGTCGGCATGGACGAAGCAGGAATCTGCATCAAAATCCACATCCACATCCAATTGCTTTTCTTCCAGCTGCGTTATTCGGGAAATCAGCACCCGGCGTACCATTTCGTTCAGATCGAAATCGGACCAGGCAAGGCTGGTCTCATCGCTTTCCATTCGGGAAAGATTGAGCAGATTGGCGATGAGCTTGGATAGCCGGTGGGTTTCATCCACCACCACCCGCAGATATTTTTCGTGCTCCTCCGGGGGCACAGTGCCGTCCAGCATCCCTTGGGCAAAGCCCTGGATGGAAGTGATGGGGGAGCGAAGCTCATGGGATACATTGGCTACAAAATCCCGGCGGGATTGCTCCAGGGTGGAAAGCTGGGCAGCCATTTGGTTGAAGGCCCGGGACAGATCCACGATCTCACGGGTACCGGCTTCCGGCGCGTGCGTATTAAAATCACCACGAGCCATGTGAGCGGCGGCATCTGCCATACCGGCCAGAGGCCGGGTGATCTGGCGGGCGAAGAAGAATACGATGAGGGCGGCGATCAGAAACAGCGTAATGGCTGCCAGGGCCACCTGCCATACCAGCCCTCGATAGGAGGCATGCACTGTCTGGGCCGCCGTCTGGATCATCACAAAGCCCATCACTGTTCGCTGACTGGAGAGAGGATTTTCCTGGGTCCAGGGAACGATAACAGTGAAAAGGGGGCCGAAGGTGCTATCCGTTTGGCGGATAATTTCTTTGCCCTGCATCACTTCGTCCATATAATAGGCCAGATCCTGCTGGCTGGGCAGGGCCAGAATGCTCTCATCCTGCAGGGTGGATTCGCTGTAATAGGTACGCTGCTGGCCGGAACGATCCACTACAACGATGTAGGCGTTGTATTCCTGATAAACCCGGTTGGCTTTCCAGTACATGTATTGCTCGGTGGCGGAAGAGGTGCCCCAAATACGGTTGATATGATCGGAGGGTAGGCGGCTGGCCAGATAGGCCATATCCCGGGCTTGATTTTTCAGGGCGTTCATCCGGCTTTGGATGTGGTTTTCCCGCAGATGCACATAGGACAGGGAGAATAATAGCGCCACGCAGCACAAAATGACCGCCAGAAAGACGGTCAAAAGCCGGGTAAACATGGATTGCTTGCGCAAGGATTATTTCACCTCGAATTTGTAGCCTACGCCCCATACGGTACGGATCTGCCAGCCCAATTGCTCGCTGCCCTGCAGTTTTTCCCGCAGCCGCTTGATGTGCACATCCACCGTGCGGCTGTCACCGAAGAAATCAAACCCCCATACCTGCTCCAGCAGCTGCTCCCGGGTGAAGACCCGGTTTTGATGTGCAGCCAGGAAATAGAGCACCTCCAGTTCCTTGGGGGGCATTTCGATGGGTTTTCCCTGATAATGCACTTCATATTTTTCCAGGCTGAGAGAAAGACCGGGGAAGGAGAGGGTGTCTTTTTCATTTTCCCCTGGCGCGGCGCGGCGCAGGACGGCTTTCACCCTGGCGGCCAGTTCCTTGCCTTCGAAGGGCTTGGTAACGTAGTCATCCGCCCCCAATTCCAGGCCCAGCACCTTATCAAAGGTTTCATCCTTGGCAGTGAGCATAATGATGGGAATGTTGCTGATCTGGCGAACGGCCCGGCATACCTGCCAGCCATCCATCCCGGGCAACATGATATCCAGCAGCATCAGGCTGGGAGGATTCTTCTGGAAAGCGGCCAGCGCCTCGTCTCCCCGGGTCTGGATGGTGACATCAAAGCCTTCCTTTTCCAGATACAGGCGTACAAGCTGCGCAATATTGGGATCATCGTCAACAATCAGGATGGATTGCCGGTCTTTCATGCGGATACCTCCAAAGAGGGTCGAAATTGGGGAACGAGAGGCAGGGGGAATTACGAATTCTTAATTAAGAATTCAGAATGATAGAAGGTCGACAATTTTACTGAAAACGTTTCCCCTGGCAACACTGGGAGAACAGTTGATAGAATGACGTTCAAGAAATATCCAGAATCAGTTTTCTTTGGGTGGGTGCGGGAGGGCGTTTCTTTTTCAAAAGAAATGCCCTCCCGCCCTATCTCTTATTTGAGCTCTACTACCGTGACGCCTTCTTCACCTTCGCCGTATTTGCCCCGGCGGAAGGATTTGACGGTGGGGTAGGTTTTCAAATGGCGCTGGATGCCGTCCCGCAGGATACCGGTGCCTTTGCCGTGAACGATGGTTACTTCATGAAGGCCGGCCATCACCGCTTCATCCAGGTATTGTTCCACTTCGGCCAGGGCTTCATCCAGGGCCATGCCCCGCACATCACAGCTGAGGCCGATGGTACGGGTGGCGGCACCAGTTTGCACGGAAACGGAGGATACTTTTTTCTTGGGCTTGGGATCGTTTACCAGCCGCAGCTGGCTCAGATGGGCTTTCATTTTCATGATGCCGGCCTGCAGCTGCACTTCGCCCTTGGAATCGGGAAGGGAGAGCACGGTGCCCTTGGTATTCAGATGGGTGATCTCCACGATATCGCCCACCTTAACGGTCTTGGGGGGCTCTGCCATATTGCCGGTAGGCTTTTTCAGGCCCTCGGCCAGGCTGTCGATGCCCTCTTCCATCCGTTTTTTCAGATTATTTACTTCATGATCCTGCACATTGGCGTTCTTTTTCAGGCGCTTGAGATCATAAATAATGGCTTCGGATTCCCGCTTGGCCCGTTCCATGATGCGGCGGGCCTCTTCCTTGGCTTTACGGGTGGCATTTTCCTTTTGCTCTTCCATGTTTTTATAGAGCAATTCTGCCTCATTGCGCAGCTTTACCGTCTCCTGACGGGCCTGTTCAGCCAGCTCCCGCTCTTTTTCTGCCACCTGACGATGATATTCCGCATTGGCGATTACATCCTCAAAACGGATGGTATCATGGGAAAGCAGATCCTTGGCTTCATCAATCAGATATTCGGGCAGGCCCAGCCGCCGGGAAATCTCAAAAGCATTGGATTTGCCGGGAACGCCGATGGAAAGACGATAGGTGGGCCGCAGCGTAGCTACGTCAAATTCCACACTGGCGTTTTCCACGCCCTTGGTGGAAAGGGCATAGGCCTTCAGCTCGCTGTAATGGGTGGTGGCGCAGGTGCGGGCTTTGATTTTGAGCAAAGCGTTCAAAATCACCTGGGCCAGGGCGGCGCCTTCCGTGGGGTCGGTGCCTGCCCCCAGTTCGTCAAAGAGGGCCAGATCCCGGGGCGTTACCCCATTCATGATGGATACAATATTGGTCATATGGGAGGAGAAGGTGGATAAGCTCTGCTCAATGGATTGCTCATCCCCGATATCGGCATAGACCTCATCAAAGGTAGAAAGCTCCGTGCCCACATTGCCGGGAATATGCAGGCCGCTTTGGGCCATCAGGGTCAGCAGGCCCACGGTTTTCAGGGTGACGGTTTTGCCGCCGGTATTGGGACCGGTGATGATCAGGGAGGTGAAATCCTGGCCCAGCCACAGATTGCAGG
>SVGR01000069.1 GCA_015056265.1 Clostridiales bacterium
GGCACGGTGCCCATCGTCCGGGAGACCGGCGGTCTGCGGGATACAGTGCTTTCCTATAATGATGCCAATGGCGCCGGTAACGGCTTCAGCTTTTTCAATTACAATGCCCACGATATGCTCTATACCCTGCGCCGGGCTCTCCATTTCTACCGGAATCAGAAGGAAACCTGGGCTCTGCTGCAGCGCCGCGGTATGGAAGGGGACTATTCCTGGATGCACTCGGCTGAAGTGTATCTCTCCCTCTATCAGGATATACTGGGCAAGCAGGATGAAACGGCGCCCGCCGTGAACGTCCCTGGCGACGAGGCTGCCGTGCAGGAACCGGCCCCTGCCCCTGTAAAGAAATCCCGGGCCCGCAAACCCAAGGCGGAGGGGGAGGAAGCCCCGGCTGCGCCCAAAAAGCGGGCATGCAAGCCCAAGGCTGAAGGGGATGACGCCCCGGCGCCCAAAAAGCGCACCGCCAAACCCAAGGTGAAGAAAGAAGAATAAAGGATTGCTCATTCTCCTTTTAACCGGCAGGAATATCCTGTCGGTTTTTTGCATGCATTTTGTCCTGTCGGTTAATTTTCCCGTTTTTGGGCAGTATATGAATGAGGAGGGGGAGGATGTGTTGAACTGGATCAAGGGAACAATAAAGAAGAACGGGCATTTTCTTATGGTATTGCTGTGTCTTTCGGTGATTGTGCTGTCGGCGCTCTGGACCCGCGATCATTTGCAGGCGGATGTGCCTGGGGCGCCGGCCGCGGCAGATCAGGCCCAGAGGCTGGGCCAGGTGACGCCCTCCCCGCAGCCTATCCAGTGGCGCCGGCCGGCAGAAGGGGCGGTGATTACTCCTTATTCTGAGGATTTTGTGTATTTTCCTGCCCTGGATCTGTGGCAGATTCACCCCGCTATTGACTTTCTTGCCTCCTCCGGAGATGGGGTATACGCTCTGGCAGAGGGAAGGGTGGAGCGCTCCCAGGAGGGCTTGATTCTTCGTCATCCCAATGGATACTGGAGCCTGTACCGGGGGATCAAAACCTGGCACGTGCGGGAGAACCAGTGGGTGCAGGCGGGGGCGTATCTGGGCGATGCCGGGGGCAGAATCCCCGGCGAGGGAGATGGGGAGCACATTTGCGTTCGGCTGGAGGGACCGGAGGGGCCGGTGGATTATTCCCCCCGGCTCGATGAAAAAGAATAATCCCGATTGATGGAGGATGTATGTGCGGAATTGTGGGATATATCGGAAGCAGACAGGCCCAGCCCATTTTGCTGGATGGGCTGCGGCGGCTGGAATACCGGGGCTATGATAGCGCCGGCATTGCGGTAATGGAGGAAAAGGGGATTGGCGTGTGCAAATGCGCCGGCCGGATCGATCAGATGGAGAAGCTGGCGTCAGCCCATCCTCTGCACGGCACCATGGGGATTGGCCATACCCGCTGGGCCACCCATGGGGAGCCAACGGATCTGAATGCTCATCCCCACACAGACGTAAAGGGCCATATTGCCCTGGTGCACAATGGCATCATCGAAAATCATGGGCCATTGCGCAGACATCTGGAACGGCAGGGCTGCCGCTTTATGAGCCAGACGGATACGGAAACGGCGGTGCATCTGCTTCATTCCCTGTATCGGGGGGATATGCTTCAGGCGCTGTGTCAGACTGTGCAGCGGCTATCCGGCAGCTATGCCCTGGCGGTGATCTGCGAAAAAGAGCCGGAGGCGCTGTATTGCCTCAGGGTAGGAAGCCCCCTGGTGATTGGGGTGGGAAAGGATGAATGCTTCCTGGCTTCGGATATCCCTGCCCTTCTTCCATATACCCGGGAGATGCTGATCCTGGAGGATGGGGAGATGGCCCGCTTGAGCAGGAACGGGGTGCGGCTGTATGACCGTTGGGGGGAAGAAAAATCTTTCACTTTCCGTCATATTGACTGGGATGCAGCGGCAGCGGAAAAGGATGGCTATGCCCATTTCATGCTCAAGGAGATTTTGGAGCAGCCCCGGGCGGCGGCAGGCACCCTGAAAGCCCATAGCTGCGCCCAGCCCCTGCTTTCGGCCGCGCCGGAGCGGGTGGAATTGATCGGCTGCGGTACGGCCTATCATGCCGCACTGGTGGGCGCTCATTATTTC
Organism: Clostridiales bacterium; assembly: GCA_015056265.1. Classification (GTDB taxonomy): domain Bacteria; phylum Bacillota; class Clostridia; order Christensenellales; family Aristaeellaceae; genus RUG563. The sequence goes on from SVGR01000069.1 coordinate 2,110, forward strand.
GCCGAGCTGGCAGGGGTAGAAAGCAGCGCACACATTGCCAGCGAATACCGCTACCGAAGGCTCTTTCCCCGTTCGGGGGATCTGACGCTGGCTATCAGCCAGAGCGGCGAAACGGCGGATACCCTGGCCGCCCTGGGCCGGGTAAAGGAGTGCGGCGGCCGGACGGCAGCCCTTACAAATACCGTGGGGAGCACCCTGACCCGGATAGCGGATCAGACGCTGCTTACCTATGCCGGGCCGGAAATTGCCGTGGCCAGCACCAAGGCATACACCACCCAATTGGAAACGCTGCTGATGGCGGCAGCGGAACTGGGACTGCGGAAGGGGAAAATTTCCCGGGAAAGATGGGAAAAACTGCTTCGGGAGACGGAAAAATTGCCCTTTTTGATGGAAAAAGCCTTGGAAAACCGGGCGCATATCCAGCATTATTGCGATTGTCATCTGCATGAAGGGCTGATGTTTTTCATTGGCCGGGGGGTGGATTATGCCCTGGCCAAGGAAGCGGCCCTGAAGCTAAAGGAGGTTTCCTATCTGCCCTGCGAAAGCTATGCGGCAGGGGAACTGAAGCATGGGGCCATTGCTCTGGTTGAGGAGGGCACCCCGGTATTTGCCATCTGTACGCAGGAAAAGCTGCTGGAAAAAACCCTCTCCAATCTGCGGGAAACCAAGGCGAGGGGAGCCCATACCGTTTGTGTTTGCCCGGAAAAATTCGCCGGGAAGGCGGAAGACGAAGCGGATCGGGTGTGGGCGGTGCCGGATGCAGATGAGCTGCTGCTGCCGCTGCTGGTTATGCTGCCCATGCAGCTGCTTGCCTATCATATGGCCGTTGCCCGGGGTAGGGATGTGGATAAACCGAGAAATCTGGCCAAATCGGTCACGGTTGAATAAAACGCTTTGAGAAAGATGAAGCATCAAGTCCTGCCGGGTACGCCGATCGGCCCTGGGCTGATGCCCGATAAGTTCATTGGGGTGTGAATCCGGTAACATGCATCAACTTGACTAACGGCTGATGGCTATGCCTTTACACTGTATAACCAAAAACTGGAAATATTAATTTTACAAATTTATTTCAAATTATTTCAAAAATACTGTACTTGCGCCCTTGAATTATGTTATAATAAAAGGCGCATTTTTTGCGTGCGCAAAAATGCGCTGTGAAAGGAAGAAAACTGCATGGATCAACCGTTCATTTTGGCATCCGCCTCTCCCAGGCGGAGAGAACTGGTAGGATATATGGGCATCCCCTTTGAGGTGATTGTGGCAGAAGCCGAGGAAATCAAAGCAGGAGGGCCGGAAGAACTGGTGATGGAAAATGCCCTTCGCAAAGCGCGGGCAGTATTCCGGGATCATCCCGGCTGCATTGTGCTGGGGGCGGATACCATCGTGTATCTGAATGGCCGGGTGTTGGGCAAGCCCCGGGATGAAGAAGAAGCCCGGGCTATGCTTTCCCAGCTTTCCGGCGCCTGGCATACGGTGTATACCGGCGTGTGCGTTATAAGCGATGGGGGAGAGGATGTACGCTGCGATACCTCTCGGGTACATTTCACTCCCTTGGACAGCGAAACCATCGCCCACTATGTGCGGACGGGAGAGCCTATGGACAAGGCCGGCGCCTATGCCCTGCAGGGCCGGGGCGGCATGTTTGTAGACAGGATTGAAGGCAGCTATTCCAATGTGATCGGCCTGCCCATGGCCATGGCCAGGGATATGCTGCGCAACGCAGGAATTGAGAAATTATAAAAAGGATTGAAGAAATATGGCCTTCAAGGCACCGGATATCGGCATTGATATTGGCACCGCCAATACCCGCATTTATGTAAAGAAAAAGGGGATTCTCATTGACGAGCCCTCCATCCTGGTGGTGGACAGGGGCGGCCGTCATACCATCCGCGCCATTGGCGAGGAGGCAAAAAGCCTGCTGGGCCGCACATCGGGGGATGTGTCGGCCGTCCGGCCGTTGGCGGAGGGCATGATCCGGGATTTTGATATGACCCAGTACATGCTCCAGTATTTCGTCCGCAAGGCCATCGGCGCATCCCGCCTGGTGAAGCCCCGGGCGGTGATTACCATCCCCTGCCGCATTTCCCCCATTGAGCGGCGTGCCATCCGGAAGGCGGCGGTGTATGCCGGCATCCGGGAAAATCAGCTGCAGCTGGTGGAAAAGCCCTTTGCGGCCGCCCTGGGATCGGGGCTGCCCGTGTTTGAGCCCACCGGCTCCATGGTGGTGGATATCGGCGGCGGTACCACGGAAGCGGCTGTGATCAGCCTGGGCGGCGTAGTGGTCTCCCGCTCCATCCGCATTGGCGGCATCAAGCTGGATGAAGCCATCATCAACTATGTGAAACGGGAATTCAATATGCTCATCGGTGACCGCACCGCAGAGGATGTGAAGATGACCCTGGGGGCTGCCCTTCCTCTGAAGGAGGAGCGCCGGGTGCTGGTGCGGGGCCGGGATATGATTACCAACCTGCCCCAGACGGCGGAAATTTCCTCCGGTCGGGTGTATGAGGCCCTGCAGGCCCCCTGCCAGGCTATCCTGGCGGCCATCCAGCACGTGCTGGAACGCACCCCTCCGGAACTGGCGGGGGATGTGATGCGTTCCGGTATCCATCTCACCGGCGGCGGCGCCCAATTGTTCGGCCTGGATCAGTATATTGCATCGGAATTGGATATGCCGGTGCTGCTGGCCCGTGAACCTATGAATTGCGCCGCCCGCGGCGTGGGCCATCTGGCAGAAAATATCGAAGCGCTGCATAGAATCGGCAAGTCCAGCTTCCTTCGGGAGGAAGGCGAGGAGTAAAGACAATGGCAAGAAACCGTGACCGGCAGTTTTCCGAAGGCGAAAATCTGAAATACCGCATGGACCGGGAAGCGGCCCAGGCGGAGGACAGGCTGCCCCGCTGGGCGGCGGAGAGAGAAGAAAGGGCGGAGGAGAGGCCCTCTTATTGGGGTGAGTATTCCGAGTCTTCCGATGCTTTCCCCCAGCAGGAGGAAATCCAGCAACCGCAGGGATTGTTCACTGCGGAAAGCCCCGTGCGTCAGGGACGGCGGGGGGCTTCCCCTGCCCGTTTTGCAGATGATCCCCGGGAGGAATCTCCGGCGGAAGAAGCACAGGATGCGGAGAACGGGGAAACGGATACGGCAGATACCGAGGAACGCGAGGCAGACGCCGCCTGGGATCGGGCAGCCCGCCGTGTGGAAAGCTCCCAGTCCCTCTATCCTCCTCAGGAGGAAGGGGAGGATGCCCCGCTGGATGCAGAAATACGCCGTACCCCCCGCAGGAAGGGCCCTCCCCGGCCGCCGGCCCCTTCCGCTGCCAAGAAAAAGAAGAAAAAGGATGATGAGGACGAACGGGGCAGCTTCCTGAAAAAGCTGGTGATCGCCGGGGTCTGCGTGTTCTTTTTCCTGATGGTGGCCTTGATGGTGCTGTCCAATTTTGTGGATCATCCTCTGCTGGCCTTGCCTCGGAAAATGGTTACCGCCGTCGTCACCCCGGTACAGAAATTCTTTTCTGATGCTACCGACAGCGTGGTAGGTTATCTGCGGCGGCTGAAGGTGCGGGATAATATTGAAAACGAATACGATAAATTACTGATTCAGCTGGATCAGCTCTCTTCTGTGGAGGCCCAACTGGCTGAACTGCAGTATGAGAATGAACAGCTGCGGGATCTGCTGGACGAGCATGCCAATCATGACCAGTTCAATCCCATCGCCGCCACAGTTATCGGCAACGATTCGGGTAATTATTTCGCCACCCTGACCCTGAATGTGGGGGCCAATGACGGAGTGGAGGAATATATGGCCGTGGTGTCCAAGGGCGGTCTGGTTGGCGTCACCTATGATGTGGAGGATAACAAATGCCAGGTGCGCTGCATCATCAACACGGATAGCACTGTGGCCGCGCTGGTGCAGTCCAGCCGGGATCAGGGCAGCGTGAAGGGTACCTTGGGCACCAATGGGGAGCCGATGTGCCGGATGTATTATCTACCGGAAAATTCCCTGCCCCGCCCCGGGGATATGGTGGTCACTTCCGGCGTGGGCCTGGAATTCCCTAAGGGAATTCCCATCGGCTATATCCGGGAAAGCACCCGAGGCATGGATGAGAATAAGTCCTATGTGGTGCTGGAGCCTGTGGTGGATTTTCAGCACTTGGAATATGTAACGGTGTATCGCTATAAGCCCGCTTATGCCGAAAAGGCGCAGGTGCGGGAGGATAAGCAGAATATCCAGCTGCAGACCCTGCCCACGGTGCGCCCGGTGCCTACCTTCTCTTTGGGCGGCGTCAGCGATTTCCTCTTTGGCGCCACGGCCACCCCCGGTCCGGGTGATGCTGCGGGCCAGTCCCCGGCGCCTTCCGCCACGCCCACGGCGCCTCCTGCGCCTACGGCCACTCCCGATCCCAATGCCACCCCCGTGCCCGATAACCTGGAATATGTGCCCAATCTTCCTTCGGGCGTGACTCCTTCCCCCACTCCCCGGCCCACCCCCTCGCCCACGCCTACTGCGGTTCCTACTCAGGATCCCAGCGGCATGACCATGGAGGAAGAAGAGTGAAGCAGCTGAAAAAGGGCCTGAAGGTCCTGTTGATTGTGATGCTGGCCTATCTGTGTCAGGTCTGCGTAATGGAGCATCTGGAGATTTTTGAGGTATCGGGCAGCGTGATTTTTGCTGTGCTGGCCATCCTCACTGTCACCTGCGGCAAAAAATATGTATTTTGCGCTTCCTGCATGATCGGCATGATGATGGAAAGCATGCTGTCCAATGTGCCGGCGCTCTATGTGATTGCCTATCCGCTGATTTCCATGCTTTGCGCCCAGGCCTTTGCGGATATGAGCGAAAGGCAGCGGGAACGCCGCCGGATGAATACCGAGGCCCGTCAGCGCCGCCGGGAGGGGAAAAAGCCCCTGCTGCCCGGGCTGATCCGGCTGCTGGATACCATCCGAGGGGGCGAATTGCCCGTTCATCTGCGCATTCCTTTGTGCGCAGGATTGATGGATTTGATAATGAACGTCGTTCTATGTGTGTACATGTACCTCATCGGTGTGGAACTGGGCCTGATTCATGCGGCCAGGCTGCTGGTGAAGGTGACGTATACCGTGGGGCTGGCCCTGGCGCTGATGGTGCCGATGCGGTATATCCTGGGTATGTACAGACGCAATAAACAGACCAAGCGAGGTGAAATGATGTGAAGGATGCCTTTGGCAGACAGAAAAAAAAGAAAAAGACGAATTCCGTAAACGGCCGCTTTCTCTTTTTTGCCGTGGCAGTGATGGCCATGTTCGGCGTGCTGGTATACGGTCTGTTTGACCTGCAATTGGTCAACGGCGAAACCTACGCCATGGAAACGGGCCAATCCTCCATCAAGCGCATCGCCATCAAGGGCACCCGCGGGATGATCACCGATACCAATTCCGTGGTGCTGGCCATGAGCGAAAGGGCCTATAATATCACCTATTACCGCGAAGAGAGGGATTGGGATTATCCCACAAAAATGCTGCTGGAGGCCATCGATATCATCGAAAAGCACGGCGGCTCCCTCTGCGTTTCCACCAATCTGCGCCGTAATGCCGAATCCGGGGAATGGGAATTTTTCTTTGGCTCCGGCATCAGCGAATATTCCTATAACCGACGGCTGGAACTTTTCTACGGCAACAACTATCTGACGAAGAAATCCACTCCTCAGGTGTGCTTTGATACCCTGCGGCAGCGCTATGGCTTCACCGACCTGGGCGATGGCAAGTATTTGCTGCAGCTGGATAAAAACGGGAATTCAGTTGTTCCCGACGCGCGACAGCCCAACACCAATCCCGTTGTGGAAACCTATCAGGTGGATGAAGAAACCGTGCTAAAAATCATGGCTATCAATACCACCATGCAGGATAACGCCTTTAACTCCCTGCCTATCGCCATCGCACAGGATGTTACTTACGAAACGGTCAGTGAAATCGAGGGCCGCAGCATGTCCATGCCCTGGGTGGGCGTGGGCATCGGTGAAAAGCGCGTGTATCCCAAATCCACCCTGGCGGCCTCCATCATTGGCTATACCGGTAAAATTCAGGATGCCGAATACTACTACAGCACCCTGGAGCCTGCCGGCTATGCCATGAACGATCACATCGGCCAGATGGGCGTGGAATCCACCATGGAAAACTGGCTTACCGCCAATATTTATGAGCGCCAGGGTCAGCGCGTGGTGGAAACGGACCCCATGGGAAAGGTGACCCGTGAACTGGCCTATACCCCTCCCCAGGATGGCAATACTGTAAAGCTGACCATCAATGCTGAATATCAGGCGGTAGCGGAGCAGTATCTGGAAAAAAATATCCAGGAAGCCCGGGAGGAGCAGGAAAAACGGATGCAGCAATCCGACTGGCTGGAAACCCAGAAACAGAAAATCTCCGACCGCGACTGGGAAAAGTATCCCCTGAAGCTGGCCAATACCGGCGTGCTGCTGGTGATGGACGTAAAGACGGGCAAGATGCTGGCAATGGCCCAGTATCCCAATTACGATCTGAACGCCATGATTCAGGGCGGCGAAGCGGCCCGGGAAATCGTTATGGACGAGCGGCTGCTCACCATGAATTATGCAGTGCAGACCCGTGCTGAGCCGGGCTCCATATTCAAGATGGTGACCGGACTGGCGGCGCTGACCAACGGGGAACTGACGCCCACTGATACAATCAGCGACGAATACCGCTTCATGGACTACACCTCGAACCCGGATGACGCCCCCCGCTGCTGGACCAACCGGCCCCAGGATCATGCCAATCAGACCATCGCCGAGGGGCTGAAGAATTCCTGCAACTATTTCTTCTATACGCTGGCTTCCCGCCTCTATGGTGAGGAGGGCACCGAGCGGCTGTATAAATATGCCGCCCAGATGGGCCTGACCAGCAAAACGGGCATCGATCTACCTGGCGAACTGCGCTCTATCGTGGGCAACCAGGTGAATCTCTACGATCAGACCGTCAGCCTCAAGGAGCAGGTTACCGATACCCCCATCATCGTTGCCAACGCCATCAAAAAGCATGTGCGCAATTTTGGCGCCAGCTATGGCATCGAATATGACGATGCCCGGCTGGATAAGTGCATCAAGCAGCTGATGGATATGGCCATCAATACCGGTTCCGATGACTGGGTAGAGAATGCACGGCCCATTTTCATGCGGGAACTGAATATGACCCGCTCCATGGTGATGCAGGCAGCCCTGATGACTGACCTGTGGACCTACCTCAATACCATCAAGTGGGGCGGTTCTCAGGAAATTCAGATGGGTATCGGTCAGTCCATTACCCTGCTGACGCCCATTGCCGTTGTGCGCTATGTGGGTGCCCTCAGCAGTGATGCGGTGGTGTGGAATCCCCAGCTCATTGATTCCATCGTGTCTCCTGAAGGTGAAATTCTCTCCCAGCGGACGGCCACTAAATTCAATACCCTGGAAAGCGCCAAGCCTTATATGCAATATATTCTCAAGGGCATGGAAGGCGTGGTTGATGACGGCGGTACCGCAACGAAATTCTTTAGGGACTGGCGTTATGTACCCAAAGAAGTAATGGCCGGTAAAACGGGAACGTCCCAGGTGACCATCGGCGGCGTCCGCCTGGACCTGGAAAACAATGCATGGTTCGTTGCCCTCACCCCCAAGGAGGAGCCGGAAATTGCCGTCGTCTGTTTTATCCCCAACGGCTATGCCGGCGCCCAGGCGGTGCGTGCGGTGCGCGACTTTATTGGCTTCTATCTGGATGAAAAAGCCAATAAAGAAATGGATTATGTGCTGCCGGGCGGCAATTCCCTGTCGCCCTGACGGTTATCCCAGCGCAGAAAGGAATACCTATGAAACGGATTTTTGCCGTTATGTCCGGCAAGGGCGGAGTGGGAAAGACCACCCTTTCCGCCGCCCTGGCGGAGTATTATGCCCGTCAGGGATACCGGACGGTGCTGGTGGATTGTGATATCGGCCTTCGCTGCGCCGATCAGGTGCTCAATCTGCAGGACCGGGTGGTGTTTGATCTGGGGGATATTCTGGAGGAAAGATGCACTTTGGGCCAGGCGCTGGTGAAAACGGCGTTCCTGCCCTCCCTTTCCCTTCTGGCCGCCCCTCAGTTGATGAACCCATCGGATGTGAAAGCCAAGGAAATGAATAAACTGACGGCCCGTCTTTCCAAATCCCATGATATCGTGATCCTGGACGCCCCTGCCGGGGTGGGCCGGGGGCTGAAGAATGTGCTGGGCGTGGAAGCGGAAATGCTCATTGCCGTCAATCCCGATGACGTGTGCATCCGGGATGCTGAAAAGCTGGGCAGTATGCTGGCACAGCAGGGGGAAATGCACCCGGGGTTGATCATCAACCGAGCGGATAAAGCCCTGATCCGAAAAGGGCTGATGCTGCCGCCGGAGCGGATTGCCCAGATCCTGGATATGCCCCTTATGGGGGTTATTCCCGATAGCCCGGCGGTGTATCGGGCACTTTTGCAGCATCAGACGGCGCTGCACTGCGATGATGCCGGGGTGAAAAAGTCGATTGAAATTCTGGGTCAGCGGCTGCTGGGCAAGGATGTGCCGCTGCCATCCTATGAAGCGCGCCGGATGCTCCGTTTTTTCCGGTGGGGAGGTGACGCACAGGCATGATGTCGGATACCAGGCGCCGGTCCCAGGCGCACTTTGAATGGCCGCTGATGGTGGCCATGTACGCCCTGTCTTTTTTCGGTTTGCTGTGCATCACCATGGCTACCTACGATGTGGAACTTAGCGGCAATGCACCGCTGCTCAATAAAATCCTCAATTCCCGCTCCGGTATGTGGCAGTCCATCTTCATCCTTGTATCGCCCATCATCATCTTTGTCATCATGGCCATCCCGATGGAGATTTACCGTGCCCGGGTCGGCATGATTTATATGGTGGTATTGGGGCTGCTGGTGGTCACGCTGGTTGCCGGCGAGGTTTCTAACGACTTGAAAGGCTGGCTTCAGACGGGGTTTGGCCGTTCCATGCAGCCCAGTGAGTTTGCCAAGCTCTCCATCATGCTGATGCTGGCACGGTATCTGGCCAAATCAGAAAAGCCCATGGCCCGGTTCAAGGAATTTGCCAAGGTGATGATGCTGGTGTTCATTCCCGTGGTTGTCATCCTGCTGCAGGGTGAAACGGGCACGGTATTGGTCATTTTGGTGATGTTCCTGGTCATGATCTTTTTCGCCGGGGTGAATCTGCGTGTCATCCTGGGGATTGTGACGGTGGGCGCCATTGGCATCGGCGCCATCGTGGTATACGGCACCATGGCGGAGGAACTGGACTACCGCATCGTTCGTCTAATTGCCTTCCTGGATCCTCTCAAGTATGAGCAGTCCGGTGGCTATCAGATTCTCAAATCCCGCACAGCCATCGGTTCCGGCCAGCTTACCGGCATCGGAACTTTTGTGGAGGGATCCTGGACCACCCTGGAATACGTGCCTGAAAGCTCTACCGACTCCATCTTCTCCGTTGTAGGGGAAAGCTTTGGCTTTGTGGGATGCATGGCGGTATTGGCGGTGTATCTGTTCATGGTGCTGCGGATGCTGTATCTGGCCCGGTTTACTCAGGATAAATTCGGTCGGCTGGTAATCATCGGCGTGATGACCATGCTGTTTTTCCATGTATTCCAGAATATCGCCATGGGCATGGGCATGATGCCCATCACCGGTATCCCGCTGCCCTTCCTCAGCTATGGCGGCTCCAATTATGTGACTAACGTGGCCGCAATCGCGCTGGTGATGAGTGTGACCAAAGGCCGGTCCGTGGCGTCCACACAGACGCTGAATATGAGCGGCCTTAAGATAAATATCCGTTAAGCGGGGGCTTGACCGTTTTCTCAATTGGTGATATAATCCCCCCATCGGCTGTGATGGGGAACAAGGCCTTCATTCGCCGCGCCGCCAAAGAGAGGGAAGCCATGGGCTGAAAGCTTCCTGCAGCGCAAGAGGGAAATTCGCCCCGGAGCCGCGACGCTGAAAAATCCAGTAGGCGCCGCCGCGTGCCCGCGTTATGGGCCAAAGAGGGCAATGCTTATTCCATTGCCGAAATTGGGTGGTACCGCGTGCGCCTATCACGCCCCATGGCAAAAATCTGCCAGGGGCGTTTTTCTATGTAGGAGGGAATGAAACGAAATGGATATCCGGGAAAATCTTAAGCAAATCAGTGAAGA
>SVGR01000070.1 GCA_015056265.1 Clostridiales bacterium
AAAAAATGGCTGGAATATGGCGATGATCCCCTGGAAGTGGAAATGGAACAGGCACTGGGGGAGGAAGAAGTGCCGCCTCTTCCTCCTGATACGGATCATCTGGAGAGAGAAGAGCGGGATGATACCCGGGATAACGCCCAGCGGAAGGAAAAGCATCCCGTTTTCGAAAAGGTATACAAGCTCCTGGCTGAGGTGCTTTGCCTGGCCCTGATCGGGGTGCTTGTTTATGCGGCGGTGCAGATGCCCATCTTCGGCGACGCCGATACCATGGTGGACAGTGAGGTGGCCGCCTTCTATGTGGAACATACCCTGGAAGAAATCGGCTCTGTGAACATCATTACCGGCATCATCCTGGATTACCGGGGCTTCGATACCCTGGGCGAATCCCATGTGCTTTTTATTGGTATTTGCACGGTGCTGCTGATGCTGAGCATCAAGGGCGAAAAGGATGAGGAACAGCGGATTTTTGAAGATGCCTACGACCGTCATTTCGAACCCCGGCACGATGAAATCCTGCAGACAGTGACCCGGATTCTTACCCCCCTGATCATCGTTTTCGGTATTTATGTCATCGTCAACGGGCATTTATCCCCCGGCGGCGGCTTTTCCGGCGGCGCTATTCTGGGGGCGGGGCTGATTTTGTATCAGAATGCCTTTGGCTACCTGAAGACGGAACGTTTCTTCACCTTCCGCACCTTCAAGTGGGTATCCGTATGCTCCCTGCTCTTTTATTCCACCGCCAAATGCTATCATTTCTTCACCGGCGCCAATCATTTGGAAAGCGGCATTTCCCCCGGCATTCCGGGCAATATTCTTTCCGCCGGGCTGCTTTTGCCCCTCAATACGGTGGTGGGGCTGGTGGTTGCCTGCACCATGTATGCCCTGTATACCATGTTCAGAAAGGGGGATTTCTGATGCTGAAAATGCTCTATGAGCATTTGGAAGTGGTAGTGGCTATGGCGTTGTTCGGCATCGGCTTCACCCAGCTTCTGCTCAATAAGAATCTGATAAAAAAAATCATTGGTTTTTCCATGATGGACAGCGGTATTTATCTCTTCCTGGCTTCCTTTGGCTATATTGAATCCCGACTGGTGCCTATCTATGTGAACGGCAATACTGATCCTTCCCTGTATGTGAACCCCCTGCCGGCGGGCCTGGTGCTGACGGGCATTGTGGTATCGGTGAGCGTAACGGCGGTAATGCTGGGGCTGACGGTGCGGTTGTATCATAGGTATCACACCCTGGATATTGACGAAATTGCCGAACTTGTAAGAAAAGAGGGGAAATGAGCATGCAGTTATGGCAAAATCTTCCCCTTGTGCTGATTGTGCTGCCGCTGATGTGCGCGGTGATCTGCTCTGTTCTGCGGGGAAAAAAGGCCCGGTTTGTGATGACCGGCTTGGTAACGTTCGGCTGTCTTTCTATGGCCTATATGCTGATCCGCGTGGTTGGCATGGGAAAAAGCTATATCTATGTGATGGGCGAAATCGGCGCTCCCTTTGGCAATGAGCTGCGCATCGGCGTGGTGGAATGCCTGATGGGATTGCTGTTCGCGCTGGTGATGGTGTGTGCGCTGTTGGGCGGATGGCAGAAAATGAACCGGGATGTGGCGGATAACAGGATCCATCTGTACGGTTCCATGGTATGTTTGCTGTTTTCCGCCATGTCGGCCATAACGTTCACCAACGACCTGTTTACGGCCTACGTATTTATTGAAATCACCACCATTGCCGCCTGTTCCCTGATTTGTTCCACCAATAAGGGGCGCACGCTCTTTGCGGCTACCCGGTATATGATCATGAATTTGCTGGGCAGCGGTTTGTTCCTGCTGGGGCTATCCATTCTCTATTCCCTGACGGGGCATCTTTTGTTCCCCCAGATTGAAGAGAGCGTGCTGCTGCTTTTGCAGGAGGGAAAATACACGGTTCCGCTGGCGTTGTGCTGTGTGTTGATGACCATGGGTATCGCTTGTAAGGCGGCGCTGTATCCTTTCCATACATGGCTGCCCAATGCCTATGCCAGCGCCACCCCCACATCCAGCGCGCTTTTATCTTCCATGATTTCGAAGATGTATATTTTCCTGCTGATCAAGATTTTCTTTCGGGCAGCGGGAGCCCAGGTATTTGCCCAGGGCGTGGGGGATATCTTGTTTGTATTCTCCATCGTCGGGATCATTCTGGGCTCTGTTGACGCCATTCGGGAACATCATTTCAGCCGGATGATTGCCTATTCCTCGGTCTCTCAAATCGGGTATATATTCCTCGGGATTTCTTTGGGGACGGAAATGGGCATGGCGGCGGCGCTGTTCCATATCCTGGCTCATTCCGCCGCAAAATCCATGCTGTTCCTGTCTGCCAGCAAGCTGCGGGAGGTATCCGGCGGCAGCGATGCCTTCCGTGATATCCGTGGTGCTGGCGTTCGTGCTCCGCTGGCAGGGCTGGCATTTGCCATCGGCGCCTGTTCGCTGGTGGGCATTCCGCTGCTGGGAGGCTTCACAGCCAAGGTATTCCTGTCTCAGGCAGGTCTGGAGCTGGGAGACTGGCGGATGATTACGCTGCTGCTGACGCTGGCGGCAAGCACGGCATTAAATGTGGCGTATCTGCTGCGTACAACGCTCACCCTCTACCGCCCGGGGGAAAAATATCCTCTTTCCTGCAGCGCTCTGGCCAAGGACAAGCCCTTTACCTTTGCAATGCTTGTGCTCATTGCAGTAAATGTACTGCTGGGTGTGGCAGGGGGAAATGTGATGACAATGATTCACCAAGGCATTGCCATGTTCAATTGATTTATCAGCCATTGAGGAGGAAATACTAATGAGTATGTTGCTGCTGGCGCCCATTCTGATTCCGATTGTATTTGGGGTGCTTTGGTATGCGTTGAAACTGGAAGGAAAGCGGATGAATATTGCCTACCTGGCCACCATGGCGGTATCGGCAGGGCTGGCGGTGGTCGTCGCCTTTGCCGGAAAGGGCGAGCAGATCATTTTGAAGTGGACCGAAACCCTGTGCCTGTGCCTGCGGGTGGATGATATGAGCCGTATCTATCTGCTGCTCATTTCCCTGATCTGGCCAGGGGTTGGGCTGTATGCCACGGAATACCTGGCCCATGATGCGCGGCCGCAACGCTTTTTCCTGTTCTATACGGTTACCCAGGGCGTGCTATATGCCCTGTCCATGAGCGGTAATCTTGTTACCTTCTATATGTTCTATGAAGCCATGACGCTGCTTACGGTTCCTCTGGTGCTGCATAACCGGGATAAAGAAGCGGTGGCTGCCTCTATCAAGTATCTGATCTATTCCGTTATCGGCGCGTCCGCCGCCCTGGCCGGCATCTTCTTCGTGGGATCTTTGGGCTCCACCGGCGATTTTGCCGCCGGTCCCCTGACGGCAGAGCAGCTGGCCGGTAAGGAAGGGCTGGCCATGGCCATTTTCATGACCATGATAATCGGCTTCTCTGTAAAGGCCGGCATGTTCCCTCTCCATGGCTGGCTGCCCACCGCCCATCCCGTAGCCCCCGCCCCTGCCAGCGCCGTGCTTTCCGGCGTGATTACAAAGATGGGCGTGCTGGGCGTGGTGCGGGTGATCTATTCCGTAGCGGGCGTGGAACGGCTCCGGGGCACCTGGCTGCAGATGGTGTTGCTGAGCCTGTCCCTGCTCACCGTTCTGATGGGATCCCTGCTGGCCTTTAAGGAAAAACGGCTGAAGAAACGGCTGGCTTATTCTTCTGTGTCCCAGGTTTCTTATGTGCTCTTTGGTTTGTTTACGATGACGGAGCTGGGCTTTATCGGGGCCATGCTCCATGTGGTTTTCCATTCCCTGATGAAGAACACCCTGTTTATGGGCGCCGGCGCTGTCATCCATAAGACGGAAAAGACCCGGGTGGAAGATATGGATGGGCTGGGCAAGCGGATGCCCTACACATATGTATTCTTTACCGTGGCTTCCCTGGGCCTGATCGGCATTCCGCCCACCGGCGGCTTTGTGAGCAAATGGAACCTGGCGGAAGGCGCCCTGAATATGGGACTGGATATTGCCTGGGTGGGCCCGGTGGCGCTGCTGATCAGCGCCGTGCTTACCGCGGCCTATTTGCTCACCCTGGTGATTCGCGGCTGCTTCCCCGGGGAAGAGGTGCAGTGCGGCCCCCGATGTGAAGTTTCCTGGCGGATGCTGGCGCCCATGGCGCTGTATGCGGCGCTGATCGTAGGGCTGGGCGTATTTTCCGGCGGCATGAGCAATTATTTCGCTCAGATTGCGGCCGCGCTGATGGGCTAAGGAGGCAAACATGCAGCTGTTGATTTGCGGTCTGGTGCCGCTGTGCCTGGGGGCGCTGCTGCCCATCCTGAATATCAAAAACAGGAAGCTGCGGATGATATATGTGTTCATCAGCACCCTGATTACATCGGTTTATGCAGGGCATTTGCTGCTGTCCGAACAGGTGTATTCCCTGGAATTGTTCCGCGTTACCGATCAGTTGGTATGCCGGCTGCAACTGGATGGAGCGGGGAAGATTTATTTGGGTCTGGCGGCGCTGCTGTGGCCCCTGGCGGCCCTGTATGCGGCGGAGTATATGCGTCATGAGCATCGGGAGGGAAATTTTTTCGCCTGGTATACCATGACCTACGGCGTGGTGATTCTTCTCTCTGCCGCTGGAAATCTGTTTACTCTGTATATTTTCTATGAACTGCTGACCCTGATCACTCTGCCCTTGGTGTGGCATGAGAAGGATAAGGCCTCCATCCGGGCGGCACGCCGGTACGCCCTTTCCCTGATTGGGGGGGCGGCCCTGGGCTTGATTGCCCTGCTGGGACTGGCTGTTCTGGGCGCTGGGGAATTCTCTCTGGGCGGTACTGCCATTGAAAACGGCGGCCAGTGGGTGCTGTGGCTGTGCCTGATGGGCTTTATCGGCTTTGGGGCTAAAGCGGCGGTGCTGCCCTTGTGCAAGTGGCTGCCGGGCGCTTCCGTGGCCCCTACCCCTGTGACCGCTCTGCTGCATGCGGTAGCCGTGGTGAATGCGGGGGTGTTTGCCGTGCTGCGGCTTTTGTACTACACCGTTTCGCCTGAATTGCTCCAGGGTACCTGGGTACAGGGTGTAATGCTGTCCCTGAGCATATTGACCATCCTTTTTGGCTCTGTCATGGCGGTTCGGGAACAGCATCTGAAGAGAAGATTGGCCTGGTCCACCGTCAGCAATCTGAGCTATATGCTCTTTGGCCTTTCCCTGCTTTCTTCCCAGGGGATGACCGCAGGTATGGCCCATATGGTGTTCCATGGGCTGATGAAGATTATTCTTTTTTATTGCGCTGGGGCCATTCTGGTGCAGACGGGGCGCACCCAGGTGCGGCAGATGCACGGCATGGGCCGCAAGATGCCCCTCACTTTTGCTGCTTATCTGCTGGCGGGTGCTTCCCTGGTGGGTGTGCCTCCCCTGCCTGGCTTTGTCAGCAAAAACTATCTGGAAACGGCGGCTTTTACCCAGGGTGGTTTTTTGCCCATTGCCGGTGCGGTGGCGCTGCTGATTTCCTCGGTGCTGACGGCGATCTATATTTTCACCGTGGCTTTCCCTGCTTTCTTCATGAAGCTCAATCCCCATGAAGGGGAGGGCGTCTTCCAGGATCCTGGTGTTTGCATGAAGATCACTTTTGCTGTGCTGTGCCTGCTGCTGATTGCTGCGGGCATTGGGGCAGGGCCTGTGATTGAACATCTTTCCGGTATTGCAGGAGGCATCTTATGATGATTTTGTGCATGCTGTTGCTGCCGCTGGCGGGGGCGGTGACCGCACCGCTGCTGGGCAAAAAAAGCGGAAAGCTGAGAGAAATTTGTCTCCGGCTGTTTACCCTGGCGCAACTGGGCTTGGCGCTGGCGATGTTTCTTGCCGCCTGTCAGGAAAAGGAGCTTTCTCTGCTGCTGCCGGATGTGTGCGGCATGAGTCTTTCCTTTCGGGTGGACGGCTTTCGGGGGCTGTACGCCCTGATCGCTGCCTTTATGTGGGCCATGACCGCCCAGTTTTCCAAGCAGTATTTTGGTCATGGAGAAAATCATGGGCGCTATGCCTGCTTTACCATGATTACGCTGTGCGGCGTGATGGGCGTATTCTTTTCCGATGATCTGTATACCACTTTTGTCTTTTTCGAAATCATGTCCATTGCCTCCTATCCTTGGGTGGCGCATGAAGAAACCAAGGACGCCATGCGGGCGGCGGCCACCTATCTTGGAGTATCCATTGCCTGCGGCATGGTGACGCTGATGGGCATGTTCCTGATCTGGAAGGAGATCGGCGATCTTTCCTTTGCAGCACTTCGGGCCAATAATGGCAACGGCGCCCTCGTACTGCCCGCCTGCCTGACGCTGGTTGGCTATTGTGCCAAGGCCGGCCTTGCCCCTGTGCATATCTGGCTGCCTAAGGCCCACCCTGTGGCCCCGGCCCCGGCCAGCGCACTGCTTTCCGGCATGCTGACCAAGACCGGTTTGTTCGGCGTGATTGCTGTGGGGCTGAATCTGATGGGCACAAATATGCTCTTTGGGCAGATTATGCTGGGTCTGGGGCTGTTTACCATGCTGCTGGGCGCGGTGCTGGCGGTATTTTCCATTAACCTGAAGCGGACGCTGGCCTGTTCTTCCCTGTCCCAGATCGGCTATATCACCACTGGCCTTGCCAGTGCGGTGATCCTGGGGCATCATGGGTCCCTGCCCGCTGCCGGGGCGGTAGGGCATATGATCAATCATTCCCTTCTGAAGCTGCTTTTGTTCATGGCGGCGGGCGCCATTTATATGAATACCCACACGCTGGATCTGACCAGATTGCAGGGCTATGGCCGGGGAAAGAAGCTTTTGCATATCCTGTTCCTTATTGGCGCACTGGGCCTGATGGGCGTGCCGGGAATCAACGGCTACGCATCCAAGACCATGATTCATGAAGGATTGGTGGAAATCGTTCATGAATATCACGGCGCTTTCTGGTATCAGGCGGCGGAATGGGTGTTCCTGTTTGCTGCAGGGCTGACCACGGCCTATATGCTGAAGCTGTATATCTGCCTGTTCTGGCAGAAAAATAAAGATGAAGCAATCCAGAAAGAATATGATGCCTTGAGCGGCCGGGATATGAGCAAACGCTCCGCTCTGGCGCTGATTCTCTCTGCTATCCCGGTGGTGATTCTGGGCGTGCTGCCCAATCAGCTGCTGATGCCTCTTACCCGTATCAGTGCTTCTTTCTTGGGCCATCATGGGCAGGCGGACGTGCATTTCTTCGCCTGGGTAAACCTGAAGGGCGGCCTGATCACCTTGGTGATCGGCACGCTGGTGTATCTTTTCGTGGTGCGTACCTGGATGTATAAAAAGCAGGAAGGGTATATCAATTGCTGGCCCCGGCGGTTGGATCTGGAAGAATTATTCTACCGGCCCGTTTTCTGTCGTTTCCTGCCCTGGATTGGCTGCAGCGCTGCTTCCTTCCTGGATGATATCCCGGACGGAAAGCCGGTGCGCCGCTGGCTGCCCAATGGGGTGGTGGGACTGTTCCGGGTGATGGATGAGATGGTGGATCATTCCTTGCTGCTGTGCCGGGAAATCTTCCTGGTGAACCGTCAGGAATTGCGTCAGGCCCGCAACCACAATATTTTTACGCATATGGCTAGTTGGCTGGCGGAGGGTATGCATCGGGTAATCCGCTTTGTTTTGCCCAGCCGGTGGGTGGCACACCGTGCGCCTACGGACATGCGGTATGGCTCTTATGTGACCAATGCCATTTCCTTTGGCCTATTGCTGTGTGCTGCGGGAATTGTGGCCGCCATCATATATGTATTCATCCGTGTGAGCTGAATAAAAAAATTTCTAAAATTTTCCGAAAAAATGTGACAAAGTCACAGAAAACAAGCGTTTTACGGGTATAATGAAATTGAAACCTAAAAAAAGGAGAGATTACCCATGAAAAAACTGCTTGCTCTGGTTCTGGTTCTGTGCTGCTTCACTTCTGTTGCCCTGGCCAACACCTACGGCATGGGCGTGTACACCAACGTGGCCACCGCCACCAACGCCACCGCTGAAAAGGCTGGCCAGTACGAAATCCTGTCCAACATCTGCGCTCTGGTGCTGGATGACGAAGGCAAGATCGTTGACGTGTGGTTTGACGTTGTGCAGACCAAGGTTGGCTTCAACGCCGCTGGCGAAGTGACCACCGCTGCCGGCACCCCCGTTCTTTCCAAGTTCGAAAAGAAGGAAGCTTACGGCATGAGCGGCCGCGCTCCTGCTGGCGAATGGTATGTCCAGGCCCGCGCTCTGGAACAGTACTGCATCGGCAAGACCGTTGCTGAAGTGATGGGTACCGCTCTGGAAGGCGGCAAGGCTGTTGACGCCGATCTGAAGGCCACCTGCTCCATCGCCATCGACGAACTGCTGCTGGCCCTGTATCAGGCTTCCCTGAACGCCCGCTAATTGCAGGCAATAAAAAAGGTTTCCGGTATCAAGCCGGAAGCCTTTTTTTCATGTTTTTTTACAGTCGGAAGCCAGCGTCCAGGCGGATCAGGCCGCCAGTTTTGAAGGCCTCTTCGATGGCCAGCGTCAGCAGGAAGGATTTGGCCCCTTCCCGGTAATCGGCACCAACCAGGGCGGGGTTGTTTTCCTTGACAGCCTGCAGGAAGGCGTCCACGGAGCGATCGTGATTGGATCCCTCCCGCTGGAAGCGCCATTGACCATCCGCACCCTTGTAATCCAGGCTTTCGCCCCAGCAGATGCGGGCGGAGAAATCTTTCCCGTAGAGCCGCAGGCCCACCTCGTGCACCGCTTCCGTTTCCCCAAAGCAGCCGGTGGAAAGGGCGGCGATGGCGCCGCTTTTGAAGCGGATGAGGGCGGCGGAGTGATCCTCCACCGTGTAATCGCCGCCGGGATAGCGGCCTGCCATGCCCATCACGCTTTCGGCCTCCCCGGCAAGGAAGCGCATCATATCGGCAATGTGTGTGCTTTGTTCCACCACCTGGCCGCCGGAGCTTTCTTTGCAGCGCCACCATTTGACGGCGGGCATATCGCCAATCCAGGCGCCCTCCATCATGCAGATATCCTGGGGCGAAAGGGCCCCCTTCAGGCGTTTGATTCCTGCGTCGAATCGCTCTTGATAGCCTACGGCGCAGATAATACCGCTTTTTTCAATGGCTGACAGATTCATCAGCACCCGATTTTTCTCTACGCCCACCGGTTTTTCGACGTACAGATGAACGCCTTTTTCAGCCGCCAGCTGTTCCAGATTCCCGTGGGCATTGGGGGGGATGCAGATAAAGACGGCGTCCGCAAGCCCGGAAGCAATCAGATCAGCGCCGTTTTCAAAGCAGGCAACGCCAGGGGCTTTTTCTGCGGTGCGCATCAGCTTTTCCTTGTTGGCGGTGGCCAGGGCGGTGATTTTCACATCTTCCCGGGTGAGCAGATAATCCAGGTGCCGATTGCCGAACCAGCCGCATCCGATCATGCCAATACGGATTGGTTTCATGGCGTCCTCCCTTATTTGGTGTTGCCGAAAGCGGCTTGCTTGGTGTTGGGGCTGTGGCGGGAGGCCAGTTCCGGATAGCGGCGTTCCAGGGCAGCCATGGAGATCTCAATATCCTCCAGCGCTTCCTTTTCCCGCAGACAGCCTACCGTGATCATATCGCAGTCCCGCAGCGTGGCCCAGGAGAAATTCAGCCCCACATAAGGCGTGCAGCGGCCGGCAGCCATGGATTTGATGGTCATGACCGGCTTCTTGGCGTTGTGGATGATCTTTGCCACCGTTTCAATTTCCACCTGCATCAAAAAGCCCATGCAGTTATAGATCTGGATGTAGGTTTCCACATCGTAGCCGTTCTGATCGGAATAGATGATCAATTCCGGCATATGGGCGGAAAGACCGGGCAGCATGCCCTGATCCCGGATCATCTTGGTATAATCGGGCAGTCTGTCCATGGTGCCTTTATTCTTGTTTACCAGCTGTTCCGCAGAGGAATGATGCAGCAGGCAGAAGGTGGATCCGATCTCCCGGCTCTTTTTGATAGCAGCCTCTGCTTCCTGGCGAGCCTTCTGATTATCATCCACATTGATGATGGGGGTATCAACCAGGATCATCTTGCGGCCGCAGGCTTCCTCCGCCACCTTTACAGATTCCATAATCTTGGCGCCTTCATCATTGGACAGGCAGCCCATCAGCACGTCCACCCCGTGATTGAGGAAGGCCTTGAGCATGGCCACGGTATTTCCGCCGTCGGCGTGGGTTTCGCGGATCATGGCATCTGCCGCCGGGCTGCGGTGACTATAGCCTGCCATCCAGTTGGTGCCGATGATCATGCGGGAAAGAGACACGCCGCCTACAGTTGTTCTGGGAAATTCGATCATGATAGGTTCCCCTTTCTATTATACTATTTGATTTGAATATAGTACCGTGTAAAAACATTATATCACACACATGGATGGAAAACGATTGACAGAACAGACATAATGATGGATTTTTCCGACATTTTGCTTGCACGAAAGGAAGAATTGTGCCATAATGGCAGTAACGGAAGCAAAATAGGGAGGCGGGGCACATGCGGGCATTGATGACCGGTATCACCCAAAGCAATGTAATTCGATGTGATCTGCATACACATGATTGCTGGGAGCTGGTGCTGTGTATCCAGGGGGAGAGCCGGCTGCAGGTGGGAGAGCGCATCATTCCTTTTACCCCCGGGGTCATTGTGTGCCAGCCGCCTCATCTGCTGCATGGATTGATTGAAACAAAAGGGTATCAGGATTTATGGATTCAGGTGGAGGATTTTGCACCGCCGATTCCGGATGAGGTGCCGGTATTTGCCGATGATGGAGGAAAGCGATTTTTTCTGTTGGCGCAAATGATGCATGAAGCATTTTTTACACGGGACGTCAATCAGGAAAAGCTGATCGGGGCGCTCTGGAATGCGCTGTATCAGCTTTTGTGCAGCAAAGCTACAGAAAATACCTATTCACCGGTGGTGCAGCAGTTGATGCAGGAAATGATCCGGAATTTTGCCCTGCGGGATTATTCCCTTTCCGATACGATCCGGGCGACGGGGTATTGCGTTGATTATATGCGCCGCCTGTTCCATGCGGAAACGGGCTGTACGCCCATGGAGTATCTGACCCGTCTGCGGATCGAGAATGCCCGGCGGCTGTTGGCCTTACCCAATGGGGGAGGGCACAGCGTGCGTCAGGTGGCATTGCTTTGCGGATATGATGATCCTTATTATTTTTCCAGGCTGTTTTGCCGTCACACCGGCTGCAGCCCCCGCGAATACCAGAAACTGCACGATCATGAATTTTGATACGGAAAAAACACCCGCCGGCGGCGGAGAATAAAGGATGGAAGAAAAATGAAATTCAATATCGGGGAATGGGTGATGAAGCCGGGCGTGGCTTCACACAATGCGGAACAGATCCGCGATGTGAAAATTGCGGATGATAACACCCGGGTGCATCTCTATGCCGTCAATTATCGGGCGGATTACCGGGGGCTGGACGGCCCGTCCCTAGAGTTGGATATCACATCGCCCCTGCCGGATATCATCCGGCTGCAGGCGGTGCATTTCAAGGGCGGCCGGGCCAAAATGCCTGCATTTCCTTTGCGGGATCAAAAATGTAAGTTGGGTATTGAGAGGGCGGAGGATAGAATCCGCATTGCTTCCGGTGATACGGCCCTGGAAATCACCTTCCGCCCCTGCACCTTTACGTATTTTTATCAGGGGAAGAAGATTACCGCAGTGGGCGATCGCTTCGGCAGTCCCATGATCAGCTATCTCACTACGCCGGAAGGCCCCTTCATGCGGGGCCAGTTGGATGTGGGCGTGGGGGAAAAGGTATACGGTCTGGGCGAGCATTTCACTGCCTTTGTGAAAAATG
>SVGR01000071.1 GCA_015056265.1 Clostridiales bacterium
GCTTTTGATTATTGATCGGTTCGACAGCCTGAATCAATGGAGCGGCGGCAATCTTTTGTTCTTCTTCGGGGTGATGAGCGTCACCTTCTATCTGACAGAATGCTTTGGCCGGGGTGTGACCGGCGCCTTTCCGTCTCTGGTGCGGTCGGGACAATTGGATACCTTCCTTTTGCGTCCCCGGGGGGTGCTTACCCAGGTGCTGTGCCACGCCATCGATCCCAGACGGCTGGGCTGCATCGGGGTGGGAATCCTTTCCCTCATCCTGGGTAGCCGACAATCGGGGCTGATATGGACGGTTCCCAAGGCACTGCTGCTGCTTGAAAGTTTCCTCTTTGGGGGCATGCTGATATTGGGGTTGTTCCTGATCGAGGCGATCTTTTGTATTCATGCGGTGAAATCCATTGAAGTGGTGAACGCCCTGACATATGGCGGACGCAGTGCCTGCCAGTATCCCATCGATATTTATCCTCGGCCCCTGCGTATTCTGTTTACCGCCGTGGCTCCCTTTGCGCTGGTTCTGCACGCGCCGGCGGCGTATATCCTGGATAAGCCTCTCTACGGCTGGCCGGCGTGGACGGCTTTTGCCAGCCCTCTGGTTGGGGCGGCGTTCTTTTGCCTTATGTACGGCCTGTTCAGAAAGGCCATGACCTATTACCGATCCACGGGGAGTTGATGAATGATGGCCTCCATGGTGACCCAGGGCATTGTGCTGCGCTATGCCGATTATCGGGAGCATGACAGAATGCTCACCCTGCTTTCCCCCCAGCATGGCCGGATTGAGGCCTTGTGCCGGGGCTGCAAGCGCCCCCAGAGCCCCTTGCTTGCCTGCAGCGAGTATTTTTCCTTCGGGGAATATGTGCTTTACGGCGGGAAGGGGCGGCTGACGGTGACGGGCTGCAATCTGACGGAAAGCTTTTATCCCCTGAGGGAGGATTATGATAAGCTGAAGTATGCCGCCTATATTCTTTCCATTGCCGAGGCTGCCGCCCAGCCGGGGGAAAGGGCGGTGGAGCTGTTCACGCTGCTGGCCCGATCCCTTTTCCGGCTGGCATATTCAGAGCGGGATAGGCAGGCGGTGACGGCAGCATTTCTGCTGCACTTTGCCGCTGTCAGCGGTTATCGTCCCAGGCTTTCCCACTGCGTGAAATGCGGAAAGCGCATGGAGGATCATGAAATCCGGCTGATGGATATTGAAGAGGGCGGCCTGATCTGCGAAAAGTGCTATCAGCCCCTATCCCCGGTAAAGCCCCTGACCCCGGAGGGGGCGCAGTGGATGCGCAGCGTGCTGGAGGAAGGTATCGATAAAACCGACCGGCCGGACGTGCATGCGCCGGGGCTGCTGCTGGCGGATTATATCGAAAGCCGGATGGAAAAGCCCATTCGGCACAAAAACCTTTTCTAAAAAAAGAGGCTGGCAGGATGCCGGCCTCTTTGTGTATCATATGGAATTTTATTCACCCAGCAGCAGCTTTTTCAGGGCATCCTTGGGCTGAGCGCCCACGGAGCGGCGCACCTCCTGGCCGTTTTCAAATACGACCAGGCAGGGGATGGAGTTGACCCCGTATTCCCGGGCCAGCTGCCCTTCTTCATCCACGTTCACCTTGCCAACGAAGGCCTTGCCTTCCACTTCCGCCGCCAGATCCTCCACCACGGGGGCGATCATCCGGCAGGGCATGCACCAGGGGGCCCAGAAATCCACCAATACAGGCTTATCAGCATCCAGCACCAGGGATTCAAAATTGTCTTTATTCAGCTTCATTTCCATTGTTTTTTTCTCCTTCCGTCTTTATGGCGATGATACGGGGCTGCCATCCGGCGCGGCCCTTGATTTTTTTATCGATCCAGCGAAGCAGGGGCCAGGAAAGGGCCAGCAGGCCGAAGCCGCATGCCGCCCACAGTGCTTCGCTTTCGAAAAACAGCGATCCCAGGAAGACCCCCAGCACCAGCATCAAAAGTGGCGCCGCATAGGCCATCAGGGAAGCGGCCAGCACCTTATTTTCCGGCATATCCACCGTAACCAGGGCGCCCACCGGGGCATCCCCGGGAAGCAGCACCGTGGTATGGTGCTGTCCGCCGCTGCAGGCGCCGCAATGCTGACAGGCCTCCGGCCGTTCGAAGCAAATCTCCATTTGCCCTTTTTTCACGGCGATTACCCGGCCTTCCTTTTGCATGGCTGCGCCCTCCTCTGCCTTGTTCACTATGATTATACCACGTTTTACCCCGAATTAACAGGGCGAAATGCGGATATTTTCCGGCAAAATGCCGGCAATTTCCTGGGCCAGGTGGGCGATGAGGGCCATATCCTCCGGTTGGAGAGGGGCGGCGGCGAAGACGGTCAGCCGCTCCTTATCCACAATGCACAGGGCGTTTTCATAGCCCTTGGCGATGAGGGCGGCCTCAAGGGCGCATTCCGTTTCCCGGCAGCGCAGCAACTGAAGCAATTGCTCTCCTGCCAGGGAGCGGAGCGCAGCCGCCATTTCAGGGTTTTCCTGGATCCTTGTCAGCGCCTGGATGGATTGCTGGCGGCCTTCCTCCCGCTGGGCGCGGAAGGAATCGATGGGCCGGGGCGTGGGAAGGGGCACATCGGAAGAGGAGATAAACACCTGGGAAAGGGCGGGGCGATCCTGGGCGGAAGGGGCGCCGTTCAGGGAAAGAATCAGCGCCGCCCCCACGGTTATCAGCATCAGCACATTCATGATTTTATCCTTCATGGCCCCTCCATCAGAAAGATTTCTACCCTCTCCTGGGGCAGCCCCAGCAGCGTTTCCACTGCTTGCAGCAGCTGTAGCCGCACTGCCGGGTTATCTGCCCCCTGGGAGAGGATCAGCGCCCCTTCCGGCTTGCGCTGGCTGCCCAACAGGCTGTCCTCCCCCGCGTAGTGGAGCAGCACCCGGGTATCCCCCGCCCCTGTAATGAGGGACAGCATGCCGCTGATACGGCTTTCCTCCTGGGTGAGATTCCCCTGCTGTTGCTGCTGCAGAGGGGCAGCCAGACAGATCAGTCCTGCCAGCAGCCCGGCAAGCAGCAGCGGCCATCCCTTCACTCCCCGCAGATTCTCCCACAGCTTTTTCACATCCATCCCTGCAGCAATCCCTTCAATCCGTCCAGCATGCACAGCATCATCATCAGCCCCATGCCCAGATCGGCATATTGCCGGCCTTCCCCCTCGGGAAGGGCCATATCCATCACCAGCCGCATCAGCCCCAGCCCTGCCAATTGTCTGATCCAATCATTCATCGCAGCATCACCGTCAGATTTCCCACTGCCAGCATCTGGGCGGTGAGCAGCAGGAACATAGCCCCCACAGACAACTGAATGATAAACAGAAGCATCAACACCTGAGAAAAATCTTGCATCAAATGCCCCACTCTTTCATCGGCAATGGGCTCCAACAGGGCGGCGCAGGCCCGGTACAGCAGGGCGGCCGCCAAGGTTTGCAGCATGGGTGCGGCAGCAGTGGCAATCAGCAGCACCAGCCCCGTGATCCCCACGGCGTTCTTGATCAGCAGCGACGCCCCTACCAGCGTATCCATGGTGTCGGCGAACATGCCCCCCACCACCGGCACAAAATGATCCACCGCATATTTGGCGGTGCGCAGGGAAACGCCGTCCGCCGCCGCCACGCCCAGGGACTGCAGGGTGGTAACCGCCAGGAAAACCGTGAAGGCGGCCCCCAGTATCCAGGATGCTGCAGCGCGGAACAGGGCGGATAGCCGCCCCATGGGCATCCGGGGGGAAAGATGGCGCAAAATGGCGGTGACTGCCGCCCCGGTGGCAAGGGGCAGGGTCACTGACCGTACCAGCGCCGTCATGGTACCGCAGGCAGCTGCAACGGCCGGCTGAAAGAAGGCTGCCCCGGCGGTGGAGCCCACCGCTGCCAGCAGCGTCAGCAGTAGGGGAAACAGGGATTGCATCAGATTGGCCATGGCGGTCACTGCGTTTTCCGAAAGGCGCAGATGATCCCCAAGATCGGCGGCCAGCGCCCCTGCCAGCATCAAAAAACAGGCGGCGTTCAGCGCCTCGCCCAGGGCGGGCCGGGCGAAGGAGGAACGCATGCGCTTGAGGATGCCCAGCAAGACAGCGGGAATCATCAGCCGCTGCAGCCGCCACAGGCTGCCCCGCAGCGCGCCCATCAGCTCCCCTGCCAGGGCGTCCATCAGCTGCCGACCGTCTACTGCCGCTTCTCCCCGGGCAAGGCTTTTCAGCAGGGAAGACAGATCACGATCGGGAAAGATGTGCTCCCAGGCGCTTTCCAGCGGGAAAAGATCGGTGGATTGCAGGGCGTCATCCAATGCCTGATCCAGGCTTTCCCCCAGGGCGGAGGGAAAGAACAGCAGCAGCATCGCCGCTATCAATAGTGTTCGCATCACGGCACCAGAGACAGGGTGGCACGGCCGATCCGCAGGATCAGCGGCAGGGTTTGCCCCATGAGCAGCAGTCGGCCGCACAGGGCAGCCTTGCCCGCCAGCCCGTCCTCCCCCGCATCCCGGCAGCTTTGCACTGCAAATTCCGTTACATAGGCCATGCCCAGCATTTTCATCAGCAGTTCCAGCATGTCATCCTCCATGCCTGCTTGGCGGGATAGGCTTTCCAGGGCGTTGACGGCCTGGGTCAATTGGGTGATGGCGGCGAAAAACAGCATCATGCCTGCTGCCAGGGCAACGGCCATGCCTGCCTGACGATGGGCCGTGCGCAGTGTGAAGGCAGTGAGCGCCGCCAGCACCGTAAAGCCCGCCATCCGGAAGATATCCGTCACGGCAATAGAAAGGCGGCCTGCACCTTATCCAGCAGGTCCCCGGCCATGGAAACCACCATCACCAGCACCAGCAAGATGCCTGCCACCGAGGCAAGGGTAGCGATATCCTCCCGCCCCGCCCGGGTCAGCACTTGGCTGATCACTGTTACCATCAATCCTACCCCTGCAATTCTGATCAGCACGTCCACCTGCATACCCTTACTCCTAACACAATAAGATGAACACCGCCGCCCCGGAGAGCCAGCCCAGGCTCTGGTACAGGCGGATATTTTTTTCGGCTGCTGTCCGGCATGTTTCCAGCGCCCGGGCCCATTCCCCCCGGGCATGGCGAAGGCCCATCAGCTGCTGGGGAACGGTGGGGGCGAACAATCCCCGGAGGGCCGTTAGAATGATCTGCCATTCCGGCGGTGTGAGCAGGGGCGGGGGAGAGAGCCGGGCGCCCATCTCTTCCGGGGAGAGGCCGGGATGATCCCGCAGCAGCTGCGCCCCCGTTTTCAGGGTATCTACTCCTGCCTTTTCCATCAGCTGTGGCAGGGGCAGGCCGCCCCCCTCCAATTCTCCTTCCAGGGTCATCAGCGCCCGATCCCAGCGCCGGGTTTCCTCCTCCCGGAGGGCCAGCCGCCGGGCGCTTATTCCTCCCAGGGCAACGCAGGCGGCGGCCGCTGCCAGGGCAATCAGGGCTTTCATGGTACAATTTCCTCCACCTGGATTCTTTCTCCGGGAGCGATGAGGATCAGTGCCCGCGCAAATCCCCCGGGAGCAAAGAGCGGGGCCATCCCCGGCCGGGAGAGGGCGTCCTGCACGCTGCGCCCGTGCAGGGTGGCAAGCAGGGTGATGCCGGCGTGCATGGCGTCCAGCGCCGCCGCCGCATCCTTTTCCCCGGCCAGCTCATCCGCCGCCAGCACCTGGGGCGCCATGCTCCGCAAGAGCAGGGTCAGGGCGGCAGCCTTTTCCATGCCTGTCACCACATCCGCCCCGGCGCCCAGATCCAGCTGAGGCGCGCCTCCTGTGCAGCCGGCGATTTCACCCCGTGGATCGGCGATGCCCACCTGATATCCATCCAGGCTGCAAAGCCGGATCAGATCCCGCAGCAGAGTGGTTTTCCCCGCCCCGGGCGGGCCGATGATCAGGGTGTGTCGGCCCCGGATGCGGGGAAAAACCCCCGCTCCGCAGCCCTTTTCCTCATGGGCGATGCGCAGGCAAAGGCTGTTAATTTCTCGCATGCCGCCGTTGCTCATAACGCCTGCCACCCCCAGCCTGTGCCCCCCGGGCAGGGGCAGATACCCTTGGGTCAGTTCCTTTGCCCTGGGGGCCAGCCCATGACCGGTCAGGGCTTGGGCCGCGAGCAGAATGTCGTTGGGCGTCAGCAGGGCTTTCCCTGTCCATGGCCCTTCGGGAAACAGCGCCCACAGGGGCTGCCCCGGCCGCATGCGGATTTCCCGGGCATGGGAAAAATCCTTGTCCGCCTCTCCGGTGGCGGGTAAAAGCGTTTTCCAATCCATGCCACAGCCTATGAACTGTGCCTGATAATTATGCCTGAATACAAAAAAAGGAGCTTTCGCCCCTTTTTTGTTTGCGGTCTATCAATTCCTCAATGCTTGCAGCAATCCCGTATCCCGGCCGATGCGTACCGGCATGGCTTAAGAATGCAGGATGATGAAAAGAAGGCCATCGATGCCCCAATATGCACCTTACAGATTGAAATAGCGTTTGGCATTATTGTAGCATATATCCTGCACCATGGCGCCCACGGCCTGTATATCATCGGGATATTCGCCGCTTTCAATCCATTCACCAATAAGATTGCACAGGATCCGGCGGAAATACGCATGGCGGGTATAGCTGAGGAAACTACGGGAATCGGTCAACATGCCGATAAAATTGCCCAGCAGGCTGAGATTGGCCAGAGAGATAAGCTGGTCATTCATGCCCTGCTTATGATCGTTGAACCACCAGGCGCTGCCGTGCTGCAGCTTGCCGGGAATTTCCTTGCCCTGGAAGGAGCCGATAAGCGAGCCGAGGAAAGCATTGTCATTGCTGTCCAGGCTGTAAAGGATGGTTCTTGGCAGCTTATTGCTTTCGTACATGGCATTCAGCAGTTTGGCCAGTGCTTCAATGCCGCTGCCGGGACCGATGCAGTCAAAACCGCAGTCCGGGCCCAGCTTTTCGAACATGATGCTGTTGGGATTGCGCAGCGCATTGCAATGGATCTGCATGGCCATGCCGTGCTTTACATATTCACCTGCACAGAAAATCAGCAGCGCCGTGCGCAGCTTTTCCGCATCCGCAATATCAGTTTCCTCACCGGCAAGGCCTTTTTTCACAATGGCGTCCAATTCTTCCCGGGTGGCTTCCCGATAGGCCACGCGATCGACGGCATGATCGCTGGCCCGGCAGCCATGCTGCACAAAATGCATGATGCGCTTTGCCAGTGCGTCCTCCAGGGAATCAATGCCGTTGATTTCTACGCCTGCCACACTGCTCAGCTGGGCAATATAGTCCTTCCAGCCGGGCTTATCCAGATTCAGCGCCTTATCCGGCCGGAAAGACGGAGCAACAACCGTGGAAAAACGGCTGTCTGCGGCAATCTTGGCGTGCCATTCCAGGGAATCCAGGGGATCATCCGTGGTGCCGATAAAGGAAACATTGCTCTTTTCGATCAGGCCGCGAACGCCCATATCTTCCCGGGCAAGTATTTCATTGCACAGATTCCACACTTCTTCGGCGGTATCGCCGTTCAAAACGCCCGCATAGCCAAAATAGGTTTTCAATTCCAGATGGCACCAGTGATACACGGGATTGCCGATGGCTTTGGGAAGCGCTTCCGCAAATTTCTGGAATTTTTCCCGGGCAGGGGCGTCGCCGGTGATATAGTATTCATCCACGCCGTTGGAGCGCATCAGACGCCACTTGTAATGATCGCCGCCCAGCCAGACCTCGGTAATATTGGCAAAATGCCGGTCTTCGAAAATTTCTTTGGGGCTCACATGGCAATGGTAGTCCACGATAGGCATATGGGCGGCATATTCATGATACAGCGTCCGGGCCGTTTGTGTATTGAGCAGAAAGTCGTTGTTCATGAAGGGTTTCATTGTATCACTCCATTCGAAAATATCAATTCTGAAGCTGAAGGAAGCCATGCAGATTGACAGAGCCGTCTTCATTTCTGTCAATGCCCTTGAATTCCAGGGATACGAAGTCCGCTGCGGTAATGGTATCGCCGGCTGCATTGACGGAAATGGCGCCGTTCCAGTAATAGCAGGTGGCATTTTTGAAAGCGGCTTCTTCCTGCGTCCCCCGGGGCTTTAGCTCATCGCCCTCGCTCTTATCGTTGCCGGGGATGCTGTCATCCTTAAAGGAAATGACATTTTTCGCCTGATATGCGGTATCCTGCTGCACATTCGTATAGAAAGCTACGTTATAGCGCAGGTTATTGTAGCTGACGCAGTTTTCCACAATCACATCGGGGCAGGAATTGGCGTCAATCCCCTTGGAGCGATTGAAGAAAGCATAAGAATTAATCAGGCTGTGGCCGCCGGGCATGTTGGAGCCGCCCATCTTGAAGCCGTTGCCGTTGCCGCCGATAGTGCCGTCGGGCAGAATGCCGTTGAGATACGCCACGCTGTTGCGGATGGTCACTTTGCCGATAGGCCCGGTCTCAATCTTGGCATACAGGTCAAAGCCGTCGTCGGCATTGTGATAGGCCACGCAGCCGTCAAATACATTGCCCTCGCCGCAGGTGAGCTTGGCGGCAAAGCCGTCGGCATCTTCATAGCCGGCATCGGCATTTTCGTAAGACGTGCAGTTGAGAATCAGGTTGTAGCTGGGCCATTCGGAAACGGGATCGCTGCCCGCATAGCGGCTGATCTGAATGCCGGAATTGCCATTGCGGTAGGCGTGAATATCATTCAGGGTATTGTAATGGCCGGATACCTGGAAGCCTTTCTGGCCGTTCATGGCGCCGGTCACATCAAAGCCTTCAAAATACCAGTAATCCCCCCCATGAATGATGCCGGCAGACATACCCTTGAAATCCAGCACCGGCCGGGATGCCGCCGCAGGATCGGCGATCATGCGGATCGGGGCGGTTTCCGTTCCATCCATGCCGTGGGGAATGCGCAGGGGCTCCACAAAATTATAGGTGCCTTCCTTCAGCACAATGGTCTGCCCCGCCTGCACGTACTGCACGGCGGCGGAAAGGCTCAGGGGCTTTTCTTTTGTGCCAAGGCCGCTGGGGGTGCCGATGGGCGACACATAAATTTCGCTGAGCTTTCTATAGGCCGTCACATAGGAAAGCGCCATTTCCGCCGTCACGGCGCGGTCATCCTTCAGCACGGTGTATTCCCCAAGATCTGCTTCCTTATCGGGCTTTAATACCACTTCCAGCAGCATTTCACCCGTGGTGGGCAGCGTAATGGTGCAGTCATTGCGGATCAGCGGCTCCGCCTTCACATTCTGCGCCACCCGGTCGCCGTCAATGTATACATCCGCCGTGCCGTATACGTTGGTGGTGAAGGAAACAGTATATGCTTCCTGATTGGCATAGCCGCCGGATACAATCGTCGCCACGGGCACGATCTCAATAACGGGCTGTTCCTCGATTGCCGCATCATCGGCGGGATCAATTTCTTCCAGCACAATATCCGTGAAGGTTACCCGGGCATTGCGTGCAGCAAAAAAGCCCACATAATCGTATTCCTGGTCAATCCAGTTCAGGGCATTGCGATCGTAATCCTTGTACTGGCCGATCACCTTGCCGCTTTCATCATAATAAGTAATGAAATAGCCCGTATTGTTTTTCTGGATTTCCAGGATGAAATCCGTCAGCTCCTTGAGAGAATAGGCCGTTTTATCCAGCACATCCTGGTTAAGGTTATTGCCGATGATGTTGAAGCTGCTCACGCCCTCCATTTCGCGGCCCACGGCGCTGGTTTCCAGCGGCCAGATATAGCCGGGCAGGGCCACCTTGGTCTTGGGGGTGCGCATGAGCTTGGACAGCATGCCCAGGCCCAGACGCATGGTATATTTGGTGCCCGATTCGCTGGGCCTGCCGCCCTGGAAATAGTATTCAATCTTGCTGGCCAGGGCCATGTACTGATTGGTAAAATAGCTTTCCGTGCCGGAAGGCGGCACGCTGTCCGCAGCCATCAGGCCGAAGCCCTCCTGTCCGTTGGAATAGCTCCAGCCATCCACATGCATGCGGGCCCGCAGGGTGAAATTGCGGTCGGCGGGAATGGCGGTGTAATAGAACGCCAGGCCGTCATCGGCATTGGGTTGAATTTTGCCCTTACCGTTTTCGGAATAGACTGTCACATAGCCTGCATCATTCACGGATCCTAAATAGCCGTTATCCACTTCATTGGTGGAGGGGCCGTATACGGTAAAGCTCCAGGCCCGCTGGGCTTCCTCAGTCACGGTGGCGGTAACAGCGGCGGAAAGATCACCCGCTTCGTCCCCCCGCAGTGCGCGCACGGAAAAATCATACGCGCTGCCGATTTCAAGCCCTGTTACGGTATACTGCGTCTTATCGCTGACGCCGGCAGATGCGCCGTTAACGAAAACTTCGTAGCCGGTAGCCTCGCTCACATCCGTCCATACCACCGTTACGCCGCCGTTCCCTGCGCTGGTAGCGCTGGCCACATGGGGGGCACCAAGCGGCAGCGTAAAGCGGGCGCTTACGGCCTGGCTTTCCTTATCGGCTTCATCCTTGCGGCTGAGCACCGCGCGAAAGGCATATTCCCCTGAGGCCGCCGCTTCGAATATCAGCGTATGTTCGTCGGTTTCGGCCAGCGTTCGGCGGACGGACACTTCTTTGCCTGCAGCGTCATACATGTATACATTTGCTTCGTCCCCGCCGTCGAAGCCCACCAGCGCGCGCAGCGAGACGGCCACCGTGCCATCGCCCATATCCGCAGCCGAAAGGATTTCCGGCGCCGCTACCTTCGTCCACGCCCCGCGGGAGATAGGCTGGCTGCCTCCACCCACTGTCACCTGCAGCTTGAACAGGTAATTGCTGCCGTCCGGCACGCCCAGATAATAGGTGCCCGCTTTTTCAATTTCGAAGGAGGAAATGTAGAGACTGTTTTTTACGGATGCTTCTTCCGTCTTGGCAATCTCTGCAGTGCTTTCGTCATACAGGGCAAACTGCCGCCCGTCGCCGCCGGATACCCACCAGAATTTCACCGTCGCGGCGCTTTCCACCGTAAAGCGCACGGAATTGATCATGTTCTTGCCGGGCTGGGTTTTGCCGCCGAAATTCAGCCGTTGGGTGGCATAATAGCCGTCGTCAAAGGTCTTTTCGCTTCCGTCAATCTTGTTTTTTGCCGAATACAGAACGGTGAAAAAACCCTTGAAGGTTTCGCTGTCGCCATCCTGCTTTTCACCCTGGGCCATAGCGGGCAGATCCGCGGTGGCATCCAGCACATATTCTGCCGCTTCCGCTGCCGGATGCTCTGTCACCTGCAGCTTGAACAGGTAATTGCTGCCGTCCGGCACGCCCAGATAATAGGTGCCCGCTTTTTCAATTTCAAAGGAGGAAATGTAGAGACTGTTTTTTACGGATGCTTCTTCCGTCTTGGCAATCTCTGCAGTGCTTTCGTCATACAGGGCAAACTGCCGCCCGTCGCCGCCGGATACCCACCAGAATTTCACCGTCG
>SVGR01000072.1 GCA_015056265.1 Clostridiales bacterium
GGAGGGCCTTTCTTTTTTAAAAGAAAGAAAACTTATTTCCATGCGCTGGGAGGCCCGAGGATAGAAATACGATCAGCAATATCCAGAGGCAGTTTTCTTGGGAGGGCTCGGGAGGGCCTTTCTTTTTTAAAAGAAAGAAAACTTTATTTCCATGCGCTGGGAGGCCCGAGGATAGAAATACGATCAGCAACATCCAGAGGCAGTTTTCTTTGGGAGGGCTCGGGAGGGCCTTTCTTTTTTAAAAGAAAGAAAACATTATTTCCATGCGCTGGGAGGCCTGAGGATAGAAATACGATCAGCAACATCCAGAGGCAGTTTTCTTTGGGAGGGCTCGGGAGGGCCTTTCTTTTTTAAAAGAAAGGCCCTCCCGCAAAAACGCTTCATTTCCATTAAATATTCATAAATTTCCGGAATTCGGGCATGATGCCGATGCCGTCGGGGTAATGGGCGGCAAACTGGGGTACGGCGTGGCTGGGGAAGGAATTGCCCTCGATAAAGACAGGGCCATTTTCGGTGATGGCCACGTCCCAGGCCACAAAGCGCACTTGGGGCACAACTTTCATGGCCTCCAGACACATCTGCTTGGCCTCTTCGAAGTAGGGTACCTGGAAGCCGATGATGGGTGTACCAGTCATGGGATGGGTATCGAAGGTGTTGCCCTGCTTATCGG
Source organism: Clostridiales bacterium (assembly GCA_015056265.1). Taxonomy (GTDB): domain Bacteria; phylum Bacillota; class Clostridia; order Christensenellales; family Aristaeellaceae; genus RUG563. Next base: position 671 of record SVGR01000072.1, read on the forward strand.
CGCCTACGGTGAGCAGTTTGCCGCTTTCCAGATCCACCCGGGCGGCCATACCGCCGCAATCCACATTATCCATCACCTTGCCGTTGCCGATGCGCAGGAAAGCATAGACGATGCCCTGCTGCTTCTCACCGAGCAGGGTAGCGATGCGGATGGTATTGACGGAGGTGGGGCACATTTTGGCCATTTCAGGGTGCTGGATTACCACTTCTTCCAGGATGCCGGCGCCGGCCTCAGACAATTGCTCCATGAACAGCAGCAGATCCTGCCAATCCTTTTTTTCATATTTTACGATACCCTGACCGCTGGAGCCCTCCAGGGGCTTGAAAATGGCCTGATCCTTATCCTGAAGGAAAGCGGAGAGCGCTTCTTTGGTGAGGGATTCATCGATTTTGATCCAGCTGCGGTTCACCCATTTTTCAAAAAGGGCGTTGAACTGGGTCTTATCATCGAAGAAATGCCAGTAGGCCTTGTCATTCATGCGGCGGACGATCTCATTGGAAATTCCCCGTGTGATGACGCTGCGGCGTTGGGCGTCGTTGAGCCGGTACATTTCGGCGATTTTGTAATCGATATAGCCGGCATTGTATTTGGCGGCGCAGCGGGCCATATCCGCAAGCAGCCAGAGGGTAGATTTACCGGTTTTTTTGTGGAGCATTTTGGCGGTTTCCCGCATCCGGCCGAAGTCCATTTTGCGGATGCGCTTGAGAACATAAGATAGACGGCCCATAAATTGCCTCCGATTTTATTTCATCATAGTATTTCAGCATACCATCTCCATTATACGCCATCTTGCCCAGCATTGCAAGCAGAAGCCGGGGCATACAAAAAGCCTGCCGCTGAAAAACGGCAGGCGGATTAGCATTGGATCAGCGGCCTTCCAGCATCTCCATGCATTGGTAAAGCCTTTCCAGTTCGTCTTCATTAAAGTATTGCAGGATGATTTTGCCATGCTTGCGGTTGCCCTGGATTTTGGTGCGTATTCCCAGGGTGCTCTGCAGCCTGTTTTCCATATCCTGCAGTTCCAGGGGCAGGGGACGGGGGGCGGGCTTTTCCTTGGGCACGGGGGCGGGCTGCGCCGCCAGCTTTTCCAAGGCACGAACACTGAGGCCCTCCCGGATGGTGATTTCGGCCAGGCCCAGCTGCAGATCTTCGTTATCCAGCCCGGCCAGCACCCGGGCATGACCGGCGGTGAGTTTGCCCTGGGTCACATATTCCTGCACCTTTTTGGGTAGCGAGAGCAGCCGCAGCAGATTGGCCAGGGCGGGCCGGGATTTGCCCAGCCGCTTGGCGGCCTGCTCCTGGGTGTAATGGCATGCATCTATCAGCTGACGTACGGCGGCGGCCTCTTCCATGGGATTAAGGTCCTCCCGCTGGATATTTTCAATCAGCGCCGCTTCCATCTGTTCCTGAGGGGTGAAATCCCGGATAATGCAGGGCACGTTATCCAGCCCGGCAAGGCGTGCGGCACGGAACCGTCGCTCGCCGGCCACGATCTGATACCGGCCCATTTTTTCCACCACCAGCAGCGGCTGCAGTACCCCGGCCTGCCGGATGGATTCGGAAAGTGCCTGCAGCCCTTCTTCATCAAATTCCCGGCGGGGCTGTTCAGGATTGCGGTCAATTTCCGTTATGGCGATCATGCTGACGGCATTTTCCAGATCATTGCTTTCGGGCAGCAGGACATCCAGCCCCCTGCCCAACCCGGTTTTTTTCAAAGCGATTCACCTCAATATCTTGTTCCTGGGCCGCTCAGCGGTTGCGGCCGATCACTTCCCGGGCCAGGGACCGATAGGCCTCGGCGCCGGTGCTGCGGCTGTCATATAAATGGATGGGCAGGCCGTGGCTGGGCGCTTCCCCCAGGCGCACGTTGCGGGGCACGGTGGTGGAAAACACCTTGCTCTTGAAATGCTTTTTCACTTCCGCTACCACCTGCAGCCCCAGATTGGTCCGGCCGTCCAGCATGGTCAGCAGTACGCCTTCAATTTCCAGGCCGGGATTGAGGCCCTTTTTCACCCGCTGCACGGTGTTCATCAGGGCGGTGACCCCCTCCAGGGCGTAATATTCGCACTGGATGGGCACCAGCACGCTTTGGGCAGCAGTGATGGCATTGATGGTGAGCAGCCCCAGGGAGGGGGGACAATCGATGATGAGATAATCATACTGGGCTTTTACGGCGTCCAGCGCCGCCCGCATCCGGTATTCCCGCCGGGGCAGATTGGCCAGCTCCAATTCTGCGCCGGCCAGGCGAATATCCGAAGGGGCCACGAACAGGCCCTGCTGCCGGGTCTTTTCCACGGTGCTTTCCAGGGGACATTCCCCCAGAAGGGATTCATAGACGGTCTTTTTTCCCGCCTGCACTCCCAGGCCGGAGGAGGCGTTGCCCTGGGGATCCATATCCACAAGCAGCGTTTTTTTTCCTGCCTCGGCCAGGCAGGCGGCCAGGTTTACGGCGGTAGTGGTTTTGCCCACGCCGCCCTTTTGATTAGCAATGCAAATGATTTTACCCAATGTAAAAACCCTTCTTCATCAGTATCTTGACGGATCAATCCAGCCATTCCCGCCAGCGGAAGGAGGGGTGACAGGAGCGGATCACGGAGGCAATGGCGTTCAGTTCCTGGGGGCTTTGCAGGGAGGAAAAGCGGGTATACAGCACCCGCAGGGCGGAGAGACTGGCGCAGCGCATGGAATATTCCTGCAGCAGCATAAAATGGGCGGCGTCCACGGGAAACTGCTGAAAAATCAGCAGCATCAGCTCATCCGCCATCATGGCAAAATCCTCCACCTGAATGCGGATCCAAATGCCCTCTTCCATTTCCGCCAGCATGGTGCATTTGGTCAGATCACGCACGGCGCAGAAGAGCCGGCTATCCAATTGCCGGGCCAGGTCATCCGGATCATAGCGGGAGGAATACAGATTCATCTGCCGGGCCAGATCCTCCATCAGCCCTTCCATCTGCCTGGAAAGGCGCACACCAAGCCAGGGCTGCAATGTGATCATTACCTGCCCTGTGGCAATCATGGGGCCTCCCTCCTTTGCTCTATTCAAGATACCACACAATGGCCTTTTTGTCCAGCATTCCCCGGGGCAGGGAACACAAAATTTCCCGGTTGCAATGCCGTGGGAAATTATTAAATTTTGGTGCAGTTCACGCTTTTTTGCAGTCATAAGTGAATGAATATGCAAAATTTAGAAAATTATGCATTCGAGAACGGAGGGGCCTGCCACGGCTTGTGGTGCCCGGGGCAGGGCAACACCATCCCTTGATGAAGAAAAAGTTATCAACAAGAAAGACGGTGTATGAGGGCGGAATGATCGCAAAATGGCCGAAACACTTGAAATTTCAGCAGAAATCTGTTATGATAAGCCAGCGGCTGGGAAAGAAAAAGTTTTCCCCAAAAAGTTATCCACAGCCTGGAGGGTTATTTGCCCTGCCGGGCATGTTTTTTTCAGCCCATTAAGCAAAAACAACCGAATGCAGCCATGCAAAAGCATGCAAAAGAAGCGGAGAGAGATACAGTGGACAAGCAGGCCTTGTGGGAGCAGGCGTGCGCCCTGATGCGCGCGGAGATGACCTCAGTAACTTTCAACACCTGGATCAAGGCGGCCCTTCGGCCCCTGGGATGCGGAGAGGATCAGTTTTTTGTGGAAGCGGTGACGGATTTTTACCATCAATATGTGGTGCCCCGGTATTCCGTGCTCATCGCCAATGCCCTTACCCAGGCGGCAGGCCGGCCTATGCGGGTGCAGATTCTCACTCCCAATCAGGCTAAGGAATATGAGGAAGGGGTTACGCCGGCAGAAAAACCCCAGGAGGCCAGCTCGTTAAACCCCAAATACACCTTTGACACCTTCGTGGTGGGCAATAATAATCGATTTGCCCATGCGGCATCCCTGGCGGTAGCCGAATCCCCGGCGGAGGCCTATAACCCCCTCTTTATTTATGGGGGCGTGGGCCTGGGTAAGACCCATCTGATGCATGCCATCGGCCATTATGTGCTCTCTCAGAAGCCTACCATGCGGGTGAAATACGTTACCTGCGAAATCTTCATGAATGAGATGGTTAATTCGCTCAACAAGAAGACCCAATCGGAATTCCGAGAAAAATATCGGAATATCGATGTGCTGCTGGTAGATGATATCCAGTTCCTCACCGGCAAGGTGGGTACCCAGGAGGAGTTTTTCCATACTTTCAACGCCCTCCATACCGCCGGCAAGCAAATCGTTCTTTCTTCGGATAAGCCGCCCAAGGAGATTGCCAAGCTGGAAGAGCGGCTGCGCAGCCGGTTCGAATGGGGCCTGGTGGCTGATATCAGCAAGCCTGATCTGGAAACCCGGGTGGCCATCCTGCAGCGGAAGGCAGAAGAAGAATATCTGAATGTGGATGAAGACGTCATCACCATGATCGCCGAAAAGGTGGCCAGCAATATCCGGGAATTGGAGGGCTGCCTCACCCGGCTGGTGGCCTATTCCTCCCTCACCGGCCGGCCCATCGACCGGGCACTGGCGGAAGAAGCACTGAAGGAAATCTTTGCCCGCAGCGAGCCCCGGCACGTCACCTGCGAGGATGTGATGGAGGCAGTAGCCGCCTATTATGGGGTGAAGACCGAGGATCTGAAGGGCCCACGCCGCAGCCGGGATGTGGCCGTGCCACGGCAAATTGCCATGTATATTGCCCGGGAAACGGTGGGCGCGCCGCTGACCATGATCGGGGAACGGTTCGGTGGCCGGGATCATTCCACCGTCAACCACGCCTGTCAGAAGGTGGCCCAGGAAATGCACACTTCTCCTTCTCTCAATAATCTGGTGGGTGATCTGATCCAGAAGCTGCAGGAAAGGCCCTGACAGTGTAAGCGTTGATTTTTGAACCGTTGGAAAGAAAAAACTTTCCAACGGTTTTTGCATGTGGAACGTAGAAATTGCAGAAAAAACGAAAAAGAAAATGAAAGGGGATTGCATTTTATGAATTGCTATTGTATAATAATTGTACTAAATAACGGTATAATACCGCAAAAAGAAAGGATGTTTTTCACATGAAAAAGTTCATCGCAATGGCGCTGGCCCTGATCATGGCCCTGTCCCTGGTTCCCGCTATGGCGGAAGACATGACTGTGGCTGAAGTAATCGCTCTGGCCCAGACCATGACCAACGAGGAACTCTACCAGAAAGCTATCGAAGAATCCAATGGCAAGGTGCTCTACGGCATCGGTAACTCCAGCCGTGGCAAGACCGCCGGCGCCTCCTTCGTGGCTATGCTGCAGGGCATTGACCCCAGCTACACCGGCACCATCGACTGGAGCCAGCCCAAGAACAACTCCATCTTCACCACCCTGAATGCTGATATCAAGGGCGCCAAGCACGTTTATTCCATGACCCTGATTCAGGACGGCAATCAGATCAAGAGCAAGATGATCGATACCGGCAACCTCCTCAACTTCATTCCCAAGGAATGGATTGAAGGCGAAGGCGTGGCCACCGAAAACAACACCAACCCCCTGGCTCTGCAGACCCTGAACAAGGTGTTCATGTTCAACAACCTGGGCGATGCCCAGTTCACCAACTGCTGGGATTTCGTGGCTGAAGGCGTTGCCCCCCTGTTCATGGGCGTCAACAGCGAGCTGGTCGGCAAGAACTTCCTCTACATGCTCACCCATCCCACCTATGCCACCTATCTGAAGGAAGCCTATGATGCTCTGCCCGCCGAAAAGCAGGCCGCTTTTGCTCCCGTCGTTGAAGAAATGGAACTGGAAGCCGAAGCCCTGGGTCTGGAAGGCGAAAATGCCGCTTACGGCCTGGCTTACATCTATCTGTGGTGCACCGCTTATAACGAGCAGACCGACGACGGCCCCATCTGCAACACCCTGGTAACCACCTCTGCTGTGGATCAGAGCGGCCTCTTGGTTTACTCCAAGCTGCGCAGCGTGCAGGAATCTGCCGAATCTTCCGTTAACAACATCACCATCGCTGCCTATCAGGACGGCTATCAGGGCATCGGCGGCTATGCTTACAAGCATTACCTGATGATCCCCAAGACCAGCCCCCTGCCCTGGACTGCTTGCGCTTTCATTTCCTACATGGTTACCACCTATGACGGCTTTGCCGCTTGGGGTAAGGATATGGGCGGCTACAGCGCCAACCCCGTCTGCATGTGGGATCACACCCAGGATGGTTACGTGGACGGCGTGAACGTCTATGACGCCAAGAATGACCGCGGCTACGAATGGTGGATCTCTGCCGAAGGCGGCCGTCTGGTTGTGGAAGATCCCGCCTACTGTGCCTCCGTTGCCTTCGATCTGGGCGACTGGATCGATATGATCGTGGGTTCCAAGTAATCTTTGTGAATCCTGCCAATCGCTGAATTATTTCACCGGGCGGTATTCGGGCTCTGCCCCTATACCGCCCCTTTTTTCAATCAGAGTAAGGAGCGTATGCTATGACTGCCATCGCCGCAAGCGGGAATAAATGGCGGAAGCTGTACGGCAGACTTCACACCTATTTCAGCAAGCCCCAGAACGTGATTCTGCTGGTGCTGGGGATCGTGCTGACGGTGACCACCATTGCCCCCATGCTCACCATCGTCAACGACACCTTTGCCGTACACGAAGGATCGGTGGACGCCCGAAATATCGAAGAAGGGCAGATCTATACCACTTTCAACTGGGTCAATCTCTTTGCCCCCGCTACCAAAACTCAGCAGCGGCTGGCAACCATCAATTTGTGGACGCCGCTGACCAATTCCATCCTGCTCAGCGTATATTCCTGCATCGGCGCCATTCTGATTGGCGGCATATTTGCCTATCTGGTGACCCGCACCAACTTAAAATGCAAAAAATACCTGAGCGCCATCTTTATCTTCCCCTACATCATGCCCCAGTGGACCATGGCCGTGGTGTGGAAGAATCTATTCGATTCCAATGCGATCACCGGCGGCAGCGATGGGCTGTTTGCATCCCTGCTGGGCATCCGCATGCCCCTTTGGTGGTGTGAGGGGCTGTTTCCCAGCGCCATGGTGCTGTCATTGCATTATGCTGCCTTCGCCTATATCCTCATCGGCGGCATCTTCCGCAATATGGACGCCAATCTGGAAGAGGCGGCCACCATCCTCAACACCCCCCGGTGGAAAACCTTCCTGAAGGTGACCATCCCCCTGGTGAAGCCCGCCATCCTTTCCACCATCCTGCTGGTATTCTCCAGCGCCATGGGCTCCTATCCCATTCCCCATTATCTGAATCTGAGCACCCTTTCCACCAAATATGTGGAACTGAATGCCTCCCGCGCCGGCCAGGCCAGCATTCTGGCGGTGATCATGATGCTCTTTGGCATCATCATCCTCATCGTCAATCAGAAGACCACCTCCGGCCGCAAGAATTTCACCACCGTGACCGGCAAATCCGGCCAGAGCAGCCTGGTGAACTTGGGGATCGGCAAATATATTCTGGCTGCCTTCTTCGTCGTCTTTACCTTCTGCACCGGCATTCTGCCCATCATCATGTTCGCCGTGGAAACCTTCCTGCCCAATCCCGGGGATTATTCCTTTGTGACCAGCGGCATTTCCGGCAATATGACATTGAAATGGTGGATCAATTCCGATCCCCTGGCGGAAAACGGCATGTACGGCCAGTTGGGCATCCTGTTTAATTCCACCATCTGGAATGCCTTCCTGGGCACGCTGATCGTATCCGTCTGCTGTGCCCTGGCAGCGGGCACCATCGGCCTCCTGGTGGGCTACTGCGTCAGCAAAAACCGGCGCAGCAAATGGGCCGCCTATGTGAACAACATGGCCTTCCTGCCCTATCTGATGCCCGCCCTGGCGGTAGGCGTCGCCTTCTTCATCTTCGGTTCCTCCATGGGTATTTTCAATACCTTCCTGCTTCTGATTCTGGCGGGCACCATCAAGTACATCCCCTTCGCCAGCCGCAGCGCCCTCAATTCCATGCTGCAGCTTTCTGGGGAAATTGAAGAGGCCGCCATCATCCAGGATATCCCCTGGTGGAAGCGAATGACCCGTATCATCATCCCCATCCAGAAAAGCAGTATCATCAGCGGGTATCTCCTCCCCTTTATGACCTGCCTGAGAGAGCTGACCCTGTTCATGCTGCTCTGCTCCCAGACCAAGATCATCACCACCATGCTGGATTATTTTGATGAAATGGGCCTGTACGCCTTCTCCAGCGGCATCAATCTGCTGCTGATTCTGGTGATTCTCATCTGCAACGCTGTTGTGAACAAACTGACCGGCGCCAGCATCGATTCCGGCATTGGCGGCTGATAGGAAGGATGGAAATAATATGTCAAGAATTGAATTGAGCCATGTCACCAAGCGCTGGGGCGGATATTATGCCGTAGATGATCTGAGCATGGTGATTGAGGATAATGCCTTTGTAACCCTGCTGGGCCCCTCCGGCTGCGGCAAAACCACCACATTGCGCATGATCGCCGGTTTGGAGACCCCCACCGAAGGCCGCATCACCATCGACGGTGTGCCGGTATTCGACAGCGAGCTGGGCATTAATGTGCCCGCCAACAAGCGGCGCGTGGGCTTCCTGTTCCAGAATTACGCCCTCTGGCCCAATATGACAGTATTCAAGAATATCGCCTTTGGCCTTTCCAATATCAATGAGCCCGGCGCCCACGTCAACGAAAAGGGCGAAGTATGCCGGGATGAAACGGGCAAAGAGCCTCCCCGGAAGCTGACCAAGGAAGAAATCAAGCGGGCTGTAAAGCGGGTCAGTGATATCGTGAAGATTGATATGTTCATGGATCGTTATCCCTCCGAGCTTTCCGGCGGCCAGCAGCAGCGCGTGGCCATCGCCCGCACCCTGGCTCCGGGACCGAAGGTGCTCTTCATGGATGAGCCCCTGTCCAACCTGGACGCCAAGCTGCGCCTGGAAATGCGCAGTGAACTGCAGCGGCTGCATCTGGAAACGGGCAGCACCTTTGTGTATGTGACCCATGACCAGATGGAGGCTATGACCCTGGCCAGCCGTATCTGCCTCATTGATAACGGCGTGCTGCAGCAGTATGAAGAGCCCATGGCCGTGTATAACCGGCCCACCAATCTCTTTGTTGCGGACTTTGTGGGCAATCCTGCTGTGAATCTGATGGAAGCCCGGGGCACGAAGCTGGGCGGCACCTATTCCCTTTCCCTGATGGATGATTATCTCGCTATCTTCACCCAGGTGGGGGATACCATGGATCAATCCCCCCTCCACAGCGGCTACCACAAGGTGGAAAAAGAAAATAAGGATTCCCTGTTCAAATATACCATCCACCGCATCAGCGATGAGGGCGTGGATAAAGATTATCAGCCGGACGACGATGATTATGTGCTGGGCGTGCGGCCGGAATTTCTGGAAATCAGCGAAAACGGCCCCATCGAAGGCGAGGTATTCAGCGCCATGCCCACCGGCATGGAAACCACCGTGCGAATCCGGGTTGGCAATTTCCTGCTGACCGCAGTGGTCTTCGGCGGCGTGATCTATAAGCTTGGCCAGAAAGTACGTCTGGATTTCAAGGGCGAAAATGTGATGCTCTTTAGCCGCAAAACCGGCCGGATGATCTGCGCTGGCAGCCTCAAGATCCTCTGATCCTTCTGGAGAAAATCATAACTTTCATCAAAAAAGCCCTCCTCATGTTGCCCATTTTTCCGAACAGGAGACAAAGAGAAGAAGAATCCTGTTGTTGAGAAGTAATCGTTTACGCGGCCTTGCTCCGGATTTCAACCGGAGTGAGGCCGTATTTGAGTGAAATGCGCTCAGAATTGTAGAGATCGACGTGTTCTGAGACGAGCTGCTCAACTTCAATATGAGGTGTGAAGTGCACACAGTACAAGCATTCGGTTTGCAAGGTGCCGAAGAAGTTTTCCACCGATGCATTGTCGCAATGGCAGCCAAGACTGAAGATAGAAGGAAAAACGTGGTGCTCTTGAGTCAGGTCAAATCATGCTGAGAATATGTATTGCGTCCCTTGGTCACTGTGCCGGGCGAGTCCGCCAGTGACCTTTTCTTGGTTGGGGGCATTTCGGATGGTGTACATGACCAGCGAAGAAGATATATCGGAGCCGCTCTTCCCTGCCAGGACAACCTTACTGCACAAGTCCGGTACTGCACACATGTACCGCATACTGCCAGGAACAGGAACGTAGGAAATGTACATCACCCAGAATGGTCCTGAGTTTCACATGCTTCTTTGTTATAGCACCAGATCCAGCTTTGCACCTGCTGGATCCCATTTTATGACGCTGCATGGAAACTGCTACCATTTGCTCTACCTTGGTATATTTTTTTGCCATAGATAACGCCTCCTGGCGTAGTTTCTATTCTACAACAGGAGGCGTCTTTTTTCTTTTTTCTACTCTCCAGGAAGCTGTCCAGATGCTGCGGCGTTGATTTTATTCATTTACCATCAGGGTGGTAAGTGCTTTTCTCTGGCCTTGGGTAGGCTCTTTCAGTCTGCCACTCTTGAGGAGAGCAGTAATACAGTGCAGCAAAAACCATCCGTCAGCGTGGAATATAAACTGCAGCTCAAACTCTTTTATCCTTCTGAGATGTGCAGGCACAGCCTCCAGTACAGCTTTCGCATAAGGCGCCTTCAGCGCCTCAAAATCAAGCTGGTACTTTTCCTTAATCTGCTCGCCAATGGCAAGCAATTTATCCCGGATCTCATCACTGTTCAAAATCACAATCTGCCATGCAGATTTGAAATGCCCATC
>SVGR01000073.1 GCA_015056265.1 Clostridiales bacterium
ATTCCCTGCAGGAATTGGTGCGTCATCGGCTTACTGCTGCTCAACGCTTTGAAATGACCAGCGATATCCCCGCTGACGAGGTGCTGTCCACTGTACTGAAGGCAGATATGCTCAATATCCGCCATACGGTGGAGCAAATCGATCAGCAGGCCTTTTCCCAGGCGGTCAGTATGCTGCTGAAGGCGGACAGCATTTATGTGCTGGGCCTGCGCTCCGCCGCTCCTCTTGCCCAGTTTTTCGGCTATTATCTGCGCTTTATTTTTGACGATGTGCGGGTCGTTGCCGGCGGCAGCAGCGACGTATTTGAAACCATCGCCCATATCGGAAAAAATGACGCCCTGGTGGGTATCAGCTTCCCCCGTTATTCTTCCCGGACGCTGGAGGCCATGGCCTTCGCCCATCAAAGCGGCGCCCAGGTGATCGGTATCACCGACGGGCCCATGAGCCCTTTGCATCAGGCAGCGGATATCTGTATTTCCGCCCAGACGGATATGGCCTCCTTCGTGGATTCCATGGTGGCGCCCCTATCGGTGATCAATGCGCTGCTGGTGGCCCTGGCCCTGCCCAAGAAGGAAGAGCTAAGCCGTCATTTCAATAAGCTGGAAGCGCTGTGGGACGCCCACAGCATCTACATCAGCAAAGAAAATCAATAAGCCCCGCGGGGCATGGAGGAACCGTCTTGTCTTTCAGGGATCAAGTGTATGTCATCGGCGGTGGCGCAGCCGGGATGCTGGCTGCGCTGTTTGCTGCGCGGGAAGGGGCAAAGGTCACCCTGCTGGAACGCAATGAAAAACTGGGGAAAAAGATTTATATTACCGGCAAGGGGCGCTGCAATGTGACCAACGCCTGCGATACGGAAGAATTTCTCCGCAATGTGCCCCGCAATCCCCGATTCCTCTACAGCGCCCTCCGGCTGCTTTCCCCGGATGATATGCTGGCCCTGCTCGCCGAACTGGGATGTGAAACGAAAATAGAGCGGGGCCGCCGCGCCTTCCCCGTATCCGATAAGGCCAGTGATGTCACCCGCGCCCTTGAAAAGGGCATGCGCCAGGCCGGGGTAGAAATCCGCCTGAACTGCCGCGTGCAAAAAATTCTTACGGAGGATCACCGCGTCACTGGGATACAGCTGGAGAACGGGCAGATGCTGCCCGCCGGCGCCGTTATCGTATGCACAGGCGGGCTATCCTATCCCTCCACCGGCTCCACCGGAGACGGGATACGCATGGGGGAAGAAACGGGGCATTCCATCATTCCTCCCCGCGCTTCCCTGGCCGGGCTGCTGACCAAAGAAAAATGGCCCACCCAACTGCAGGGGCTCACGCTGAAAAATGTTTGCTTAAATGCCCATAGTTGTGGTAAAATAATATACTCGGAGCAGGGGGAAATGCTCTTCACCCATTTTGGCATTTCCGGCCCCCTGGCCATTGAGCTTTCCTCCCATCTGCCGGAGGATCAGCCAACGGAAGTTCATCTGGATCTAAAGCCCGGGCTCACCATGGAACAGATGGAACAGCGCCTGATGCGGGATTTTGCCGCCGCCGGAAAAAAACAGCTGTCCACCATCATGCAGGGGCTGCTGCCCCAGCGCTTTGCCGCCCTCTTCCCCGGCCTGTGCCAGATGGATGAAAAAATGCCCTGCAATCAGGTAAGCGCCAAGCAGCGCCAGCACCTGGCCCGGATGCTCAAATTCCTGCCCCTTTCCATTGCCGGCGTCCGGCCCATTACTGAGGCCATCGTCACCCGGGGCGGGGTGGATGTAAAAGCCCTGAATCCTGCCACCATGCAGTCCCGCATTGTGCAGGGCCTGTATTTCGCCGGAGAAACCATCGATGTGGATGCCCATACCGGCGGCTATAACCTGCAGATTGCCTTTGCCACCGGCGCGCTGGCGGGCAAAAGCGCCGCAAGGCAAATGAATTGTTGAGGATGAAAACCGTATGCAGTATATCGTATTGGATCTGGAATGGAACCAGCCCCTATCCTATAATTCTGCCGCCTACAAAAGCGTGGGGGGCAAATTGCTCTTTGAAATGATTCAGATCGGCGCCGTAAAGGTGGATGAACAACTGAAAATCGTGGATTCCTTTAGCCAGTTAATCCGCCCCACCCACTATGTGAAGCTACATCCCCGGATTGCCCGGATCACCCATATCGACCCCGAAGACCTGGCCGACGCCCCGGATTTCAACGAAGCGGTGGCCGCCTTCGCCAAATGGTGTGGAGAGGATTATGTGCTGCTCACCTGGGGCTGCGACGATATTTCTGTGCTCAATCAGAATATGACCTTTTTCAAGAGCGAAACCTCCCTGTCCAAAATCTACGATATTCAGCGTCTCTTTGGAGAAGTGATCGGCAATTCCAAGGAGCGCAAAGGCCTGAAGGCCGCCATGGAGCATTATGAAATCCAGCCGGATGACAATATGCCCTTCCATAATGCGGTCAATGACGCCTATTACACCGCCCTGGTTTTTGCCCATCTGCCCGATCCCACAAAAGTGCTGGATTATCCTCTCGCCCCCCGGAAGCTGCAGCATCTGGATAAGGCAAAAAAGGAATGCACCGCCATTTTGCGGGTGCGTTCCCTGAAGGATGCCCTTAAGAGCAGCGCCGCCATGAAGCCCCCCTGCCCCGTCTGCGGAAAGCATATGGAGGTGCCGGAAGGATATGTGCGCCAGAGGGAGGATCTGTATATGGCCCTGGGGGATTGCCCTCAGCATGGGCTGGCCTTTGTCAAAATGCAGTTTGGCAAGAATGACGAGGGCAAGCGGATTGTAACCCGCAGTGCTTCCCTGTCCGATGAGCAGAGCCCTGCCTATGTGCACACCAAGCATCTGCAGTGGGCCCAGAAAATGGCCATGCAGCAGGAGAAAAAATAATATCTGCACGAGAGAGCCTTTTTGCCAAAAATGGGTTCTCTTCTGTTTTTTATGGAGGAATCATCATGATCATTGAGTTATTGGATCAAAAGCAAGCCTTTGATGCTCCCTGCACGGTGAAAGAGATCATCGCCCGCATGGCGCCCCAGGCGCTGGCTGCTGCCCTGGGCTGTTTTCGGGGCGGTCAGGCCCTGGAATTGACAGAGGTCATCCGGGAGGATTGCCGGCTGCACCCCATTACTTTTCAAAACGAGGAAGGCCGCCGCATGTATGAGCGTTCCCTGCGCTTTGTGCTGCTGATGGCGGTGAAGCGCCTCTATCCCCATTTGCATCTGCGCATTGAGCATTCCATCGGCTACGGGGTGTACATGCGCTTTCTGGAGCAGGATGCCGATCAGCAGACCGTGGACGCCCTGCAGGCCGAGATGGAAAAAATCACAGCGGCTGATCTGCCCTTTACCCGGGAAAAATGGAGCCGGGAGCAGGCCATTGCCTACTTCCAGGCCGCCGGCCGGGAGGATAAAATGCGGCTGCTGGCCTATCGGCCCTATGATTATTTCCCGGTATACCGCTGCGGGGGGCTGACTGAGTATTTTTACGGGATCATGCTGCCCTCCACCGGATATGTATCCCATTTCCGGCTGCTGCTGCATGATCCGGGCATGGTGCTGCAAATGCCCTCTCCCCAGGATCCTTCCCTGCCCGCCCCCTTCATTTCCCGGCCCAATATCCTGGCCACCTTCCGCCAGTCCAATCGGTGGTGCGATATCCTGGGCTGCATGAATGCCGCCGATGTAAACGATATGACCGTGGGCGGCCGGCTGAACGATTTCATCCGGGTGAATGAGGCGCTGCACGATAAATCCATCGGCGATATTGCCGATGGCATTGCCGCCAGGGGCGCCCGGGCGATCTTTGTAGCCGGGCCCTCCTCCAGCGGTAAAACCACTTTTTCCAATCGGCTATGCATCCATCTGCGGGTATTGGGACTGCATCCCGTATTGATCTCCCTGGATGATTTCTATCTGGACCGGGATCTTTTGCCCCTGGAAGCGGATGGCAAGCCTGATTTGGAGGCCCTTTCCGCCCTGGATGTGCCTCTGCTGCGCAAATGCCTTTCCGATCTGCTTTCCGGCAAGGAAACCATTATGCCCCGTTTCGATTTCACCGTCAGTAAGCGGGCAAAGGAGGGCTATCCTCTGAGGCTTGCCCCCGATCAGCCCCTGATTCTGGAGGGCATTCACGGCCTGAACCCTGCCCTGCACGATGGATTTGACCCCGCCCTCATCGCCACGATCTATATCAGCCAGCTCACCTGCCTGAATCTGGATCATCACAACCGCATCCGCACCACCGACGCCAGGCTTTTGCGCCGCATCGTCCGGGATCATCACTTCCGCAATACACCCCCGGAGGAAACCCTGGATATGTGGAACAGCGTGCGCCGGGGCGAAGAAAAATGGATCTTCCCCTATCAGGAGCAGGCGGATTTCGTCTTCAATTCCGCCCTGCATTATGAACTGCCGGTGTTGAAAATCTATGCCTATGAGCTATTGAAAAATATCCCGCCGGATTCCCCCCACTATCTCAGTTCCCGGCGGCTGCTGAAAATTCTGCACTATATCCTTCCCGCCACAGACGAGTCCCTGCGGGAAATACCGCCCCTCTCCCTCCTCAGGGAATTCATCGGCGGCTGCACGCTGTATAAGTGATAGAGGATAGTATTGCGAGAGGGGCTTTCTTTTTCAAAAGAAAGCCCCTCTCGCGCCCTCCCCAAGAAAACTGCTTCTGGATATGGCTGATCAGCTTCCTATCATCTGCTTTCCCTGTGAGAAGCAATCGGCCTGTCATCCGCTTTCCCAGCAAAGAGCAAAGGAGGTATTGCGGCGAGGAAATTCTCCATCCTCATCCCTCCGAAACAAACGATTCCGTTTTTTTGTTTTTCATCGCATTTTTTCCATCAATAATCAATCGCCTCCCTGCACACAATAGCTGCGAGGAGGCGATTGCATTGAAAAAGCTTTGGATGCTCATGGCGCTGCTGACTCTTGCAGCGGCGCTGCTCACCGGTTGCGCCAGCAATGCGGACACGCTGGCTTCTCCCACCCCTGGTGCCCCTATGATGACGCCCCAGGCGTCCCCCAACATCACCGATGATATCACCGACGGCATCGATAATCTGATGCCCGGGCTGATTCCCTCCGCATCTCCCAACGGCACCGCCGCGCCCGATATGGGCGCCGGCGGCATCGCCAGCCTGGAGGACGCCAAGCGCCTTTCCGATGCCATGGAGGACGCCCTAGAAATGCTCTCTGAAGTAGATGACGCTTATGTGGTAGCCACCGGCGATACCGCTCTGGTGGGCCTGGAATTCACCGCCCAGTATCAGGGCCAGGCGGATGACCGGATCAAGAAGATGGTGCTTTCCCGGGTTCGTACGGTGGATCAATCCATCAAGGGCGTGGCAGTAACGGCTGATCCCGCCCAGGTGCGCTCCATCGAAGCCTTGGCCGATTCCCTGGAGGACGCCACCTCCCTCAGCGCCATCTCCGCCCAGGCGGAAGAAATGATCAGCCAGCTGACGGTATACACCGAATGATTCCATCAGCCGCCCGCATGCACAAATGGATGCTCAGGGGCATGCCGGTGATCTGGCTGTTTTCCCTGGGAAAGCATGCGGGCGGCGGGGCGGCAGGGATGGGCCTGTGGGCGCTGGCGGGATTCCTTTTTCTGCCCCGGGGTATTTATCCCTATCCCCGCAAGCGGAACATGAAGCCGGAACGGCTTTTCTTTGCGTTAAGCACCGGATGGCTTTTTCTGGCCTTTTCCGGTTTATTTTCCCCTGCAGGCCTCCTGCCCGGGGCATTTTTTCATCTGGGCAGCGCCTGCATATCCGCCGTTATTTGCGCAAATGCCTGCCGTTGGCCGCCGGCGGAAAGAACCGCTGCCTTTCTGCGGAATGCGGCGCTGCTCCTTGCCCTGCTTTTCACCGTTTATAGGCAATGACGCAGGTGCCGGCCGTTTCCTTCACATCGGGGTTCATCTGCTGCAGCTGCTGCAAGGGCACACGGTAGCGCCGCGCCACATCCCACAGCCCTTCTCCAGGCTGCAAAAAGCACAGTGTTACGCCCTTTTGATCTTCCTCCGCTGCCACCGTCCGGGCGTCTACAATCACCTGAGCCGCGCTCTTTCGCATCCCTTCCGCATGCAATTCCAGAATATATTTCAGTTCCACCCGATCCCCCGTCACCGGACTTGCCTCCGCCTGCAGGGCTGTCAGCTGAAGATCATCCTCCGGCTCTGCATCCAGAGAAAATACCGCCCGGAAGGGCTCCTCCTGCTGGATGGCCACGGGGACGGTGCTGTCATCGGTCAAATAGATCAGCGCCGTTTCCAGTATGCCCTCTGCCGTCAGCTTTCCCTGCTGCTTTTCTGCCTTCAGCAGTACCGGCCGCACAAAGCCCAGCAGCGCCGTTTTCACCCTAGGGGATCCTTCCGGCAGCAGCATCACCGTTTTCCCGCTCTCCGCCGCCGTTTCCTGCACCATGCCGGTGCGATAGATCACCTGCTGGCTGCGGGTTTCCACCTGATCGCCCTGGGTGGTGAAAACATCCCGGATCATTTCCGCATTCCCATCCGCAAGGGCGGTGATTTCCGTAAACAGCTGCACCTCCGCCCGCATGATTTTGCTGCCGTTCTCCCCCTCCTGGCAGAGCACCGCCACATCCTTTACTGCGGTGCGGGCCGCCAAGGCATCCCCCAGGGCGCCGGTGAGATTCACCTGCTGTTCAAAGGGCATGCTATGGCGGGTATACACCAGGGGGCGCCCCGGCATACCGGCAGTATGATAGGCCTGCAGTTGGATCACCCCAGTTACTGTAGCCTTGCCGTCCTGCCCTCCCAGAATATCCTCCACCTTTGCGCTGCCGGTAGCATAGAGGGTATCCCGAATCTGCAACACATCTGAAAGCTCAAATTCCTCCCGCAGCAGCGTCTGCCCTTCCCCCTCGCCCACTGCCCGCTGGATGGCCAGGGTCTGCATGGCCTTTTCAATGCCCTCCGCCCCAGCGACATCCCGCACATAGGAGAGCGTGCGGGGGGCCATGGCCTCCGCCCGCAATTGAACGATGGCCTGCAGCAGCAACCGGCCGTTGAACACCTTGGCGCTCACATGCTGCACCTCTCCCCGAGGCCGCACCAGCAGCGACGCCTGCTGGGTGTTTTCCTCCTTCAGGGGCAATGCCTGAGAAAAATCTGCGGCCGTTTCCAGCACCGATACTTTGGAAAGATCCCCCTGGCCGTAAAGCACATGAAATGTGACCCGCCCATCAGCCTGGATACGGTTGCCCGTCATTTCCCCATGGCCCAGGGCCAGCGTGGCATCGGCATAATATACCCTGGCCTCCTCCCTCAAGCCTCCCGGCAGCGTCACCTCCGCCTCTACCACCGCCTGGGTGGGCCGGGCAGAAAATACCTGTTCCGTTTCCATGCGATCCATCACAAACTGCATATCCATAAAAAGAATCCCTCCTCTTGCTTCTGCCCATGCTTATGCAAAAGGAGGGTATTTTATACCGTCATGCTTCTTTTTCCATTGGATTGGCCGCCGCCAGCGCCTGATCCAATTGCTCCATCCGGGAGGGACCGATCAGTGCATACCCGGAAAGGAGGGGATGGTGGGTGATATGCTCCAATACCACCCGTTCCGGCGTCATGCCCCTTTCTTTCCGGCAGCGGTTCAGCAATTCTCCATATCTTCGAATGTTTTCTTCCGTCACATAGGGCATATGTTTGGGGGCTGCATCGGATAAATCCGGCTTGTACCCACAGAAAAACACGCCCCCAGCCTGACTGGAATAAGCCATCACCGAAAGGTTCATCTGCCGGTAGCCCTGCATTTCCCCATCATCCATGCCAACCAATGTATCATCCCCCACAGCCCTGGAAAAATCCCCGTAGCTCCACTGAATCTGGGTGGCAGTAAAGGGCGTTTTTCCCTGGGCCAGCGCATAGGCATTGGCTTCTTTAATGCGCCGCACCCGCCAGTTGGAGGCGCCGATGGATCGGGCCTTTCCCGCTGCTGCCAATTCGTGCAGGGTATCCATGATACCTGTCACGGGCAAACGCACATCATCCCTGTGAAGAAAGTACAAATCCACCGCCGATACCCCCAGGGCCTCCAGGCTCATTTCCATATCGGATTGCACTTCTTCCGGGGACAGGCGGGACATATGCAGATCGCTCAGGGGCGGATGGCCGCCCTTCGTGATGAGAAAGATCTCTTTTTCCACGCCCCGGGAACGGATCCACCGGCCCACGGTGCATTCACTGGTGCCCTTTCCCCCGGGCAGCCACTGGCCGTATACCCGGGCAGTATCCAGGGCATTGCCGCCCCTTTCAAAATACCGGTCCATCAGGCGGAAGGCCGTATCCTCCATTACCTCCCCGCCAAACCGGGCTGCGCCCAGCACCAGCCGGGAAACCTTTCTTTGGCTCCCATCTGCCATGGTGACAAAGCCGTATTCCACACTTCTTCCCCCTCGGTTCAACCGCATCCATCCACCGGTGGGCGATGGCCGCCGCTGCTTTTATTTGCTCCTTCATGGCTAACATCATCTTATCATTACGCCTTTCCCTTGTCAATGCGCGCAGGAAAGTACCGGTGATTCCCTTGTCAGCCGGAGGGATTCTATTGACATTTCTCTCCTTTTCCCGTATGCTGTATGCAGCCATGAATCATGCGGTGAATTATCCCATTTTCATAACGCCCGCAATACAAATAACGGAGGATGCTTGCATGCGTATTGGTTTGAGTTCCTATTCCCTGGACAGAGAAATTGAATCCGGCCGGATGACCCTGGGCCAGGTCATGGATTTTGCCGCAGCACAGGGGGCCCAGTGTATGGAATTGGTTCCCTTTGCCTTCCGTTTCGATGATCCCGTTACCGGAAAAATCGATCTGGAAGCCATCAAAAACGTGAAAATCCAGGCAAAAGACGCCGGCATTTCCCTGTGCAACTATTCGGTGCTGGCAGATTTCTGCAAAGAGGAGGACGCCCTGGAACAGGAAATCGCCCGCATCTGCCATGAAATCGATATCGCCGCCGAGTTGGGCGTGCCCCGGATGCGTTCCGACGTATGTGCTTTCCGGCGGCCCCAGGCCCAGAACACCCTCCGGGATTTTGACCGCTGGCTGCCCGTTATGGCCGGGGCGGCAAAACGGCTGTGCGATCACGGCAGACGTGCAGGCGTTCAGATCCTCATCGAAAACCACGGTTTCTTTGCCAACGGCGTGGATCGGGTGCAGCGTATCCTGGACGCCGTAAATGATAACAATTACGGGCTGCTGCTGGATACGGGTAATATCGTCTGCGTGGATGAGGATGCCTCCATCGCCGCCCGAACGCTGGCCCCCATCACCAAGATGGTGCACCTTAAGGATTTCTACATCCGCACCCGGGATCCCGGGGACAGCACCCAATTCGATTGCGCCGGCAGCTGGTTCCGCTCCCGGGGCGGCCGGTATCTACGGGGCGCCATCCTGGCCCAAGGAGATCTGGACATCTATGAAACCCTGGGCGCACTCAAGCACGCCGGATACGATGGGGATATCGTCATCGAATTTGAGGGCCTGGAGGAGGCCAAATACGCCTCCAGCGTAAGTATGCGCAATGCCCGCCGCATTTGGGAGGAAGTATAATCCCATAATGCAGCAAGAATGCTTCCTCATCTGCCCGTGAAAGGAGTGTGTCCCATGTCCTCTTATCAGATCCGTCAAACGCCTGGGGATACGGAATGGTTCCGTTCCGCCAGGTTCGGCATGTTCATCCACTGGGGGCTGTATGCCATGCCCGCCCGTCACGAATGGATCAAGTGCCGGGAACGCATCACCGAAGATAAATACGATCAATATTTCAAGTATTTCGATCCCGATCTGTACGATCCCAGGGAATGGGCCAAAATGGCGAAGGCCGCCGGCATGAAGTATGCCGTCTTCACCACCAAGCATCATGAAGGCTTCTGCATGTTCGACAGCCAATACACCGATTATAAATGCACCAATACCCCCGCTGGGCGGGATCTGCTGCGGGAATTTGTAGACGCCTTCCGTGCGGAGGGCATCCGCATCGGCTTTTACTATTCCCTGATCGACTGGCATCATCCCCATTTCACCATCGATTACATTCATCCCCGCCGGGATGACCCTGACGCCGAGCAGCAGAATATCGGCCGGGATATGGCCATCTACGCCCGGTATATGCGGGATCAGGTGCGGGAATTGCTCACCATCTACGGCAAAATTGATATCCTGTGGTTTGACTGGTCCTATCCCAATTCCAACGGGGAAAAGGTGAAGCCCTGGATGAAGGGGAAGGGCCGCCAGGATTGGGAAAGCGAAAAGCTCATCGCCCTGGCAAGAGAATTGCAGCCCGGCATTATCATCGATAACCGGGCGGATATTGAACAGGATCTATGGACCCCGGAGCAGTACCAGGTTACCGAATGGGTGCGCCATAAGGAAACAGGAGAACTGGTCACCTGGGAGGCCTGCCAGACCTTTTCCGGCTCCTGGGGCTATCATCGGGATGAAACCAGCTGGAAATCCCCGGAAATGCTGATCCGGATGCTGGTCAATACCGTATCATGCGGCGGCAATCTGCTCATGAACGTAGGGCCCAATGCCCGGGGCGAATTTGATAGCCGGGCAAAAGCCGCCCTTAACGCCTTTGCGGACTGGATGCACGGTAACAGCCGCTCCATCCATAACTGCACCATGGCAGAGCCGGATCTGCTTTCCTGCCTCCCCCCTGATTGCCGTTTCACCCAGAGCCAGGACGGAAAACGCCTCTACCTTCACCTCTTTGCCTATCCCTTCGGGCATCTTCTGCTCCGCGGTCTGGCCGGCAAGGTGGACTACGCCCAGTTCCTCCACGACGGCAGCGAAATCTTGATGACTGAAGGTAAAGTGGATCATTTCAGCGAGGGCGCCGCCAAGGGCGATGATCTGCTGGTGCTGAATCTGCCGGTGATCAAGCCCGATGTGCTGGTGCCCGTCATTGAGCTGTTCCTGAAATAAGCAGCGGGAAGAACTGCCGTTCCCTGCGCCCTAGCAAGAATAAACCGGAGGCATCTGCTGCCCCCTCACCAGGGGCACTGCCCCTGGACCTATCCCTCGGACGGAGAAAACTTAATTAACTAACAAATTCCCCGATGAGGCAAAAGAACGGGAACGACAGCCGTCGGCTCCACGGGCAGGGCGGCCTTCTGCTGCCTGCCGGATGCCTGGCATCCGGGAAGACGAGAAAAACGCCGAAGGAGAAAGCTTGTGAAGTGACCCCCAAAAGTTAGACAGAAGAAAAAGACCTAAGCAACAAGGGCATGCGATCTGTGAAGAGCAGGAGGCAAGCCCTTGAGTTTTGCCTTA
>SVGR01000074.1 GCA_015056265.1 Clostridiales bacterium
AAAAACTGGCGGAAGTGAAATTGATCTGTTCGCCGCTGCTGATTATCAGGCCCCTGCTGGGGATTCTCATGCCAAGGTGAAGGATTTTGCGCTTACAGAGACCCTTCGGGGATTTGAATATTCCTTCTCTGCCCCGGAATGCGATTATCTGATGCTCTATTACCGAAACAAACAGGAAAGTGGAAAAATGCCCGTTTATCCAGATGAAAACGGCCTGTTTTCCGGGGAAATCATTCTGCCTATGACTTATGCACGTACCCTTTCCACCGTCCAGGTGCAATCGGGGAAGGGGACCGTGCTGGGGGAAAAGACGGTGCGCAAGGGATATGAAATGCCTGCCGCACCGGAAGGACAGCCTGGACGTTTGACCGGCGTCACCGTGGCCATCGACCCCGGCCATCAGGAAAACGGCAAGCCGGCACGGGAGCCCCTTGGCCCCGGGCTGGAGGGGTATACCTCTGGTACCTCCGGCATGGCCCAGGGGAGGGTGACCTTGCGGAAGGAATACATTGTCACCATGGAAACGGCAGTGAAGCTGCGGGACGAACTGCTCCGTCAGGGGGCAACGGTGGTAATGACCCGGAATGAGCCTTACAATGCGCTATCCAATCTGGAGCGCTGCGCCGCTGCCGAGGAAGGCGGGGCGGATATTATGCTGCGGCTGCATTGTGACACCCGGGCCGACCAGAAGAAGCAAGGCCTTTCTATCTATGGGCCCCGCAATTCTGATTATGCCAGGGCGGTAGCGGATCCCGATACCTACCGGCATATGGGCAATCTGCTGCTGATTGCCATGAAGGAGCGGCTGGGCTATGCCATGAAGGATTCCACCGGCATGGTGCATATCAATGATCAGTTTGTGGGAAATAATTGGGCCAAGATGATTTGCTTCCTGGTGGAAATGGGCTATATGTCCAATTCCGAAGAAGATATCAAGCTGGCCACCCCGGAATACCAGCAGATGCTGGCGGAGGGCATGGCCCAGGGCGTGTACGAAATTGCTCTGTATCGGGGCCTTGTTCAGCCGGATGATGCAGAGTGAACGGGTGCTGCCTTTCTTACCGCCTCTCGGGGCGGTATTTTTTCTGTATATAACCTATGGTTTTCTTGACAGAAGATGCATTTCCCCCCTACAATAAGCCGTATCGATTCTATGCAAGGAGAAGCCGCCATGAAGCATTTATTAAAACTGCAGGATCTTTCCCGGCGGGAGATTACTGAAATTCTGGATCTTGCCGATCAATTGAAATATGAAAAGAAAAATGGTATTGCCCATCCTCATCTGGCGGGCAAAACCCTGGGCATGATTTTCCAGAAATCTTCCACCCGCACCCGGGTATCTTTTGAAGTGGGCATGTATCAGCTGGGGGGCAGCGCCTTGTTTTTATCCCCCCGGGATTTGCAGATCGGCCGGGGCGAGCCCATTCAGGATACTGCCCGGGTGTTGTCCCGGTATCTGGATGGTATTATGATCCGCACTTTTGAACAGGCGGAAGTGGAAGCATTGGCAGAATACGGCTCTATTCCCATCATCAATGGGCTGACTGATTATGCCCATCCATGCCAGGTATTGGCCGATCTGATGACCATTCGGGAATACAAGGGAAGGACAGATGGCCTCAAGCTTTGCTTCGTGGGCGACGGCAACAACATGGCCAATTCCCTGATCGCAGGCGGTATTCTGATGGGGATGGAGGTGGCTATCGCCTGCCCCAAGGGATACGAACCCGATACAGCGCTCATGGCTTGGGCCAGGGAAAATGGAAAATTTACCTGCACCGAGGATGTGATTTCTGCCGCCCGGGATGCCGATGTGCTCTACACCGACGTGTGGGCGTCCATGGGCCAGGAGGATGAAAAGGCTATTCGGGAAGCCGCCTTCCAGGGGTATCAGATCAATGATGATGTGATGGCCGTTGCCCGGGCTGACGCCATGGTGATGCATTGCCTGCCCGCCCATCGGGACGAGGAAATCACGGCTAAGGTATTTGAAGCACACGCCAATGAGATTTTTGATGAGGCAGAAAACCGGCTCCATGCCCAGAAGGCGGTGCTGGTGAAGCTGATGAAATAATACGCCATAGAAAGCCCCTCCGCATAGAACACAAGTCTGCGGAGGGGTTTGCATGGTGATACCCATGTGGATGTCAAGCGTTATTCGGTCAGCGATGTGATGTAGCGCTTCAGATCGTCAAAATCCCCTTGGGGATAGGGATGGATATCCAGATTCTTTTTGTTCAGCAGCCCTTTGGTGAGGAGGAAAACCTTCATGCCGGTTTTCTGGGCGATCATATCTTCCAGGGCGTCATTGCCCGCCATCAGGCATTCCTCCGGCTGCAGCTGCAAATCCTTTGCAAGCTGCCGGTAATAATCGGGATTGGGCTTGCAGAAACGGGAATTCTCATAGGTGGTGATCCATTCAAAATCCTCCGGGCACAGTCCCGCCCATTGAATCCGCTGCAGGGTGGCCGCGGCGGGGAAGATGGGATTGGTGGCCAGTACCAGCCGGAAGCCCTGGGCTTTCAGATGCCGAATACATTCCGTTGCTCCGGGCATGACGCCGCAGGAGGCGCGGGTCTGAACAAAATGGTTTTGATAGTATTCCTCAAAGAGAGGCAGATCCGTTTGGGCGTCTCGGCCGGTCTGACGGCGGTAAGCGTCCCAGAACACCGGTTCATTTTTGCGCTCCCCGGTATTCTGCACCATGGCGCCGATGCCGGTTTGCACCGCGTTGATCACCCCCTGAGGGTCATAGCCGCGAGGGGCCAGATGGGCGCACAGGGCCTGAAAATACAGGCGGATAAAGGCATCCTGATCCATGGAGAGCAGCGTGCCGTCCAGATCAAACAAAATTGCTTTCAACGCCATGTCATGCTCCTTTAGCGGTTGATATAGGCCAGGAAATCTTCCAGATTCTTTTGCAGCAACGCAGGGGTATTGAGGCCGTAGGGACAGCGGGAGGCACACTGATTGCAGTGGATGCACTCCTTGATCTTCATCATCTTGGCAATGCCTGCTTCATTTACCAGATTGGCGGTAGGGGCACGGCGCAGCAGCAGGGAAGTGCGGGCGCAGTTTTCAATTTCAATGCCGGCGGGGCAGGGCTGGCAATAGCCACAGCCACGGCAGAAATCGCCTACCAGCTCGGTGCGCTCCTTTTCGATGAAAGCCATCATTTCATCATTCATGACCGGCGTTTTTTCCTGATAGGATAAGAATTCATCCAGTTCACTTTCTTTTTGGATACCCCAGATGGGCAGCACGGGATATTGATTGAGGAAGGCGTAGGCGGCATCGGAACGGCGGATCAGGCCGCCTGCCAGGGCCTTCATGCAGATGAAGCCCACGTCCCTTTCCTGGCAAAGCTTTACCAATTCAATTTCCTTTTCACTTGCCAGATAGGAGAGGGGGAACTGCAGGGTGTCATACAGCCCGGATTCCACTGCTTCCCTGGCCAGGGCAAGGCGATGGTTGGTAAAGCCAATGAAGCGGATCAGGCCCGTTTTCTTGGCCTCCAGCATGGCTTCGTATAATCCGGATCCATCCCCGGGCTTGGGACAGAAAGCAGGATTGTGGAATTGATAGATATCGATATGATCGGTTTTCAGGGTTTTCAGGCTGGTTTTCAGATCATTCCAAAAACCTTCCACCGTAAAATGATGGGTTTTCGTGGCAATAATAATCTGATCCCGCACATCGGAAAGTCCCATCCCCATTTTTTCTTCACTGTCAGAATAGGCCCTTGCGGTATCAAAATAATTGACGCCCTGTTCATAGGCCTTGCGCAGCAGCCGGGCGCCTTCATCCTTGGAAATCCGTTGCACGGGCAGCGCCCCAAAACCGTTTTTGTTGACGATCAGGCCGGTGCGGCCCAGACGGACGGTATCCATCATCCATTCATCCTTTCAAATGCTGTTATTCAATTTATTTATAGTTGAATTGCGAAAAAAAGTCAAGGGCCGGAGGCATGAAACGCCCTCCGGCCCTGTATTTAATTCGTTTTTGTCAGCCGTTCCCGGGGAAGAACCAATTCATGGGCGCCAGGGAGATCTCCCCGTCCTGGTTGAGCAGAATAAACTGGGTTTCCTGATATATGCCGATCAGATCATAGCTGATATCGGGCAGATCAGGATGATCATAATAGGCATCCTTGGGAACAAGATCGGGGAAAGCAGGACGGACGGCGTCCATCTTTTCCCCTTCAGCCAGGTATTTTTTCATCATCCAGCCGGTAAGGGCGGATTGCCCAATGCGCACCTGATACCAATCCCCCTGTTTTTTCAGCACCTGCACTGGGGTGCCGTTATAGAATTTGCCCAGGGAAGCGGAGGATTTATCCGCTTTTTCCCGCAGATGCAGCCGGTCGGCAGGATCGGGATTATGGACGACGGCCCAGCCGGTGCGATCCAGGGCGGCTTTCAACTCTTTTTCATTCTTCGGCAATGCTTCCAGATCGGTATCCCAAAGGTTCAGGCCCCGCAGGGAACCGATGAAGCGCTGCTCATCATTCAGCCGCACCTGATAAAAGGAAACGCTGTAATCAAAGCTGCCGTTTTCATCGCTGCTCATTACCCAGGAAAGCTGCCAATCTCCCTTGGAAGAGAGGGTATAGCCTGCCTGACGGCGCTGTTGATCCCACTCCAACTGGATATCTCCGTCTCCGGCGTGAAAGGTATCCAGATAGGTGGTTTGGGGCAGGGTTCCGGTAGTTTTCGTCAGATAATTCCCCTGTTCATCCCGGGTGATAACGGAAAGATACCGTCCGGAATCCTCCTCGGTAAGGATGATCAGGCAGTTTTGCTGGATATCAAAATCGATTAGATTCCCTTTCAGGGAAAGTATTTCCCGATCAAAGGGCATGGGAGAAAGCTGGGCGAGGAACCATTCCCCGTTTTGCTGAAAATGGGCAATGATCTGTTCTTCCCCCAGGGCCAGCACATCTTTCGACAGGGGTACAGGGATCAGATCCCTTTCCGCAGGCGCGGCTTCAGGGTCAAAGCCCACCGCTTTTATATATAGCATTCCATTCTCAATTTTCATGTACAGCGTGTCAGCCAGCAGCCGCCCGATGGAGGAAACGGAATAGGAGTACAGGGTATAACCGGGATAGCGGCCGGCAATGGCGCTTTTCTGAAAGGAGGCGTATTGCTTGGCGTCATCCGGGGTGAGGGGACGTTCAAAGAGCCAGTTTGAAAGCGTCTCTTCATCCCCGGCGGTGATGGTGAATTCAGGGACGGCGCTGCCCAAAGGATAGTATTCCAGGCTCAGGCCTTTTACCATCACATGGCCTTCGTAGGCGGGATGAAACCATCCGGAGATGGAGAAATACTGCCCGTCATAATGATAGCTGTCCGTTGCTCCCGAACGGCTGCTTACAAAGTCAAACCCCAGATCATCGGGATAGAGGGATCCATCGGGCCGGGGTGTTTTTGTATCATGCCGGCGCAGGAAGCCGGGATCGTAATCTCCGATGCTCTGTCCGCTGGATTGCATCTGCCATGCCCCGGCTTCTTTTTTGAAGCCAGAAATGCTGTACCCTCCTTCGTGGAGGATAAAGCCGTATTGATTGCCATCCGGAAGATGAAATTCCAGGTAATCCTGATAATTACTGCCGGAAAAAGAATAAATTTGACAAAACTGAATCAGATCCGGCGGCAGCGTATCAGCCTGGGCGGCGGTGCATCCCAACAGGAACAAAGATATCAGCAGCGTCAGTAATTGTTTTCTCATAGTGTCCTTCTTTCTGCACAGGTGTGCCAAATGTTTTCGTAATGATGACACACAAAAGAGGGGATTTGTTGCATAAAAAGAGAAAAAAACCGCAGCGCGGAGGCTGCGGCGGAATAAACAGAATCAGCAGGGCCAAATGGCCAGAGCCAGCTCCTCAATGGCTTGCGTGCTTTGGGCGTTGAGAGCGGAACGAATGGTAACCATGGGATGAGGCATGGAAAGGTTTTTGCTTCCCTCCAGCAGTTTCATCATGGTTTTTCCGGCAGTGGGCCCCCAGGTGCCGTTTTCGATGAGGGCCACGGTGCGGTTTTGATAATTGCGATGCGTAAGGTGTTGGATGAAGTCCCGCATGAAGGGGAAAACATCGCCGTTATAGCTGGAGGCGGCCAGCACCAGCGTGCCATGGCGGAAGGCATCTTCCACAGCTTCGAACACATCGTTCCGGGCCAGATCATGGAGGGCCACACGGGGGCAACCCAGGGCCTCCAGCTTTTCCTTCAGCAGCCGGGCAGCTTCCATGGTGTGGCCGTAGATGGAGGCGCAGGCGATGGTGACGCCGTCATCTTCTGCCTCATAGCTGGCCCACAGCTGATACTTTTCCAGATAATAGTCCAGGTTTTCGGTAAGGACCGGGCCGTGGAGGGGGCAGATGGCCTGCAGCGCAGCCCCTTCCAGCTTCTTGAACAGAGCCAGCACCTGGGGACCGAATTTTCCCACGATACCAAAGTAATACCGGCGCGCTTCGCAGGCCCAATCGTCCTCCACATCCAGCGCGCCGAATTTGCCGAAGGCGTCGGCGGAAAAGAGCACTTCTGCCGTCTGATCGTAGGTGAGGATTACTTCGGGCCAGTGCACCATAGGGGCGGTGAAGAAGGTAAGGGTATGGGCACCCAGGGACAACGTATTCCCTTCGTCCACGATCACCCGCCGCTCGCTAAAATCGGTGCCATAGAATTGCTGCATCATGGGAAAGGCCTTCTTGGATGCGACGATGATGGCCCCGGGGAAGGCCTGCATAAAGGCAAAAATGCTGGAGGAGTGATCCGGCTCCATATGCTGAACGATCAGATAATCCGGGGTGCGATCCCCAAGAATGGTGCGGATCTGATCCAGCCACTGCTGGGAGAAGCGAGTCTCCACAGCATCCATAACGGCAATTTTTTCATCTGCAATGATGTAGGAATTATAGGCCATGCCGTTGGGCACGGGATACTGGCCTTCAAAGAGGTCCAACTGATGATCATTGACCCCAACATGAAAAATATCCTTGGTAATGTGCATAATAGAAGCTCCTTTAATTGAAAATCCGTGTATCATTATATGCGATTTGCAGGAATTTTTCAATGTGGAATGAAGAAGGAAAAAGAAAAAATTATACGCGATGCATATCCCGGTAGGCCATATGCATCAACCAATCGGTGCGGCTGAAGAAATGGCCAAAGGGACGGATATGATAGCCGATATGGCCCCGATGGAGGGGGGATAGATCCTGGGGCATGGAATCCGGGGTGGAAAGGCCTTCCAAGCCGCATGCTCTCCATGCATCGCTTGCAGCCACGCAGGAGAGAAATTCATTTTCCGGATGGGCCCAGGCATCCTCCCGGGCAGAGGAAACATAGAGCCGCCGTGGGGCAAGAAGGGCCAGCAGCATATGCTGATCGAAGGGCATCTCCGCTTCCCTGTCTGCCCAGGCAGCATAATTGCCGCAGAACCAATAGGGGAAGCGGGTAACGATGTTCCGCACCCGTTCCCCGGTATTTCCTCGGGCCAGGGCAGCCCCTGCGCATCCGGAATCATTGGATACTGCCATGGAGAATCGTTCGTCCTGGGCGGCGCACCACAGGGCGGTTTTACCCAGGCGGGAATGGCCGGTGACGCATATCCGCTTTCCATCGATTTCCGGACGGGTTTGCAGATCATCCATCACCCGGCTCAGGGCAAATGCCCACATGCCGATTTTGCCCCACCCTGTGTTTTCATTCCGGGGATAGCACATGGCCAGTCCGTCCCATTCCCCGCTGTCGCTGGTTATATCCTGGTAGTACAGGCAAGCCAGGGCATAGCCGTGATCGATGATTTCTTCTGCAGGCAGGTATTTATGGGGAATGGCAGGCTCAAAGTTGATGGCAGCGAAGGCCGGATGGGCCCGTCCATCTGCAGGGGTTAGCAGCATATAGGGAAAGGAAAAGGGGATGGCCGGGGTATCAAATGAGATGCGGATGCGCCGGAGACGGGCCTTTCCGCCAAATGCAGGTTCATCCGATTCAATATGGGCATGAATGGCATCAGGGGCGGCGGGGGAAACGCCGTACACTTCCCGTGCCAGCAGGGACAGCATGGTCTGACGGGGATTCTCTTCCGGCAGCGGCGGCAGATGACGGCTTTCAAGCAGTGATTTCAGCATGGGTATTTCCTCCGTTCATATGTTTTTCGGCAGGGCGTTCACAGCCATTTCCAAAAGGTCGTTTACGGTTTTTGCTTTATTCAGGGCCAGCTTGACGGCTTCCTTTTCCAGCCAGGAAATCTTATGATCGCCGTTTTCCCTGATCCAATTGCATAACAGCTGCAGCTGTTCGTCGGTCATGATGACGCCTCCCTCGACATGTTACGCCGTCGGTGGATGACGGCGCGGAGAACTATTTGCTGAAAACATTATATTGCATATGCCGGATAAATGCAAGCAAGCCGGTAAAAGGCCCCCACCGACGGGCGGAAGGGGCCGAAAAGCTTTACAATGGGGTGATCAGGGGCCGGCCGTTTCCCTCCCGCACCACCTGGTAAAAGCCGATCAGATTGCCGGGCCGTGTGCGCTGATAGACGTCCAGTACCTGCTGGCTGTCCTTAAGGTCAAAGCGTACCGACAGCCCGCAGCCCACCGATACATCCCGGGGGGTAGAAATCACCTGGGCATGGATGCCGGCCCTGCGAAGGCTGCTGTCAAAGCGCATTACCTGCTGCCGGGAGCGGAATGCGCCAATGCCGAATGTTTCCTGGGTCATCATCAAATGCCTCCCTTCCTCATATATTCTATGGCAATGAGCGGGGCTGGGTGCAGCCTATCGGGGAGGAAACGCCATGATTTATCTGGATAATGCGGCCACCACCTATCCCAAACCGCCGGAGGTCATCCAGGCGGTGACCGGAGTAATGGAAAAGATCGGGGGAAATCCCGGCCGGGCGGGGCATAAAGGGGCACTTGCCGGGGGTAGGATCATGGCATATTGCCGGGAATTGGCAGCCCGCTATTTGGGGGTGCAGCATCCGGAGCGGATCATTTTTTGCCTTAACTGCACAGATGCAATCAATATGGCGCTCAGCGGGCTGCTTTGCCGGGGGGATGAGGTATTGGTATCCCATGGGGAGCACAATGCAGTGATGCGTCCGCTGATGGGATATCAGGATAGGGGAGAAATCCGCATCAAAATGCTGGCGCCGGACGCCGAGGGTAGGATCAATCCGGACACAGTGGGAGGTGCTGTCACGCCGAATACAAAGCTGATGGTGCTTTGTCACGCCAGCAATGTGACGGGGGTCATTCAGCCGGCCAGAGAGATTGCTGAGGCCTGTCATAAACAAGGGATACCCCTCTTATTGGATGCCGCACAAACAGCGGGCACAGAGGCTCTCAGCGGCATTTCTGCTGATTTGATTGCTATGCCGGGGCATAAAGGATTGCTCGGACCAATGGGCACAGGGATTTTGTACGTGCGGCCGGGGATCAATCTGCGCCCCTTTCGGAAAGGGGGCACGGGATCGGCTTCGGAAAGCATGCGCCAGCCGGATATGCTGCCGGATCGTCTGGAGAGCGGCACGGCTAATTTGCCGGGGATTGCAGGTTTGATCCAAGGAATCAAATTTG
Source organism: Clostridiales bacterium (assembly GCA_015056265.1). Taxonomy (GTDB): domain Bacteria; phylum Bacillota; class Clostridia; order Christensenellales; family Aristaeellaceae; genus RUG563. Next base: position 9,590 of record SVGR01000074.1, read on the forward strand.
TGCTGCGTCATCAGGGGGCCATCGGGGAATATGAGCATTATTTGGGCGAGCGGATGCGGCAGGGATTGATGAATATGGCAGGGGTGCAGGTGTACGGTGCGCCTCGTGTGCCTAAGGTAGCGGTGGTCAGTTTCAATATTGCGGGCATGGACAGCGGTCAGGCGGTCGATATGCTCAGCGATCGCCGCCTGGCATTGCGCAGTGGGCTGCATTGTGCTCCGGCACTCCACGCTTGGCTGAACACGTTGGAATCGGGCACCATCCGGGCTAGCCTGGGGCCCTATAATACCCAGCAGGATGTGGATGGGCTGCTGGAGGCCGTCTGGCAAATCAGCAGGGGATGAACGGAAAAAACCGCTCTCAAGCAGGCTTGAAAGCGGAATGGGATGGATTACTGTTCCATCTGACGGCCAACGATACCGGCGGCGGTTTCCGCCACTTTCACTTCCGTATCGCCCATGCGGGCACCCTGCTCCCGGGAGAGCAGCAGCACGGCGCCAATGGCTTCGCCGTCCGCAATGATGGGGGATACCACCTGGGCGGTGTAGCCGGATACGTCCTCTTCATTGGTGATGGGAACGATTTTGCCGCCGCCGTTGCGGTTGAGGGTCATGGTCTGGCGGTTTTGAATGGCGCTTTCCAGATCGGGGCTGATGGGCTTATCCCACAGCTCCTTTTTGTTGACGCCGCTAGCCGCTACCACCTGGTCCCTGTCCACGATGCAGGCAATGTGCCCCAGAGAGCGGAAGAGGGATTCAGTGTAATCCTTGGCGAAGGATGACATTTCGCCAATGGGGGAATACTTTTTCAAAATCACTTCCCCATCCCGGTCGGTGTAAATCTCCAGCGGGTCGCCTTCCCGAATCCGCAGGGTGCGGCGGATTTCCTTGGGGATAACCACCCGGCCCAGTTCGTCTATTCTGCGTACAATTCCTGTTGCTCGCATGATGCTTGCGCCTCCTTGACTGGTGTCAGCCATAGGTTTTCCATGGCAAAGGCTTTTATGCGCAATTGGACGCGGGGGGAAGATTTGGCAATTGATGAGGAAAAAGAAGGGGGCGGAAGTATATTTTTAATATTTTTCGAAACGGGATGGAAAGCACAAATTAAACGGCCGCATGGCAGGGGGGTTCTTAAGGAACAGTTTATCCAATAGCGAACAAGCGAGCATCCAACAATCGGATGCTCGCTTGCTTATGGATCAGTATGCTTATCAGTTCAGCCTGCGAACCGTGGAAACGCAATGCACCGGAACAGTGCGTATAATTGCGCCTCCCATATGATGGGAATGGGAATCTTCATCTACTCAAAAACTTGGAATTCAACGAATTATTCATAAACTAAATCAATTACTTTTTTATTGGGATACAGATTTCGCTTACATAATCCATTGCTGTTGGATTGCCAGGCAAATAATTCTCAATATAATAATCAGCAATCAACTCATACTCTGCTGTTGGAAGCCATTCATTATAAATCCTATCCCACATTGCCTGAATAGCATCTGGTGATGGTCCCACACAGCGGAATACTGCCCAGGAATATTCCGGAATATGTATAATCTCAAACCCTTCAGGAACATCTTCCACGTCAGAAGCCTTGCATCCTATTCCATACTGAAAAACATCACCATTTGTTTTTTTCTGCGCGCAAATGCCCAAGTATCCTGGTATCTTTCTATATTCT
>SVGR01000075.1 GCA_015056265.1 Clostridiales bacterium
GGGTTCGAGTCCCCGATGGGTCACCACCCTTTATGGGTATCCGCGGGCGTGGCGGAATGGCAGACGCGCCAGACTTAGGATCTGGTGCCGAGAGGCGTAAGAGTTCAAGTCTCTTCGTCCGCACCAGTAACACCCCTTCTTTATGCGGTAGTAGCTCAGTTGGTAGAGCGCCACCTTGCCAAGGTGGAGGTCGCGAGTCCGAGCCTCGTCTACCGCTCCATTTGCGGGTGTAGCTCAATGGCAGAGCTCCAGCCTTCCAAGCTGGCTACGTGGGTTCGATTCCCATCACCCGCTCCAGCTTCAAGGGGAGATATGCCGCAGGCTTAGCCCCCTATGCACCATTAGCTCAGTTGGTAGAGCACCTGACTCTTAATCAGGGTGTCCCGGGTTCGAGTCCCTGATGGTGCACCATGCAGCCGGTTTCTTACGAAATCGGCTGTTTTTTCTTGTAAATTCCAGAGGCATATGCTACAGTATGGAAAAAGGAGGAAAGAACGATGAAAAAAGGGATACTTCTGTTGCTGGCGCTTTGTATGTTGGCTCTTCCTTGCGTTGCAGAGGAGGCAAAGCTGCTGCCCGATGAATGGATGTATGTGGGTTATACCAATGGCGGCGTTACCTTCCCCATTCCTGAGAATTTGGAAATTGCCCAGTTGACGGCCCAGGAACAGGCGGCCGGCATCATCCTGGTGGGCTATCATTGGGATATTACCCTGCAGCTGCGCGTGTTTTCTCCTGAGGTGATGACCTGGGAGGATTTTAAAACCACGATTGAGGCTGAAGCGACGGCGGATGTACAATTCTTAGGGGCAGACGGTAGCATTCTCTATTACCGCAATACGGCACCCAGTGCCAGCAGCGAATTGGCGGGCATCGCCCTTACCGGTCTGGATGGCCGTTTGTATAAGATCAGCGTATTTACCGGCATGATGGAGGATTTCAGTCCGGAAGCGAAGGTGTGGGAAATGGCGGAACTGATTGCTGCCCATACCAGCCAGATGGATTTTTCGCAGTGGCCTTTGAAGGAACAGCAGTAAACAGAATCAACAGCAATATCTGAAAAAGCCGCAGCGACGGCTTTTTTTCTACCAACGTTCCGGCTTGGACTGATGTGTTTGCATTATTCCTCCGGCCATGGTATGATCAGGACAAAATCGGGCAGGAACTGACAGGACGCGGGCTGATTTTTCCGCTATACTGATTGCGACGTCGGAAAGGGGGGAGCATCATGGAATGGATTACCGGCATTCGTACGGCCATTGAATTTATTGAAAAGCATCTGGAATCACCCATTACCGTGCAGGACGCGGCAGATCGGGCCTATCTTTCCCCCTTCTATCTGCAGAGGGGGTTTTCCCTGATGACGGGGTGGGGCGTGGGGGAATACATCCGCAACCGCCGGCTGTATCAGGCGGCCCTGGATTTGCAGCGGACGGAGGATAAGATCATCGATATTGCCCTTCGCTATTGCTATGAGACGCCGGAAAGCTTTACCAAGGCATTTGTCCGCTTTCACGGCGTAACGCCCAGCCAGGTGCGGGCGGGGGCGCCGGCAAAGTCCTTCCTCCCTGTAGCCGTTCATCTTTCCATTCAAGGAGGCAGCCATATGGATTATCGGATCAGCCCCATGTTTCCCATCAAGGTGATCGGTTTTGAGCGGAGGTTCGATAACGAAACCGCATATGCCGAGATTCCCAGGTTTTGGGATGAAATCTGCGAAAAGTATGCCAGTCATGTATATGCGGGCAACGCCCCGGCGAACCCTTACGAGCAGGCCATCATGGATCACTGCATCGGCGAATACGGCGTGTGCATTGACGATATAGGGGAAGGACAATTCCGCTATCTGGTGGCGGGCCGGTATACGGGAGGGCCGGTGCCGGAGGGCATGACGCTGTATGAATTTCCCCGGGGGGAATGGGCGGTGTTTAACTGCGTCGGCCCGATTCCTCAGGCGCTGCAGGCCCTTAACACCAAAATCTTCACCGAATGGCTGCCTGGCAATCCGGAGTATGAAATTCGGGGCAACGCCAATGTGGAATGGTATGACTGCGTGAACGGGGAAAAGACTGATCCCGATTATCATACCGCCGTGTGGGTGCCGGTGAGGCGAAAAAAAGAATAACATGCTGAAGGACGAAGGCCATGAAACATCCTTCGTCCTTCAGCCCGCTGACAAACCCAGAAAACGCAAAAACGACAGCCTATGGGCGGCCGTTTTTGCTTTCTGTGTTGGCATCGGCAGCAAAATGCGGTCACTTACCGCCAAGTAAGCTCTCTTTTTTGCAGCCTTGCCGCCTTGACTTGCAGGGTTTGTCTCAGCCTGGCAAATCGTTGACTTGGTTAACGATTTAAAGGACGAAGGCCATGAAACAGCCTTCGTCCTTTTTGTGATGATATGCAGTCAGGGCAGGCAGATCACCCGGCCGGGAATGAAATCCGCAGGGGCGAGATTGGGATTGGCCCGAAGCAGTGTGCCCGGCGCGATGCCCCAGGCGGCGGCCAGGGAATCCAGGGTTTCATTCTGGTTCAGAATATAGCTGTTGCCCCCGTTGCTGCACAACCTGCGGGTGCCCACGGGCGGAGCGCAGAAGACCGTGCCAGGGGCCAGGCGGGTGGTGGGCAGATACGGATTGGCCCGTCGCATGGCATTGAAGGATACATCGTATTCCAGCAAAAGATCGGTAAAGGACTGATTATTCCGCACCACTCCCTGGCGGTAACCGATGGGGCAGCTGAAGGGAATCACCGGCCGGCTGGGCTGGGAGGGAAGAGAGGGAGTGGGCAGGCCCTGGCTGCCCTCGCCGGGCTGAGCAGGCTGATTGCTGTCCGGAAGGGAGGGGGTGGGCAGGCCTTGGCTGCCTTCTCCCGGCTGTGCGGGCTGATTATTGTCGGGCAGGGACGGGGTAGGCAATGCTTCTGTGCCGATACCGGGCTGTGCCGGCTGCTGAATAGCCGTCATAAACAACACTCCTGTTCATGTCCCCGCTTGCGCAGGGGAATGGGGGAGAGGATGATCCCCTTTCATGCTATGTTTTTCTCTCCGTCGGAGTGAAAAAAGGATGCCAGGGCATTGACAAATAATTTCAATGATATATAATAAATGTGAACAATTGTTCATATGAAAGGAGGAAAGAAAATGTGTGATCATCCGGAAGGGCCTCTGTGTCGGGGGGATCATGTCCATGGGGCGGAAATTGCGGCCTTGGCGGCGGAAATGCCTCGGGAGGAAATGCTCTATGATCTGGCGGAATTGTATAAAGTATTTGGGGACAGCACCCGCATCCGCATTCTTTACGCCCTATTTGAGGCGGAATTATGCGTATGCGATATTGCGGCGCTGCTGGGAATGACCCAATCGGCCATTTCCCATCAGCTGCGGGTGCTCAAGCAATCCAAGCTGGTGAAATACCGCAGGGAGGGAAAGACCATTTTTTATGCTCTGGCGGACGATCATGTGCGCACGATCATCAATATGGGCATGGAACATCTTTGTGAATAAGGGGGAATAGTATGGGTTGTCACTGCGGGCACTGCCATAATGAGGCCCATCACGGCCACGGGCATGCACACGATCATGGCCATTATGGCCATGGGCATCCCCAGGGCTGCGGCCATCAGCACGGTTCTTCGGGATGGGACAGAATGACCATCCTGCGGCTTGGCGTTGGCGGGGGACTGATGATTCTGGGGCTGTTTATTCCGGCGGCGGGCGTGGCCCGGCTGCTGGTTTTCCTGGCCGCCGCATTGGTATCCGGTTATCCGGTGCTGTTGAATGCGGGCAAAAATATCCTTCGGGGAGAAATCTTTGATGAAATGCTGCTGATGGCCTTGGCGGCGGCAGGAGCATTTGTTATTGGAGAGTATGCTGAAGGGACGGCGGTTCTGCTGCTGTTTCAGGTCGGGGAACTGTTCCAGAATTATGCGGTGGACCGCAGCCGGGATTCTATTGCTAAGCTGATGGATATCCGGCCGGAGGAAGCGCTGCTGGAGGAAGAAGGGAAAATTAGCTCCGTTAAGCCGGAGGATGTGCCTGTGGATGGTGTGATCCTGGTGCGGCCTGGGGATCGGGTGCCCCTGGATGGGGTGGTGATCAGCGGGCAATCCATGCTGGATACAGCAGCGCTTACCGGCGAAAGCCTTCCCCGCCCGGCAGGGCCAGGGGATGCGGTACTCAGCGGCAGCATCAATCAGCAGGCTGCCTTGCGCATTCGGGTGACCCACAGCTATCAGCAGTCCACCGTTTCCCGGATCCTGACGCTTACCGAAGAAGCGGGGGAGAGGAAGGCGCGGCTGGACCGGTTCATCACTCGTTTTGCCCGGGTTTATACTCCTTTGGCAGTGCTGGCAGCGGCGCTGATCGCCCTGATCCCGCCTTTGTTTTTCCAGGGAGAATGGCAGGCATGGCTCCACAGCGCCCTCACGTTCCTGGTGATTTCCTGTCCCTGCGCCCTGGTGATTTCTGTGCCGCTGACCTTTTTCGGGGGCATCGGCGCGGCATCCCGGCGGGGAATCTTGATCAAGGGCGCTCATTTTCTGGAGGCCCTGGCCCGGGTGGAAAGGGCGGCCTTTGATAAGACCGGCACCTTAACCCAGGGACGCTTTACCCTGGAAGCGGTGCGTCCGGAAGGAATGGAGGAAAAGGAATTACTGTTCCTGGCCGCTGCTGCGGAGCGCACAAGCACCCATCCCATCGCTCAATCCCTGGCGGAGGCGTGGGAAGGGGAATTGCCTTTGCCAGAGGAAGCCAAGGAATTTCCGGGCTGCGGGGTGATGGCCCGGGTAAATGGCCACAGCGTGGCGGCAGGAAATGGGCGACTGATGGAACAAGCCGGCGTATTGGCACCCATTCGGGATCTGCCCGGGGCGGCGGTGCATGTGGCGGTGGATGGGGTATACCGCGGGGTGATTCTGCTGGCTGATCAGCTGAAGGCGGGGGCAGGGGAAGCCGTTGCCCGTATCAAGGCCCTGGGCGTCAGGGAAGTGGCCATGTTCACCGGCGATAGTGCATCATCTGCCCGAAAAGCCGCCGAAGCAGCGGGGATTGATCGGGTGGAGGCCGGGCTTTTGCCCCATGAAAAGGTGGAGCGGCTGGAGGAAATGATGAATGTTCCGGATCGAAAGGGCGCCGTTTTGTTTGTTGGGGACGGGGTGAATGACGCCCCTGTGCTGGCCAGGGCGGATGTGGGGGCGGCCATGGGCGCTCTGGGATCCCATGCGGCCATGGAAGCGGCGGATATTGTGATCATGCAGGATGATCCGGGCAAGCTGGCAGAAGGCATTTTGATTGCCCGCCGCACCCTGTCCATTGCCCGGCAGAATGCGGCCTTCGCCCTGGGCGTAAAGGCGGCGGTGATGGCGGCAAGCTTATTTACACAATTGCCCCTGTGGGCGGCAGTATTTGCCGATGTGGGGGTGTGTATGCTGACGGTGTTCAATGCCATGCGTGCCCTGACCTGCGGTAAATTTACAAAAAAATATGGTTTTTGACGGAAACGTGCCATGTTTCTGCCACAAAATAGTGGGTATAATATTCCTGTCAAAAGGATGAAACCGGCGGTGGCTGCCCCCTCGGTCCCGCACAATTCCTTGCGACAGATGGGGTTTACCCATTTTTCCCCCTCTTTTTCCCTGCTGCACCCCCTCGCAGCAGGGTTTTTTGATGCAATTCGGGCCGGAAATGCAGGAAAATCCGCAAGATTTGGAGAACACTTTCCTGTCCGCCGGCCGGATATATTCACATGTATATAGGAGAAATTGCCATGAATATTGTGCTTCTGGAGCCTTTGCATATTTCTGCTGATGCCCTGTCCTCTCTTATGCGGCCACTGCAGCAGCAGGGACACACCATTACCGTATATGACCACAAGGCTGCAGCCGGGCAGGAGCTTTCTGCCCGGCTGCAGGGCCAGCATATTGCCCTCATTGCCAACGCCCCTTTCCCCCGGGAAGCAGTGATGGCGGCGAAGGATTTGCGCTTGGTGGACGTTGCTTTCACCGGGGTGGATCATGTGGCCCTGGATGCATGCCGGGAAAGAGGGATCACCGTGTGCAACTGCGCCAATTATTCCAATCAATCAGTGGCGGAGATGGCAGTGGGTCTGGCCCTTTCCCTTTTGCGGAAAATCCCGGCGGGCAATGATGCCATCCGGAGGGGCGCAGGCAGCGCCGGGCTGATGGGCGGGGAGATTGGCGGCAAAACCGTGGGCGTCATCGGCACCGGCCGCATCGGGGAACAGGCTGTCCGTCTGTTCCAGGCTTTCGGCGCCCGGGTGATTGCGTATTCCCGCACGGAAAAGCCGGCGATTGCCGCCCTGGGCGTTTCCTATCTGCCCCTGGATCAGGTGATGGAGCAGAGTGATATTATCACCCTCCATGTGCCTGCCACGGCGGAAACCCGCGGCCTGATCGGAAGGGAGCAGATTTCCCGGATGAAGAATACCGCCCTGCTCATCAATTGCGCCCGGGGCCCGGTTGTAGATGCGGCGGCGCTGAAGGATGCCTTGAATGCGGACCGAATCGCCGGGGCCGCCCTGGATGTATTCGATCAGGAGCCTCCTCTGCCTGCCGATCATCCCCTCTTTGGGGCAAAAAATCTGGTGATGACGCCCCACACCGCCTATTTTACCCAGGAGGCGATGGAACGCAGGGCCCGGATTGCCTTTGACAATATTGCGGCTTATCTTTCCGGCAATCCGCAGAATCAAATCCCCTGAAAGCATCAAAAACCTATGAAATCAATGTAAATTTTTCCGTAAGGGCGTTTCCCTCCGGCCAATAATATGGTATAATACACAGGATACGTGATATTTCGCCCCGGTTGAACGGGGCTGTAAGCTTTGTACGGAGGGATCCCAGTGAAGACCAGATGGATGGCCATGCTGCTGTTGTGTGCGTTGCTGGCGGGCATTCCCGGTGCCCAGGCGGCTGCAAAAGATAACGATGTGATGTACCAGGGGATTATCACCCGCCGCTATGAAACCAGCTATACCGTGGTCTATAAGGAAATGGACCAGAGCAGCGCCAAGCTGAAATACATGAATCCCGGCGCCAAGATTGAAATCCTGGCCATTTATCCCGACTGGGTTGCAATCCGATACGGCACCCGCGGGGTGGGCTATGTGCTGCGCAACCGCATCGACGTTACCGAAACGGTGGATCCTGTCAATACGCCGCCCTATCCCGTGATGCCTCAGGCCTATTACGCGGTGATCGACCGTGAGGTGGAGGTCAAGGCGGATAAGAAGGCTGACAGCGAAACATTGGCCGTTCTCACCCCAGGCGCAAAGGTGGCCCTGGAAGGCATGGAAGAGGGCTGGGCGCGGCTGATCCACAAGCGCCAGTACGGCTATATCGATACCCGGGATCTTTCTGCCATTTATCCTGTGGCCAGCAACGAAATTGCGGCAGAGAATGGTGAAATCATTACGGTATTCCATTCTTTTTTCAAGGATGATCCCCCACGGAACAATAATTTGGCAGTGGCCTGCAGCCATATCAGCCGGGTGATGCAGCCCGGGGACGTGATGAACTTCAACGATACCGTCAGTCCCTTCAATTCCGCCAACGGCTATCAGCTGGCCGGCGTGCTGGTGGATGGGGAACTGAAAAAGAATTACGGCGGAGGCTCCTGCCAGGTCAGCTCTACCCTGTGGGATGCCCTGATGCAATTGCCCGGCATTACGGTGCTGCTGCGCAAGCCTCATGGGGATAACGCCGCCAATTATCTGCCCCATGGCATGGATGCTTCTTCCGGGACGGATGATCTGAATTTCATTTTCCGCAATGATTATGATTTTCCCATCCGCATTGAAGCGTCCACCCACGATCTGTGCCTGTTTGTGGCCGTGTATAAGGAGAGCCATTAAGCCATGAAACGTGCCTTTGCGTTGCTGCTACTGCTGACTCTTTTGCCCCTTTCCGGGGCTTTTTGCTTGGAGGTGGAGGAGGCGCTGCCGCATCTCTATTCCGGCAAGATGCGCCTATCTGCCAAGGTATTTGCCGATTGGAATGGGACGGAAGGAATCAACCATATCAATACCATTCCTCAGGGGGTGTGGGTAAAGATCCATGCCCTAAATCCTACCTTTGCGTTAGTGACCTATGAAAGCGGCCGGATTACCGGCTATGTGAAGCGGGTGTGCATTGAACAGATACGCACCATCAATTCCACGGATACGCCTCCCTACGGGGTGGAATTCAACGGCTTCCTGGCGGTGGTCGGGGCCCAGGATGCCCCGGTGTGCACCCTGCCTGGGGCAGGGGATACCCTGATTACCCTCCATAAAGGGGCCAAGGTATCCTTCATCGGGTTTGAAGGCGGCTATGCCAAGATTATCTATCACCGGCAGTATGCCTATATTGATTCCAATCACTTGACGGATGTGACCCCGGTGCACTATTATCCGGAGGCTGCCGGCCCTGATACCCCCATCGCATCCTATACCTCTTTCTATAAGATCACCACCGATGAATCCAACCTGAACCGGATGCACAACATCGCCACTGCCTGCGAAAAGCTGTGCGCTATTCAGCTGAAGGAAAATGAAAACCTGAATTTCAACCGGGATATCGGCCCCTACCGGGCGTCCAACGGCTATAAGAAGGCCGGGGCGCTGGTGGATGGGGAACTGACTCAGGGCTACGGCGGGGGTACCTGCCAGGTTTCTTCCACTTTGTATAATGTGGTGCTGCAGCTGCCTGGATTGCATGTGCTGCAGCGGCGTGCCCATGGGGATAACGGGGCCAGCTATCTGCCTATTGGGGTGGATGCAGCAGTTGGCAATTCGGAATTGAATTTCCGCTTCCGCAATGATTATCCTTTCCCGGTTCGGATTGTTGCCTCCTCTCAGGACGGGGCGCTGACCATCGCCATTTATAAAGCAAAAGAATAAGAGAGCAGATTCTTTTCTGCTCCTATATGTAAAAAGCGTGCGTATCTCCCAGATGGAAATACGCACGCTTTTTGTATGAGGGATAGTGGGATTACCGCTTCCGATAAAGCACCAGTTCGGGATTTGCGCCCTCTGCTTCGTAGGTGCATACCAGCAGAAAATCCATGCCTGCTGCAATGCCGAAGCATCGGCTGCCGCCGAATTCACAGGGCAGCTGATTGCCGAGATAAGTGGCTTGATTGTCCAGAAATTTGATTTTAACGCCGTTGGGCAGCATATATTCCAAATTGATGAAGCTTCCGGAGAGTACATACAGTTTTTCAATCTTTGGCAATCCGGGAATCTGCAGGGCATTAAATTCATCCAGAAGCTGAGCTTTGAAACGATCAAAGCCATCTTCACCCCCCAATTCCTGATATCGTTTCCAGAAATCCAGGCTGAATTCACCTTCATGATAGCACCATTTGCAGTATTCTTCATTGAAGGTGCCGTCGATTTCCTTGCTGGTGGTAGCATCGTCCAGCGACATCCCGCAGCAGTGGCAAATCATCTGCCGGGGAGAGCCCAGCAGCGTATTGATGGAAACATCAAAAAGCTTTGAAAGGAGTTTCAGGGTTTCAGTATTGGGGGTGGTTTCGCCGTTCTCCCAGCGGGAAACAGCCTGACGGGTTACGTATACTTTCTCGGCCAGTTCATCCTGAGACAGGCCCTTTTTTGTCCTAAGGGCAAAGATGATGTTTTTTGACTCCACTGTTTGTCACCTCCGGAAATATTGTACAGCAGAGAAGAGAATTCGGCAAGCAACCCGCTGTTGCCGCAAAAAGTTTAAATTGAAAAGCAAGCTGCACAGTGAGGTGCAGCTTGCTTTTTGATGAAAACCAGCCGGAGATTATTCCTCGGGGGTTTCGGGGAAGAGAGGCTGATGACAGGAGGGGCAAAGATAATCCTCATCAAAATCGAAGGATTCCACTTCGAAGGTCATTTCCTCGCCGCAATGAGGGCAGGTATATTCCACCACGCTGTCGTCCTCATCATCGTCTTCATCGTCGTCCTCGTCATCATGGCAGCCGCAGCAATGGCTGCAGGGGCTGTCCTCATCGTCGTCGCCGTAGAATGCATCTTCCATTTCGCTCAGGTCGCTGTCGATGGATTCCACGTAATCGTTCAGTTCTTCATGATCATCCCGCAGCATGGCCAGTTCGTCAGCCATTTCAGCCAGCACTTCCAGCATCTTGTCGATGATCTTGCCTTCGCTGCTTTCGGTGTTCAGGTTCAGGCCTTCAGCCAGCCCCTTCAGATAGGAAACGCGATCGGTGAGATTGCTCATGGATAATCACCATACCGGCGCGGCAGCCGGGAAAAGACGTGAAAATACTGCCGCTGATTTTGTATTTTCACGGAAAGAAAGCGGGGGAGGGGGAAATTCGGAATGAATGGTGTGAACTATTTTTACAGCATTTGCGGGCGGCGCTCAATCGAAGTATCGTACGCAAATTGATCGCTGGGCAGCAATCAAAACGAAGAATACCGTTTCCCCAACAAGCGCGGGGAAACAAACCGATAGCATGCCATCCCGCTCCATCCCGAATCAGCTTTCTTGGAAGGGGACTGGGGAAACCATTCTAATCACAAATCCCTTGTGGATTTGTGATGCACTGCCAGCCGGCACGGATAGTGCAGGCAGCATGCGCAAGCTGTCAAGCGCAGGGCATGCGATGAACTTTCAAAGAATGGTTTCCCCAGTAAAATATCTCATTAGGCGCGGCTCAGGTATTCGCCGGTGCGGGTGTCAATCTTGATGACGTCGCCGATGTTGATGAACAGGGGCACCTGGATTTCGTAGCCGGTTTCGGTGGTGGCGGGCTTGAAGTTGTTGGTAGCGGTATCGCCCTTGAAGCCGGGTTCAGTCTGAGTGATTTCCAGTTCAACGAAGTTGGGGGCTTCTACGGAGAAGGCCTGGCCCTTGAAGTAACGGATGGTGACGTTGGTATTTTCCTTAACGAACTGGATGGCCTCTTCCACGGCATCCTTGCCCAGGGGCATCTGGTCGTAGGTTTCGGGATCCATGAAGTAATACAGTTCGCCATCGTTATAGAGATACTGCATTTCCTTGGTTTCGATGATGGCCCGGGGCATTTTGTCGGTGGGGTTGAAGGTGCGTTCGATGACGGCGCCGGTCATGACGTTCTTGATCTTGGTGCGCACGAAAGCAGCGCCCTTACCGGGCTTCACGTGCTGGAAATCAACGATGTTCCACACGCCGCCTTCCCATTCTACGGTAATGCCCTTTTTGAAATCGCCAGCAGTAATCATTGGTTTATTCCTCCATTTTTTTGATTTCTATATGGTTGCATAAGGGGCCGATCACAGGATCA
>SVGR01000076.1 GCA_015056265.1 Clostridiales bacterium
ACCGCACCATGCTCACCGGCGCTTTGGCCGGCTTACGTGGACCGCTTTGCCTGCGACTGGCATCGGCTTGCAACCACAGACCCGATACGCCAACCGCCGTCATTATAGTCTCTTTTCCGAAGAAACGCAAGGCCTTTCCCAATTTTTTCATCAATTTTCTTTGGAAAACCGGCAGAAATGAAAAACCTTCCCGGCATACGCCCGGGAAGGCGGAAAAATGAGGCATTATAGGGTGGCCATCAGGGCGTCATAGGAAGCACGGCAGCCGAAGGCGGCAGCGTCTTTTGTGGATTTTCCCTGAAGCAGGGCCAGGGTCAGCCCGGCCATCAGGGCATCGCCGGCGCCGGTCAGGGGAACGGCGGGCAGGGGAATGGCGGGGGAAAGTCCCTCTTCGTCGGGGCCGGAAAAGTAAACGCCCTTTTCCCCCAGGGAGATGAATACCCGCTGCACACCCCGGGCGCGCAGAGCCCTTGCCGCCATTTGGGGGGCTTGCTCCCCGGTGAGGGTTTCCGCTTCCATCCGGTTGGGCTTGATGGCAAAAAGAGCGGGCAGGATGCCCTGAATCTTGGGGGCTTTATGGCAGCTCACAGGATCCAGAAAAAGGGGCACCCGGGCATGGGCGGCGATATAGGCCAGCGTATCGGGGGACAGATTGGCGTCCAGTACGCAGCCGTCCCCGCTGTTCACAGCATCCATTCTGCTTTCCATGGCCGCAGGGGTCAGCTGATCCACCGCTTGCATATCGTTCAGGGCCAGGGCCATATCCCCTTCTTCATCGTGAATGCAAAGGTAGCAGGGGGAGGGCAGATCGGTTTTCAGGGAAAGGGATAGATCCAGCCCGCTGCCACGGCAAAAATTCAGCAGCATTTCTGCCTGGGGATCGCTGCCCAGGGCGGTGATCAGGGATACGTCAGCCCCCAGGGAGGCGAGACGGGCGGCGATATTGCGCCCTACGCCGCCGGGGCGGAGGGTCACCCTGCCGGGATTGGAATCCCGGGCCAGGAGGGGACCGTTGGGCGAGCCCAGAATATCCAGGTTCATGCCGCCAACCACGGTGATTTTCATATGCGTTAAGCCTCCTTGGCAAGGATACAGCGATACCGGATAACGCCGGGATATTTTTCTCCGAGGGATGTGACACAAAAGCCGCATCGGCGATAAAAGCCCACGGCTTCATCATCCGTTTCGGCGGCTAAGGGGATTTTCAATTGGTTTTGGATATGAGCAATCAACGCCCTGCCCATACCCCGTCCTTGATACTTTTTTGCCACGGAAAGGATCAGGATTTCGGCAGACTGATCATTGGGCTGTACTACGCAAAGACCTTGCGGTGCCTCTCCCTCTAGCGCATAAAAAACTCTGCAGAGGGGATTTTCAGCATAGGCATTTGCCCTGGCCCGGACTTTTTCTTCTGTGGGCTGATACAGGGCGGGGGCCAGCAGCGCAGCCCCCTTCTTTGTGTTCAGCAGCGCTTTGCTCTCCAGAAAAGAAAGCGCGATCATTGGTTTTCCAGCGCCTCCAATGCCTGATCCAGGAAACGCAGGGCTTCATCCATTTTTTCCACATCCGCCTTTACGGCGGCGTTTTCGTTTTCCTCCAGCACTTCCTGGGCCTCATCCCGGATATCCTCCAGATCGGCCATCAGATCGTCAATACCCTCCATGATTTCTTCCAGGGCTTTTTTATAGGCGTAGGTCAGATCCTTTTTCATGACAATGCCTCCTCAGATAATCAGCATGCAATCCCCGAAGGAGAAAAAACGATATTCCTTTTCCACCGCTTCTTTGTAGGCAGAAAGGGCCTCATCCCGGCCCATCAGGGCGGATACCAGCATAAGCAAGGTGCTTTCCGGCAGATGGAAATTGGTCATCAGCACGTCGGTGGCCTTCAGCTTCACCCCAGGGGTGATGAAAATATTGGTCATGCCCATACCGGGATGAACGATGCCCTGATCATCCGCCGCCGTTTCCAGGGTGCGCACGGAGGTGGTGCCGATGCAGACGATGCGGCCGCCGTTCCTGCGGGCGGCGTTGATCTTTTCCGCTGCTTCCTCCGTCACTTCCCAATATTCGGAATGCATCACGTGCTCGGATACATCCTCCGCCTTCACCGGTCGGAAGGTGCCAAGGCCCACGTGCAGCAATACCGGCACAATTTCAATGCCCTTATCCCGGATGCGCTGCATTACCTCTTCCGTAAAATGCAGACCTGCGGTGGGGGCGGCGGCGCTGCCCTCCTGCTTGGCATAGATGGTCTGATACTGGGTGGGATCTTCCAGTTTTTCGTGGATATAGGGAGGCAGGGGCATTTCCCCCAGGCGATCCAGAAGTTCTTCAAATACGCCTTCGTAGAGAAAATGTACGATGCGGCCGCCGGCGTCGGTGGTATCGCCGATTTCGGCCCGGAGCAGCCCGTCCCCAAAGGATACGGTGACGCCCTTTTTCAGCCGGCGTCCCGGACGCACCAGGGTTTCCCAGCTGTCCTTATCGATGCGCTTTAAGAGAAGCACTTCTACCGGCACATGGGTATCTTCCTTTTCCCCCAGCAGCCGGGCGGGGATCACCTTGGTGTGATTGATGACCATCACATCCCCGGGGCGCAGATAATCGGGAATATCCCGGAAAATCTTATCCTCATGCAGGCCGGATTCCCTGTGGATCACCATCATCCGGGCGGAATCCCGGGGGGAGGCAGGGGTCTGGGCGATGAGGCGTTCCGGAAGATCGTAGTAAAAATCAGATGTTTTCATGGGTTCATTCCTTTGAATATTGATAGGCGATGCGGGGATCGCCGTTGGCCAGATAAATGATGCCGCAGCGGCGGAAGCCGTGCTTTGAAACCACGTGCTGCATGGTTTTGTTGTCGTGATGGGTATCAATGCGGATTTCATCTGCTCGGGTCAGGGCGTATTCAAAGCACTTTGTGAAAATGCCCTTGATTTGTCCGTCGGATGCAATGCGGTGGATGGTGGCATAGGGTTTTTCGTTGGGCCAGGCGCCATCCTCAATATAGCTGTAAGTGGGATCGGTGCCGAAAAGCAGGGCGAAAGCGCCCCGGATTTCCCCGTCTACTTCGCAGACGTATAAATCGCCTTTTTCAATGTCGCTTTCCAAAGTGGCACGGGCAGGATGGCTGTCCCCCCACTGATGGGGATTGCCGGATTGAACCATATACGCCCGGGCGGCGGCATAGACCTTTTCAATGGCAGGCAGATCCTGGATAGCGGCAGGGCGGATCATGATCTTTCCTCCTGATTAAAAAATGCTGGTCTGTTCGTTTTCGGCGCTGTCAGGAACGGAAGCGATTGCAGGGGGCGTTTTACCTAAGTGCTCATAGGCCAGAGGCGTACAAACCCGGCCCCTTGGTGTGCGCATGATGAACCCCAATTGCATCAGGTAAGGCTCATATACGTCTTCAATGGTGACGGCGTCCTCGCCGGTAACGGCGGCCAGGGTATCCAGGCCCACCGGTCCGCCGCCGAATTTATCAATCATGGCGGAGAGCACTGCCCGGTCGATCCGATCCAGGCCCAGGGCATCCACATCTTGCATATTCAGGCTGTCCCTTGCCACTTCTGCGGTGATATGGCCGTCCCCCCGTACCTGGGCAAAGTCCCGCACCCGCTTCAAAAGCCTGTTGGCAATACGGGGGGTGCCCCGGCTGCGGCGGGCAATTTCCAGAATGCCCTCGCTGTCATAGGGCATGCCCAGAATCCCGGCGGATCGGGCCACGATCTTGGAAAGTTCCTCAGGCGTATACATTTCCAGCCGGAACACGATACCGAACCGATCGCGGAGCGGCGCAGACAGCCGGCCGGCCCGGGTGGTGGCGCCAACCAAAGTGAATTTGGGCAGATCCAGCCGCATGGAGCGGGCGGTGGGGCCCTTGCCGATCATGATATCCAGGGCGTAATCCTCCATGGCGGGGTAGAGCACTTCCTCCACCGCCCGGGAAAGCCGGTGGATTTCATCAATGAAGAGCACATCCCCGGCATTCAGATTGGTGAGGATGGAGGCCAGATCTCCGGGCCGCTCAATGGCAGGACCGGAGGTGACCCGGATGTTCTGGCCCATTTCTGCGGCCACAATGCAGGCCAGGGTGGTTTTGCCAAGGCCGGGCGGGCCGTAGAGCAGAATATGATCCAGGGCGTCATGGCGTTTTAAGGCGGCATTAATATAAATGCCCAGGCTGTTTTTCACCTTTTCCTGGCCGATGTATTCCCTTAAATGCCGGGGA
The DNA here is from genome assembly GCA_015056265.1 of Clostridiales bacterium. Classification (GTDB taxonomy): domain Bacteria; phylum Bacillota; class Clostridia; order Christensenellales; family Aristaeellaceae; genus RUG563. The sequence goes on from SVGR01000076.1 coordinate 4,237, forward strand.
CGCAGGGAAGCTTCGATATCCTGATCCTCCTGCCGCATTCCGGTCATGACTAAGCGATCATCATGGGGCATGATAATCCTCCTTTTTATGGGGAAACTGCTTTTGAGCCAAAAGCGGTTTTCCCCATACCCCTTCCGAAAAGCGATTCGGGATATTTCATATTACCGCTGATGACAAATTTTCCCCGTGATTCATTGAATGAGTATCAGAAACCAGCCATATTCCGCAGGGCCAGCCGTACCAGCTCGTTGGCGGAATCGCTCTGTCCGCGAACCTGGCTGATGGCCTTGGCGGCCTCGGCAGGGGTATAGCCCAGTGCCTGAAGAGCGGCCAGAGCCTCTGAAGCAGCGTCCTCCTGAATGGGGGTGAAGCTGCCGCCGCCCTGGGGAACGCTTTCCAGATCGCTCTGATCCACTTTTTCTTTCAATTCCAGGGCCAGCCGCTGGGCGGTCTTTTTGCCCACGCCGGGGGCGCGGGAAAGAGCGGTGATATCACCGGTGACGATGGCCAGCGTCAGATCCCGAAGGGGCATACTGCCCAGGATGGACAGGGCTACTTTCGGGCCGATGCCGCTGACGGAGAGCAGCCTGAGATACATGCTCTTTTCTTCCTTGGTGGCGAAGCCGAATAATTCCATGGCGTCTTCCCGGACGGAAAGATAGGTATACAGCTTCATGGATTCGCCCACCGGGGGAATTTCCTGCAAGGTGGTCATGCTGCAGGAAAGCTGATAGCCCACGCCCCCCACATCGATCACCACTTCATTCTGGCCCTTATCGGCAATGATGCCTTTCAAAAATGCGTACATTCTTATCTCCCTTATTTCATCAGGAATTGTTCCTTCATCCGGCCGGAGGCGGCGTGGGTGAGGGTGGCCGCAACAGCGTCGGCGGCATCATCGGGGCGGATAATGGCGGGCAGATTCAGCATCAGCTTTACCATCTGCTGCACCTGCATTTTATCGGCTTTTCCGTATCCCGTCACCGCCTGCTTGATCTGCATAGGCGTATATTCGTAGATGGGATGGCCGTATTCGGCACAGGCGCACAGGGCGGAGCCCCGGGCGGCGCCTACATTCAAGGCAGTGGTAACGTTTTTTGCAAAAAACAACTCTTCGAACACAATTTCATCCGGGGCATAGGTGATCAGTAATTCCTTTACCCCGGTAAAGATGCTGTGCAGCCGCATGGGCATGCTCATATCCGGCGGGGTGATGATGGCCCCGCATTCCACCAGATAATGCTTGCTGCCGTTGGTGTCCAGGATTCCCCAGCCCATGGTGGCCAGGCCCGGGTCAATGCCTAAAATCCGCATGCTTCTCCCCCTTGTATATCCTATATATTATAGAACAGATGTGCCCTTTTGTCAACGAAGAAGGAAGAGAGCAAAAACAGCTCATGCAAAAATGATTAGATAAATATAAAAATAATATTGACAAATATGATGAAATGAATATAATTATATTGAAGCCATAAAAGAAAGGATGATGCACCATGGGAAAACAGGAATTTATGGCGCAATTTTCAGCCGGAATGGCGCAAGAAAAGCAAATGATAACGGAAAGAATGCGGGCGTATCAGGCCCAGGATTGCGTCGATGACGCCATGCTGGAAAGAATCCGGCTGAATATCTGCGATGCATTGGCAGCGGCTGTGAAGGCGGGAGAACGACAGGATACGCTGGCGGCTGCGCTGGCATTTGCCGAAAAGAAACTGCAGGATATTCCCGCCCAGTGGCAGAAAAACCTGGAGAGCGCCATCCGGCACGGGGATGAAAGGGCCAGGGCCATCGAACATATCAAGCTGGATCAAGCCGGGCGTATCCGGGCAATTTTTGAGGAATGCAGAGAGGAAAAGCTATGACGGAACATCAGGCGGTGCAGTTGTTCAAGTGCCTTTCGGACGCCACCCGGTTGCAGATTGTCAAATCCCTGCGTCAGGGTCCATCCTATGTGGAGCTGCTGGCCCAGCGTCTGGAGCGGACCCCCTCCACCATCTCCTTCCATTTGAAAAAATTGGAGGAGGCGGGATTGGTGGAAAGCCAAAAAGAACAGTATTATGCCGTATATTCCCTGAAAAATGAGGCGTTTTCAGCCCGGATCATCGATATTATCTGTGAAAAATCCGATGAAGCAGATGCACAACAGGAGCGGGAGGCACTCTATCGAAAGAAGGTGCTGGATACCTTTATTCAGCACGGCAAGCTGCTTTCCATTCCCGTCCAGCGGAAGAAAAAGCGGATCATTCTGGAGAAAATTGCCGGGTGCTTTGAGCCGGGGAGGATCTATACCGAAAAGCAGGTGAATCTGATTATTGCGGATTTTCATGATGATTTTTGTACCCTCCGGCGGGATCTGATTTCCGAGGGCATTATGGAGCGGGACGGCCGGGGATACTGGCTGAAGAATGGATAGCGCCCCTTTGCCCCCACGCTTGCGTCCAAAGGGAAAATCTGCTATACTGAAAAGGAAAATGAACCAATGCCAGGAGGCGAAATGTATGCGGAAACAGCAGGTGCTGCTGTCGGTAACAGGATGGTCCCGGGAGGGAAATGAGGAGCCGGAATCCGTGCGGCTGCTCACCTGCGGCACCCTGTCCGGGGATAAGGGGGCATGGCGTATCGACTATACCGAAACCCAGCCCGATAATCAATCCCACGATGTGGTGGTAACCATGGATAAGGGCGTGGTGACCATGCAGCGGCTGGGGGCCTATTCCACCAGTATGGTATTTGAAAAAGGGCGGCGATTTGAGGGCAGTTATGTCACCCCCTTTGGATCCCTGGATATGGGGGTTTATGCCACTCAGGTGAAATATGACGTGAACGATCAGGATACGGGAGAAGTGAATCTGAAATATCAGCTGGACATGCAGGGCCAGTTTGCCGCCATGCATGAACTGCAGATCCGCTTCTGCCCGGCGGGCAAGGCATGAGCCTGCTGACACCCTGGCGGCATGAAATCCGTGCCCTGATTCCCCGGGGGTTTTTGCGCCGGGATCAGGGGGACGGGCTGTTTGTCAGCGATTTTCCCCGGCATTGCCCTGAAATGGAAATAGAAAACTCCTTGAAACAGGCAGGATATGCGGTGGAAATCCGGGATGGACTGGCCTTTATTGACGGCAATCTGGAAAAATACCGGGCGATGACAGCGGGGATTTCCTTTGGCAATGTGCAGCCGGAGGATAAAAATCTGTATCTTTTTTCCCTGGCATGGGACGTGGCAAAAAGAGATGTGCCTTTAGAGCGGCAGCCCATGGATCTGCTGCGCCTTACCCTAAAATGCTTGGATCAGGGGGATGAGGACGCCCTCATCCGGCTGCTGCCGCCCCGACTGGCGCTTTTGCAGCGGCAGGGGCTGCCGCTGCCTTCGGATGCAGGGCGAATGATACTTTTTCATCTGTGGAAGGGGGATCGCAATGCTGATTAGCTGGCATGGCCATGCGGAATTTTATCTGGAAAGCGCGGAGGGGTTTGCTCTTCTCACCGATCCTTACGACGCCCATGTGGGCTATCCTATGGGGGAATATCCGGCGGATGCGGTCACTGTGTCCCATGGACATGGAGATCACAACTTTACGGAAAAAGTGACGGGCGTCCCTCGGAAAATCGACGCCCCCGGGGAATTCCTGATTGCCCCGGATGTGAAGGTCACCGCCATCCCCTGCTTCCACGATGAGGCGCAAGGGGCGCTTCGGGGCGCCAATCTGATCATGAAGATTGAAATGGATGGGCTGACGGTGGCGCATCTGGGGGATTTGGGGCATATGCTGACGGAAGAGCAGCTTTCCGCCCTGGGACAGGTGGACGTGCTTCTTATCCCTGTGGGCGGGCATTATACCATCGACGGAGCCGCTGCCTGCCGTGTGGTGCATGCCGTTCAGCCTCATGTGGTGATTCCTATGCATTTCAAGCAGCCGGGCATTCACGATGGCTGGCCGATTACCGATGAAAAGCCCTTCCTGCAGGGCATGGGCGCCGCTCAAACGGAATGCCTGCCCCTGCTTCGTATCACCAAAGAGGATCTTTCCCAGCAGCCTCCGGTTGCGCTGCTTTCCTGTCAGTAACTGCATAATAAAACGGCAGCTTTGATGCTGCCGTTTTTTGGTGGTCATATTAAAATTTCTTCGTCCAGTCAAACAGCCAGGGAATGCTGGCAGGGTATCGCTCGGGTAAAGCTTCCCCCAGCAGGGCCAATGTTTCCAGCGTGGCGGTCAGGGAATGCAGCTGATCGTAGGAAGAGGGAGGATGGGCGGAGAAGTGGGCGTCCATGGCGTCGGCCGCACGCAGGAGGGCGGGAAGCCTCTTTTCCAGCGGATAATGAATGAGATTTCCAATACGCCAGATGAGGAATACGGCGTCCATGGTGAAATATTCCGGCAGATCCATGAAATGCTCCCAGATGCCGGAGGGCTTTTGCAGGGCAATGGCGGTTTCAATCATTCGGTCGGCATGGGGCGGGATGCGCCCGAAATTGATATAGATATTGGTATAGGCGAAGGATCGGCTCATATTGGGCAGATTGGCATCCAGATTGCGCCAGTTGAAGCTCCAGCATCCGGTATCCTGATCCTGCTGGCGATCCAGATGGGAAAAGAGGGTATCCAGCCAGGCGGAGGAGGGGGCGGATTTCAGCCCGGCAACGATAGCCAGCACGTCATGATGGCTGGAGGATTCCCCTTTCCAATCAATGGCGGAAAACCATTGATCCAGCTGCTCTGCGGAAAGGAGGGGAACAAGATAGGCGGGGGTGCTTTCCAGGCTGCAGCCGTAAATATCCAGCGCACGGCTGACCACGAACAGGGCATGGCTTGGCCCGGCGCAGTATTTGGGGTGACGGGCGGGATCGTGGATGAAACGGCCGTCGGGCTGCTGCTGGGATTTCAGCCAGCTGCTGGCATCTTTTCCGTATTTGCCGATTTTGTCATGGGCTTGCAGTAAGTGATAAATCCAGGCTGCATTGGAGGTGCTGAGGATGCTTACCCGGCCCTCGGGCATATATTTGTGGCCGCCGCCGATGGATTCATCAGCCCACAGGGCGTCCAGATAATCAAGTGTATGCCGGCGCATCTGATCCAGATGGATGCTCATTTAATACACTCCTCGGTGATTTTAGGCTTCTGGTATTATCAGACGAAGATATGCAGTTGCCTATTAAATTTAGTATAAATCACGGAATTTAAAAAGTCAATGATTCTGCCCTTTTTCCGGAGAGGCCATTAAGAAGGAAAAAGAAAATATCCTGACGGAGGCAGGAAAGCCCCCAAATACGGCGTATCTTTCATGGGAAAGGCAATCGTTCCGAAAGGAGAAAAACATGAAATCTCAGCTTTCCGCATCCATTATGTGCGCCGCCTCCCTGAAGATGGAACAGGATCTGGATATCCTGGTGCAGGCGGGCATTGATTATTTCCATTGCGATATGATGGACGGGCAATTCGTGCCCAATCTGATGCTGTCCACAGAAACCATCAGGGCCGTAAAGGCACGATACCGTATTCCTTTGGATATTCACCTGATGGTGGAGGAACCGGAGCATGTGATTCCCTGGCTGCCCCTGGGGGAAGGGGATATTGTATCCGTTCATTATGAGAGCACCCGGCATGTGGACCGGGCGCTGCAGATGATCGCAGAAAAAGGCGCCGTTCCCGCCCTGGCCCTGAATCCTGCCACGCCTTTGTGCTGTGCGGAAAATGTGCTGGATCGGATCGGCATGCTGCTGGTTATGACGGTGAACCCGGGCTTTGCCGGGCAGAAGATGGTGCCCTGCGGACTGGATAAAATCGCCCGGGCACGGAAGATGCTGGACGATGCAGGAAAGAATGATATGCCCATCCAGGTGGACGGCAACTGCAGCTTGGAAAATATTCCGAAAATGGAAGCAGCGGGGGCCAATATTTTCGTGGTGGGCACCAGCAGCGTATTCTCCAGAACGCTGGGCATTCAAAAGGGCATGGAATTGACCCGCCAATGCCTGCAAAATAAATAAATCTGCAATCGAAAAGCCGCAGAAGGCGAAATGCTTCCTGCGGCTATTGTTTTGTAAGGGGCGTTAGTTATCCTTCTTATTTTTCGGGGATACAGCGGCTTTCCTGGGGGCGATGGCATGGTAAAAGCCGGTATGCTTCAGTTGCTTCATTACTGCCGTGGCACATATGCCCGTCAGGGCGCCAAACCCCAGGCCGGTTAGCATCAGCAGGCCCAGCAGCTTCAGGTAGGCAGGGCTGGGGGCCAATATCATAATCGCGATTATCTGGCCAACGATATGCATGACGGAGCCCATCATGCTGACCGTGACGATATGAAAGCCTTTGATCCGGCTGAGGAGCGTCATGGCCGCCATGCTCAGCACTCCGCCGGCCAGGGCGAGGAACCATCCGGTGGAGAGGAATGTGCCGAACATCAAGCCGCTGAGGGCCACCTTCAGCAGCATCAGCAGCCAGGCGGTGGGCAGATCCAGCATATAAACGGCAAAGATCAGCACGCTGTTGGAAAGCCCCAGCTTCATTTGGGGAATGGGCATGGGAATGAACCGCTCCAGATACCCCAGCACCAGCATAATGGCAATCAGCAGCCCGGACAGGGCGATGCGCTGGGTGGTCTGACGGGAAGAACGCTTTGCCATAAGAGCGCCTCTCTTTCTTCAGGGATGAATAGGAAAACGGGAAACGATGCGCTTCGATTCAGTGTGAATCGCAAAGGGGCAATTCATGCCTGGGCAGCGCATCCGTGCAATAAAAAAGATAACCGCTACCCCAAGGGCAACGGTTATCTTTTCACCGCGGCGGTGAAGCATGGCACCCCCAATGGGATTCGAACCCATGTTTCCGCCTTGAGAGGGCGGCGTCCTAGGCCTCTAGACAATGGAGG
>SVGR01000077.1 GCA_015056265.1 Clostridiales bacterium
AGAGCCGGTGCTGTTCCACACTTCCTGGAAAGTGAAGAGCACCAGGGTAACCCAGGCCGGCTTGACGTTGGGCATAACGATCTTGAACAGAATCTTGAATTCGGAATAACCGTCGATTCGGGCAGCCTCCAGCAGGGCCGTGGGAAGGGGCTCCATGAACTGCTTCATCAGGAACACGCCGAAGGTGGTACCCAATACCGGCAGGATCAGCGCCCAGTAGGTATTGATCATCCGCAGATTGGCAATGATCAGATACTGGGGCAGGAAGGTAACGGAGGGCACGAACAGCAGGGCGGTTACAACCACGCCGAAGATCATTTTCCGGCCGGGGAAACGGTTCTTGGCCAAAGGATAGGCGCACATGGCGGAAATAATCACCCGCAGCACCGTAGCCGCAACAGTGGTAAACAGACTGTTGAACAGATACTTGGTGAAGGGCACCCAGGTATTGGAGCACAGGGCGATCAGATCCACGAAGTTATCCATGGTAGGCCGCACCACATACAGCCGGGGCGGATAAATGAACAATTCGTCAAAGGGCTTGAGGGAGTTGACAATGGCGAAAATCAGGGGCACCACCAGCACTGCGCCGGTCATAGCCAGGACCAGGAATACCATGAAATTGCCTGCTCGCGACCGGGTCTGGCGCCCCACGCCCATGGTGGAGCCGCTCTTGGCCTTGATAGCTTTTTTCAGTCGAGGATGGGTGCCTTTTGCAGCGGTGCCCATGCCCTTGATTGCTTCTTTTTTCATCTGCATGCTCCTCCTTATCGGCCAACGCGGTTCAGCGCGAAATTGACCAGCTTGTTGGCTGCATACATCAACGCGAACAGGAACACAGCCAGTGCGCAGGCATATCCCATTTCAAAGCGGACGGTACCAAAGTCCATGATATGGGTAACCATGGTTTCGGCTGCATACTGGGTAGAGGGGAAGCCGGCCAGACGAATGGAAACATCGGCCACCGAGAAGGAAGATACGATCTGCATCACCGCGCCGAAGAGCAGCTGAGGCTTCATCACCGGCAGGGTGATGTACCACAGTTCCTGGAAGCGGTTGTGCACGCCGTCCACCAGGCCGGCCTCGTACAGATTCATATCCACGCCCTGCAAACCGGCGATAAAGGAAAGGAAGCCGGTGCCAAGGCTCATCCACAGCTGAACAAAAATGATCACGCCCAGAATGTAGGCAGGGTCGGTAAGGAAACCGATGGGCTCACGCAGGAAACCCAGCTTCATCAGCCAGCCGTTGAGCAAACCGTAGGAGTCGGCGCTGAAGATGAAACTCCAGATGGAGAAGGCGGTACCGGACAGCACGGGGGCATAGAAGATCAGGGTCACAAAGGCGCGCATCTTCGGCCGCAATTCGTTGATCAGCCAGGCGAAAACGAAGCACAGCGCATAGCTGATGGGGCCGGTAACCAGGGCGAAAATCATGGTGTTACGGATGGCGATAATGAATACCTCATCATCGAAGATCATGCGGATGTAATTATCCCATCCCACGAACACGGGGGCGGTGAAGATATTGTAATTGGTAAAGCTCAGGAATACCGAAATGGCAATGGGCAGCAGGGTGAACGCAGTGAAAAGCAGCAGGAAGGGGAGCATCAGCACATAATTCTGCCAGCTTTTTCTGCATGCCCTCATGGTCATGCGCATATTACTCACTTCGTTTCACCTCCTTGGGTCTGAACGGCAAATTCGTTGCGTTTGCGTTCCAATTCCTCATTGATCTGGCGGGTCCAGTAGTTGAGGGTTTCACGAGCGTTTCCCTTTTCGTAGTACACTTCCTTGAAGGCATTGTCCACGTTGCGGGATACATAATAGCTGCCGGGCAATTCAGGCATTTCCTTTACCCAATTCCACTGTTCTTCAATCAGCTTCAGCTCTTCGCCGGACCACATCATGCTCTGCATAGCTTCCACATTGGCGGGGTTATAGCGGCCTGCAGGACCCAGCACATTTTCGATCTGGCGGCCGTAGGCGGTCTGTGCCTCTGCCCCATTCCACCAACGCAGGAATTCCCAGGATTCCTGTGCTGCATCAGTGGTGGAAAGAATCATACCGGCACTGCCGAATGCAGCAGTAGAATGATCAATGGTGCCGTCATCTTTCACCGTGCCGGGAATCAGCGCCATGGCCCACAGGTTGCGGATATCGGGGGCTGCGGTCTTAAGCTGACTGTAGAAGGTGTAATTGGTGATGACCAGGGGCATTTCACCGGTACGGAAGCGGTTGAAATCATCCTTATAGAGGGGGAAGCCGTACTGGGTGTAGAAGGACGTCCAAAGCTTGAATGCCTTGAGGGAAATGGGAGAATTGAGGGTGGTAGTCAGCCGATCTTCCGTATACAACCCAATTCCGTTCTGCAAAAGCAGCGTGGGGAACAGGGTGGTGCCGCCGATGCCGGTGGAAACGGAAGCATAAGCATCCAGAGAGGTATAGGGCAAACCGATATTCATGTTGTTGCGCTGCAGCGTTTCCGCTACCAGCAGCAGATCATTCCAGGTTTCCGGGGGTTCCAGGCCCAATTCCTGGAATACATCCGTGCGATAGAACATCACATAGAAATTCTGGGTATTGGGCAGGCCCCAGTAGTGGCCGTTCCATTCGAAGGGCGTCATGGCAGAGGGCATGTATTCCTGCACCAGTTCGTCAAAGCCTTCAAAATCTTCCAGAGGCAGCACGGCGCCGCGCAAGGCATAGTTCACCGGGTCGCCGCGGCCCAGCATGATGGCCACGTCCGGGCCGGCATCCGCCATAACGGCCTGCATCAGGCCGCTCTGCACGATGCACAGATTGACGCCAATACCCGTCTTGGGGGTAAATTCAGAATCAATCAGTTCCTTGAGCACTTCTGCCTGGTCACGGCCGGAGGAAATCCACACGTCGATAACCTTGCTGCCCTCGGCCAGATTACCGATGGCTTCATAATCGGTGGTGAAAGAACCGATCAGTGCCTGGGCCTGATAGCCGAGATTTTCCCACAAGGTGGACGCGGTGCGGGGCAGTTCGGCCTCAGCAGGGGTGATATAGATCACGTCGATATCCATGGATTGCTTGGAGATGGTCAACACCCAGGAGCTGATGGCCACCACGTTATCACGGTAGCTGCTCAGACGGCCGGGAATAGAGCCGGGGCGCTCCACAAAGCTTTCCAGCTGTTCCGCCAGCCGCAGCAGAGAAGCGGCTTCTGTGCCGGTATAGCCGGTCATATCCTGAATCTTGGCTTCCACATTCCGCAGTTCCACTGCAAGGGCGGTCATGGTATCAATCATGCCGGGAACAGATTCATGGAGGAAATAGTCGCGGTAGATATCAGGGGTGGTGCCGGTGATCATGATGATCCGGCGATAGAGATTGTTCAGTTCGCTGACGATAGAGTCCACCACACTCATCAGGGGGGCCATATCGCCGGTGGTGGGGGTCAGGGTGAGGGAATGCTCGCCCTTGGTGAGATAGAACTGATAGGGATTCTCTCCGCCCAGGGTACAGGTCTGCCAGGCAACCCCGTAGGGGAATTCCACCTGCTCCAGTTCCCGGAAGGGCATCTGGCCATCCACCTTTACGGTGCGGTATACCAGCATGCCGCGCAGATAATTCTGCCTGTAACGGAAGGAGAGGGTATACAATCCGTCCTCAGGGACGGTAAAATTCCAAGTAATGGACTGGTCAGAAGTGGCCCAGTTAGTGCCGCCGATGATATTCAGCCGCTTAGCGATGGGATCGGAAGGGGACGTCTGGGGATCGGACCGGTCGGAAATGGGATAAAGCTGGGTGGAAGTCTTGTAAGCGGCGTGCTCTGCTTCCACGGTAACGATGCCGGTGCCCTTGGGGGCGTCAGCATAAGCAGCGATGTATTCCGCATAGGTAGGGGCCTGCACTGCATTATAGAAGCGCAGGCTGTCAATGGCTGCAGGGTCGCGGACGGATTTGAGGGTAAGGGTATGCTCCCCTTCCGTCAGGGCGAACAGATAGCTGCCATTCACATAGCCGTTCACATCGTGCAGATCCTTGCTCTGCCAGGTGAATACTTCTTCCTGGCGGGGGCGCAGATCGTTGCCCAGGGTATCCTGGGCAAATTCGGTGACCGCATCCTGATACAGGCGGGTCAGCTGCAGCTGCTTGGCTTCGGTAAAGGGGATTTCCCCATCCAGCAGCAATTCATATTCCAGCAGATTGCCGGTGCCCTCCAGGGCATAATAGGTCAGTTCCAGGGAGTAACGGCCGGCCTTTTCCACCTGGAAGGTCCAGGTGACGGTATCTCCCTGCTCACTCATTACCAGCGCATCCCTGCCGTCGATGGATTGGGTGGTGCACTGGGCGGCAGCATCGGCCACGCCATCAATGCCCTTGAGAATGATTTCTTCATAGGGCTTTTCCCATTCCTTATGGGCCTCATCGTAGGCAGCATAGCTGCCGGCACGATAGGCAAAGGTATAGCCGGCCGTTTCCTGGGCGCTCGCAACCGAGCACACCAGCAGCAGGGCCGCCAGGGAAAGAAGGCAAAGCCGGGTCATTTTTTTATTTCCGGGTTTCCGCATGATGCACGCTCCTCTCGGCGGGATAATAGCGGCGCGGGAAGCGCCAGTGTTTCCCGCGCCGCTTTTTATGGCTTATTCAGCAGCCAGGGGGGTCACAACCAACTTGCCCAGCACGAAATCGCCGCCCCAGGTAACGATCTGGAAGTCGCCAGCGGGGATGTAGATGTCGCGATAGACGTCGGTTTCTTCGGTAGACAGGGTAGCAGAGATGATTTCTTCGCCGTTCAGGGCCAGGGTGAACACGTTGTCAATGGCGGTGAGGACGAAGGAATAGGTCTGACCGGCTTCGAAGGTCATGGGATAGTAGCCGAAGGGCTCGTTCAGGGCTTCGCCCTTTACCAGCATAACGCCGTTCTTGCCTTCGATCTTGGTGCCGTTCAGCAGAACCATGTACTGGCCCCATTCATTTTCGGGACCTTCGCAGCGGAAGGAGATGCGGTCCTGAGTCCAGTCAACACGGGCAGGGATGTAATCGAAAGCCAGTTCAAAGTTGGCCAGCTTCTTCTGCAGGATGTGCCAGGACTGAGAATACTGATCAGCACCGGCATCGCTGCGGCCCTTTACCCACAGACCATTTTCCACGGGGATCAGTTCGCCGCTTTCCTTCTGAACCAGGGGGAGCAGATCGATGGCAACGCCAACGGCGGGGCCTTCGTCAGCCACTTCGGGAACGGTGATTTCAACATCAACGGGATCCAGAATGGTTACGTTGTAGTTGCTCACAACGAAGTCGCCGCCCCAGGTAACAATCTGGAAGTCGCCTTCGGGGATATACTTGTCATGATAATCTTCGGTTTCTTCGGTGGGCAGGGTGGCTTCGATAATGGTTTCGCCATCCAGCTGCAGCACCATTTCAGCGCCCTTCATGATGAGCTTGAAGTTGTAGGCCTTGCCGGCTTCGAAGGTCATGTTGTGCATGCCGAAGGGAACGGCCAGGGATTCGCCCTTTACCAGAGCAACGCCAGCCACATCACCCTGAGCAGAGCCGCGGATGATCACCATGTACTGGTTCCATTCGTTTTCATCGCCGGCGCAGCGGAAGGAGAAGCGATCGGTGTTCCAGGCAGTCTTGTTGGGGGTGTAGGTGAATTCCAGTTCGAAGTCCTTCACCTTTTCCTGCAGGATGTGCCAGGTGCTGACGTAATCGTCGCCGCCTTCATCCTTGAAGCCCTTGATCCACATGGAGCCGTCTTCCAGCTTTTCGAGGCGGCCGACTTCGCTTTCCACCAGGGGGATCAGGTCGATCTTTTCGTTCTTGGCATACTTGGAAGCCACTTCTTCAACGACTTCTTCAGTCACTTCTTCTTCGGTCTTGGGAGGATCATAGGAGATAACTTCGATATCGTCGATATCATAGCTGGCGCCCCAGGAGGTGAAACCAAAGATGCCCTTGGGGTTCAGATCCAGTTCGTCGGTCCATTCGGTGGCCAGTTCGCCATCCACGTAGACCTTGATGTTGTTTTCACGGGCTTCAACCTTGATTTCGTACCACACATCATTGTCGAACCAGAAATCCTGATTTTCAACCAGGATGTCGGTGCGGACGATGCGCTGATCCATGTCTTCCATGGAGAAGGTGATGCGCCACTCCCAGATCTGGTTTTCGTAGGACTTTTCTTCGATCACGCGGCCGCCATTGGCAGCCTGGTCATTGCCGCGATAGAGGATGTACATGCAGTTCCAGTCGGGGTTCTTGATGTGAGGACGCACCTTCACGGTGTAATCGAAGTTGCGAACTTCGGGGCCGAAGGTGATGCGGGAGAAACCGTTGTCACCGTCGCCAGTATCGCGGATAACCTGCAGATACTTGTTGCCGTCTTCTTCGAGCACGTTGATGGCAGCTTCGCCACTGGTGTGCATCATAACGATCTCATGTTCGCCGTCTTCGAAATCTTCAGCAAACACGACCGCGGGTTCAATGGCTTCTTCAGCGAAGGAAGCCACAGGCAGCAGAGCCGCCAGGCACAGGAAGAGAACCAGGGACAGGAGTTTCTTCATGGGATAACCATCCTTTCTTGCCGGTCTTGCCGGCGTATAATTGATTTCGTCAGCATCATTGCAGCTGGCGTAATCATGACAAGCAAACGCCAGGGGTATGCTCCCCCGGGCTGCTGTAAAATGAAAGGACAGGTAAAATGGAAAGCTATTCAATTTGAAGATGGGATCGCAGGATAAAATGGCACTATCAAATAATCATTGCTTGGATGCATCAGATGGTGAACATGAAGATGCAGAAGGACATCGTCCTTTGTCATTATTATAATCCACTTGGGGGGTACTGTCAACGCAAAACACGACATTTTCTCTCCGGCTGACCGGATGCATTGCCCCCTGCCAAGGCGGATAATACGCCGCGCGGCAGAAACAGTTTTGCAGAGAAAACGGCCATGCCGGCACGCCCTTCAGCCATCGTCATCCTGCAATCCGGCGGCCGGGGGATACTCTCCCCCGGCTTGCCGCGGCAGATTATTTGAACAGCTTTTCGTTAAAGCGATACTGCACAAAGATCATCTGCTTGAAATCCTCGGTGGACATGGGATCGGGAATGTTATTGACGAAATAAACCGTTTCCCCATCCATGGCGGTGAACATGGCACGGCTGTAGCCGCCGTTGGGATTGGTATAGGACTGGGGTAGATACCAGGCCCGCCAGGAATTCTTATCGCCCAGGTTATCGTTCACATAGACGATGTTGCCCTTGTTCTGGCCGGGGGTCTGGAAGGTAGCGGTCATGAGGATAAGGCCCTTATCTCCATAATTGGGCACATAGCACAGATAGGGGGAGGAACCGGGCACCCAGCCCTTATCGGTCTTCACCTTGATGCCGGGATCGTTGACGTCGCCCCAATCAATGCCGTCGGTGGAGAACTTATAGTAGCAGGGATTGCCGCTGTTGGGGTTATCCGCATCCACCATTTCATAGGCCATCATGAACCGGCCGTCATTGAGCTGAATCACCGTCAGCATGCCGGGCCGCAGGGTCTGATCCTTCATGGCCATGATGTCGATGGCGTCGTCGGAATTCCTGGGATCGCCCCAGTTAACGCCATCCTCGGAAATGCGCATCACCAGCTTCTGGCTGTGCTTGGGTTCTTCCGTGGAATCGGAATAATAGCAGGCCAGACGCCCGTCGGGCAGCACCATCAGGAAGGGCTCCCACACGCCGGTTTCCAGGCCGCCGCCCACAGCCACGGTGCCGTACTGTTCCCAGGTTTTGCCGATATCGTAGCTGCGGTACAGCCGGATAGCGGATTGACGGCCGTGACCGGCGTCAATGGAGCAAGCAGAAAGAATCAGAGTGCCCTTGGGCATATCCCCGATCTGGCAGGGCAGTTCGTAGATGAAGGGCTGCCATTCGGATTGGATAGCGGCGGCCTTTTCACGCACGGTGGTCACATATTCCCAGGTGCTGCCGCCGTCGGTGCTGATGTGAATGTTGTAGCCGGGCTTCTTCACATGCAGGCCGGAGGTGTAGATTTCGTAGGTGGCCATCAGGGTGCCGTTATGTTCGCCGCTGTGCTGCAGTTCGATGATCCGGGTGTAGGACAGGCCGGGATCCCAGTACATTTCGTCGTAGTCCACGGTGGCGATGGTTACATGCTCGCCATAGGCGGGGCCACGGGCAGCAGCCTGATAGACGCCTTCATCATAGGAGTAGATCTTGATATCGTCCACATCGAAATTGGCGCCCCAGGAGCACAGGCCGAAGACGCCCTTGGGCCGGATGTCCTTGGTGTCGGTATAATCGGCCAGCAACTGCCCGTCTACATACACCTTGATGTTGGTTTCACGGGCCTCAATCTTTACGTCATACCAGGTGCCGTTGTCAAACCAGAAATCCTGATTTTCCACCAGCGCGTTGCTTTCGCTCATGCGGTTTTTGTTGCTCTTGATGGTGAAAACGCCGCGCCATTCCCAGATATTGAACATGTAGCTTTCATTTTCCAGGCCGTCGCCACCCTCTACAGGGGAGTTATGGGCGCGGAAGAAAATCTTCAGCCAGTTATGATCGGCGTTCTTGATATAGGGGCGCACCCGCAGCGTCATGTCAAAATTGCGCAGTTCAGGGCCAAAGTACATCTGGGTGTAGCCATTGGGGCCATCGCCGGTGGCGGTGACGCAATGGAGGTACGTATTGCCGTCTTCTTCCATGATTTCGTTGTAGGCAGGGGCGTCCACGCCGCTGACCCACATGCTAAGGCTGCTCTTGCCATCTTCAAAATCTTCTTTGTAGATGGGCGCAAGCTCCGCCCCCATGGCCATTTGCGGCACAATCATCAGCACGCACAGTATCAAAGCGATCCATTTTTTCATGCTTCTGTTTTCCTTTCTTTCCAAGAGAAAAAGGGAGAAAGAGGACGCCGGCAAAGCACCGGCGCCCCAGCGTCATATTACTGCACGGTGCCGTTGGCAATATCAATGGATTCCTGCAGCAGGGGATAATGCTTTTCCATGGCGGTGGTCCAGGGCACTTCAAACTGGCTGGTGATGGACAGCAGATCAAAGACGCCGTCGTTATTGTTGCCCCAAGTGCCAACGCCCAGGGACTTGATGATGCGCATATCGAACTTTTCAGGATCGTTGATTTCGTCCAGAATTTCTTCGACTTCTTCAGGCCATTCCTTCACTTCCTGGCCGGCGCGACGGGCCAGTTCTTCAGCCAGATCTTCGTTGAGGGCCACGGCGCGGGAGCAGGCCAGGAAAGCCTGAACACCGGCGGGGTTGGGGCAATCAGCGCCCACCCAGTACACATCGATGCGGCCACGCACGTCGGTCACTTCGTCATCTTCATGCATCCGGGGAGCGGGAGCGATGCCCACTTCGCCTTCCTTGATCTGCTCATAGTAATCGCCCAGCACCCAGCGTTCACCCAGCATCATGACGGCGTCCTTGGCAGCGAAGCAAGAGATATCTTCCAGGCTCATCAGACGGCTGTCTTCACCGGCCGTGCTGGTTTCATAGATGAAATTGAAGTATTCCGCCAGGGCGGGAGAGCGCAGGTTGTTTTCAAACAGGCCGGTTTCGGTATCGTAGTTAACAAAATCCTCGCCGCTCATGGGGAAAGAATAGATGGGATTAAGAACCAAACCGTAAATGTCCATGATGCCGTCGCGATCGTCATCCATGGTCAGTTCCTTCATCAGTTCCCGCATGGTATCCAGCGTCCATTCCCCGTTCTGGTACAGTTCCCAGGGGGTCTCCAGGCCCAGATCATCGAAATAGCTGGTCCAGTAGTAGACAATGTTGTTATTATACATCTTGCCAACGGGCATCACATAATACTTACCGCCATGGAGATACATATCGGCAGTATCCTTCAGATCGGCATACAGGGGATCATCAAAATCCAGCCATTCGGTCACATCAGAAACGATGCCGTTGGTGATGAAAGCGGGGAATTCCTGATCACGGAACTTGATCAGGTCGGGGGAATTGCCGGACAGCTTCAGGCTGGCGGCTTTGCTGGACAGTTCCGCATAGGTGGTGCGGATGACCTTCAGCTTGCAGCCGTAAATTTCCTGCATCAGCAAATTGGCAGCGTAGGTATTGACGGATTTCTGGTTGTCCCAGGTCAGGTAGGTCACGGTATCGTTGGTGATTTCCAGTTCAGGCAGGCCCAGGGCCTCACGGGTGATGACAATTTCATCGCCCATCGCAACGGCAGGAAGCATCATTACCAGCAGCATGGCTGCCAGAACCAAGGAAACGATCTTTTTCATGTTTTTCTCCTTTCAATTGTCGGTTCGATAGCTTTACTTTTCAAAAACATCCTCATCAAAGGTGACCCAGCTGAAAACCATCTTGAATTCACCGTTTTCCCGCTGGTCATCCCGGATGTTGTTGACGAAATAAGCGGTTTTTCCGTCCATGGCAGTGAACATGGCATGGCTGTATCCGCCGGCATCCTTGGAACGGTAATTGGTAGGCAGATACCAGGTGCGCCAGGCATCCGGATCACCCAGCTGATCATTCAGATACACCACATTGCCCCTGCTTTCCTGGGGACTGGCAAAAACCGATGTTACAATCAGCAAACCGTTTTCCCCATAGCCGGGTACGTTGATAATGTAAGGCGCAGAGCCGGGAACCTTGCCCTTATCGCTGACGATCTTGATGCCGGGATCGGCAGGATCGCCCCAATCAATGCCGTCAGAGGAGAATCGATAATGAATGGCATTGCCGCAATCGGGATTATTCTCTTCGCACATTTCATAAACCAGCACGAAGCGGCCGTCATTCATCTGAGTGATGATGGACATACCGGGCCGCATCAACCGATCCTCCAG
>SVGR01000078.1 GCA_015056265.1 Clostridiales bacterium
GGACCTGGCAGTTTTCTTCGATAGCGGTCTTGACGAAAGTTTCGGGGGATACGTCGGTGCCCAGATCGATGACTTCCAGGCCCTTGCCTTCCATCATCATCTTGACCAGATTCTTGCCGATATCATGCAGGTCGCCCTGGACAGTGCCGATGCAGACCTTGCCGGTAGCCTTCACGCCGTCGGCAGCCAGCAGGGGCTTGAGCAGCGCAGAACCCATATTCAGAGCGCGGGCAGCAACCAGCACTTCGGGAACGAAAATTTCATTGTTGCGGAACTTTTCGCCCACTACGCTCATACCGGCGATGAGGCCTTCTTCCAGGATCTGCTGTGCGGGGATACCAGCGTCGATGGCTTCCTGAACCAACTGCTTAACGATCTTTGCCTTGCCCTTTTGAAGATTTTCGGAGATCTGAGTCAACATGGAATATTCCCTCCTGATATTTTAATTGAACGGTGGTTTACGATGCAAATGGTTACTTACAGACTGCATTATATCATGATTGAATGCAGTTGGGAATATAGCAATTATCGTAAAACACCTGTAAATAACCGGTATACTGCTATCATTCTATCGTTTTTCAACGGTGTGGGCATTTTTTTTGCAATGTCCGGCCAGTCCGATCTGCTATTGGTCAGCATGCACTCCGCCAGCGTTTATGCTTCAATTTTTACATTCCCCACCGGCACCCAACCATCCTGCTCATAATCCTGGAAAATACCAAAATGAACGGGGCGATCACCCGCAAAAAGCCCCAGCTGCAGCTGATATTCCCCGGGCTGCACGCCGGTCAGATCCACCTGCAGCTGCTGTGCAACGGCGTTATCCATGCTGGGCACGCCCTTGGGAATCCATGTGCGCGTATCCGCATCGGGGCAATCCAGAATGATAACCTCCCCGCCCGCTGCGGGCAGCAATTTCAATTTCAAATCATACTTGTGATATGCCCTGGCAAAGCCGCGGTTGGTCAGGTACAGGGTGCATTCTGCCCTCTCCCCCGCCTTCCAGGAAGGCAGCTGTATCCCTTCGATGAAATACCAGTATCCCAGCCGGTTGGTCAGATACCGAAGCATGGGACCGTATTTCTTCTCAATATCCCGGGGATAGCCATGAAAACCGGCAAAGGTTGCCCGGCTGCGTTCGCAGGCCGCCACAGCCCGATATCCTTCCTCAAAGGCGCTTTCCCCATTGTGGGTGAAGCAATCCTCATACTGCCAGTGATGCACAAATTCCAGCACTGCCGGCCCGTTTTCATACAATTCATCGTGAAGGGAGGGGGCCAGAAGACTGTGATAATTGCCATTTTCGATATAGGGCTGGTAACAGATGGAGTCATTGCGCACCACCATGCCCTTTTCCTTGGCCCAATCCAGAATTTTCTGGCCCTCACCGGGCGCCATTTCTCTTTCCATTCGGCCGATTACAAAGGCGTAATTGAACGCCAGCACGGTATGGGGAAAGGCATTCACATGCATTTCCAGATGCTTCATGATGGATTCCACAGGATAGAGAATGCTGGCATTGGCCTCTCCCCAATGGCCGAAGGTGCCAATATCCACATATTCCACCCGGGGATCGCCATCGAATTTTGCGCCCATTTCCGAGATGAAACGGCTCAGCTTTTCCAGATAGATGGGATCATCATAAACCGGTTCATTGGTCCACATATTATCGATAAAGAAGGGACGGGTTTTGGCGCCGGCGGCAATCACCCAATCGGGAGTGGCCGGAAAAAGGTTTCCCTGGAAGGTGCAGGGACGGAAGGCGAAGGTATAGCCCTTCTTGCCCCATTCATCCATGATACGGTCGATGGGCGTCCAATCGCACTTTCCCTCTTCCTTTTCGATATCGCCCCAGTTGAAGCGGATGTAGAGATGATTGAGCCCAGGAAAATCGGATACGTCATCCAGAATTTCCAGATGGCCGTCCTCATGGATTTTCTGATAGCCGTCGGCATAGGCGATCAGCGTTACCAATTCTCCCTGGGCATTATAGCGCACGTCCCCGAATCCACCGTCCACATAATGCCAGCACCAACCCTTATGAGGATTGTTCAGGATACGCCGATCATCCTGATAATGACGCAGATCAATGAAGCGGCCTTTCCCCTCATCCAGATGGGGACGGGCAGCAAACCACATGGCTTTTTTCATATTATCCTCCTAACCGATCCGGACATTTTTCCGCAATTTGAGAAATGCCGGGGCAGCGCATCTGCCGCTCCGGCCATGATTGCCGTTATTGAATTATTCCACGAACATGCCGTCCAGCCAGAACTGGAACTGGCTTTCCCATTTGGCGAAAGCTGTCTGGGCGGTATAGCCGTTGTAGAACATATCGGCCCAGTAAGCCCAGTCTTCCAAATACCAATCCCCGATGCCGTACACATAGGTATTGATGAAGGTGGAGTTTTCCTGATATTCCTTGCAGAATTCCCACTGTTCATCGGTATAGGTCTTGCGGCGTTCCGCCACCACATCTTCATCATCCTGGTGCTTTTCGCCGTATTCAGCCAGGAAGTAAGCCCAGGCCATGCCGCCCAGAGGATTCTGGGCCTTGGCAGGCACAAAGCCGTAGCTGATATCGCAGGGAACCAATCCCTCATCGTTATCGGGGCCCATGGGCAGGGGAACGATTTCGATTTCGGAATTGACCAGGGTGGTGTTGCGCACATCGTTATTGCCGATCACGTTCCAGGGCCGCTCCAGCGTCATGGCAATTTCGCCGTTGGCAAATTCAGCGTAGGAATTGCCGCCGGTGGCATAACCGCCCTGATGCAGTTCGGTGAGCAGTTCCACGCCGGCAATAGCATTTTCATCATTGAGGGCGATGCGGATATCGCCGCTTTCACGGTCCAGTTCCACCACGGTATTTCCGTTGCACATCACCAGCATATATCGCCAGTCGATGCCCACGCCGGTGACGCCGTCGCCGGTCATTTCAATGGCGCATTTGCGGAAATTCTTAAAGTTCCACTTGCCCTCTTCGTAATACTCCAAAGGAGTTTTTACGCCCTTTTCATAGAACATGGTGGCATTGTAAATGCAGTAATAGGGGGTGATGCCGCCGGAGACGCCGTAATGCTGGCCCTTCCAGGCGGTCAGATCCCAGATCTGGGAATCCCAGATAGGATCATCCGCAATAACATAATCATCCAAGGGCATCAGCAAACCGTTGGACAGCCACTTAAGCCAGGTTTCAGAGGGGCCGGTGCTGTAGTCCGGAACGTTTCCGGAAACAACCAGGGACAGCAGCTGGTTTTTCCAGTCTGCCCAAGTCATGATGAAGGGCTCCACCTTGCAGCGGTATTTCAATTCGAATGCCTTCATCTTTTTCTTATCCATGGCAGTGGGCTCATTGCAGAAATGAATCTTCACCGTGGTGCCCTTGATAGCCTTATACAGTTCATCACTGCGCTCATCAGCCAAGGCCTGCCGGGTGGGCAGGGCAGACAGAAGCAGCACCGCCAGCATCAGCATTGCAACCATTTTTTTCATCATATCAGGTTCCTCCTTTTATTGATATCAGCCATACCCGGCCGATTCTATATCTTCGATAGCCGCAGATCAACTACGAAATAACAGCTTTTTTCGCTCCAAGGAATTAAAACGTCCCCTTCTGCCAGTTTTGTTTCATTATATCCCGCCGCCAGAAAAAAAGATAGGAATTCTATATGTTTTTTATGGACTGCAATCCCAAATTCTTCTCTCATTCATCCCGTTCCTTCCAATATTCCACCTACCCCCTCTGTCCATCCCCCTCATCATCCCATCATTTATCGAAAATTTTGTTTCATTTATTGGATTTTTGTCCAAGAAGGAATTATTTTCTTGTTTTCTGATGCAAGCTGTGCTATACTGCTATTCAGGAGGGATGCCTATGCTTTTACTGGATACGGAACGGATGCAGGAATTGATGAAATCCTTTTACACCCTTACAGGCATGACCATGAGCGTCATCGATCTCAACGGCAGCCTCATCACCGGTTATCCCACCACCTGCCCTTTTTGCCACATGATGCGGCAAAATCCCGCCTTCATGCAGCGGTGTATGCAATGCGATAAAGAGCATTTCCGCATCACCCGGGAAAGCGGCACATCCCACCGTTATCTTTGCCACGCCGGATTGATGGAGATCTTCTCCCCCGTGAAAAGAGACGGCACCACCCTATGCTATATCCAATTGGGCCAGGTGATCCGGGAGGAAACCATGCATCTGGACAGGATGCACATTTTCGATTACGCCCATCATCAATTCGGCCTGGACGGGGAGGCGCTGGCGCAGGCCATTAACGCCCTTCCTCCTATTTCGGAAGAAAAATTCGTGGCTTATCAAACCCTCTTTGAAGCCATCACCCTCCATCTGCACTCTACCCGCGTCGTTGCCCTTTCCGATTCGGAATTTTTGGGCCGCCTGGAGGAATATGTGGATCATCATCTGGATCAGGATATTACCTCCGCCGATCTGTGCCGGTACTTCCAGATGAGCCGCACCCAATTTTATAACTCCGTCAAAACGCACCTGCAAACGCCTCTGAATACCTATATCCGCACCAAGCGCATCCTCAAGGCTGAGCATCTGCTTAAAGAAAATAAACGCAGCATTTCTCAGGTGGCCCAGGCAGTAGGATTCGATGACTACAGCTATTTCTGCCGCATCTTCAAGCAAACCACCGGCCTTACCCCCCGGGAATACCGCATGCAAAAAATCACCGCCAAATAATCAAACACCTCCCAGAAGGAGGAATGAACAAGGCAGGGGTTGCGTGGCCCCTGCCTTGTTATTTGATAGGAAACACAGCCTCGCATCCATTCTGACATAAAAAAGTGGGGAGAGACCTTGCGGTCTCTCCCCGAGGAAAGGAAAGGAAGAGAAAGGCGAAGATTAATGCGGCCGTTTACCAGGTGGCATTCATGGCCCGGGCCACGGCATTCTGATGCGCGGCGTCTACCCTGTTGGTCTCATGGGTGCGGCTATTATAGAAATGAATGCAGAAATGGCCGTTGAAATTATTATTGGAAATGGTGGTCGTTCCGTGGGGCATACCGTTCATGGAAGCGGCATACACATGGCCGTTATACTTGACCAGGATTGCCCGGCGGGACCAGCTCCAGCTGCCGCCGTAGATCGCTTTCATCGTGGCGGTATCGGAAGCGGTGAGCGGCTCGGCGTCGATATGATTAGCCCCGGCCCAGCGCCTGACCTTGAATACTTTGCCGGTGAGCACATCCTTCACTTCAAAGGTAGCGCCCCGGGGAATCACATTCTGCTTGCCGTTAAACCAATCCAGCCGTTCGGTCTTGAAGGTATAATTGGCGGCATTCTTGCCAAAGAGGGCTTTGATGGTATCATTGCCGGCGGATCCATCCTGAGTGAGACCCTTGGATTTTTGGAAGGCCTTGACCGCAGAAACGGTGTTGTTTCCGTATTTGCCATCGATGGGCTGAGTATAGAAGCCTTTGATTTTCAGGGCCTGCTGCAGGGCGATAACGTGCTTGCCGGAATTGCCCTTCTTGGTGGTATTGGGCACCTCGATCTGAGAGATCTTGGTGATTCCCTTCATCTGAGGATCATTGGCAACCGTGGTATAGGATACCTTGCCAAACAGCTTCATGAGGGTGGCGTAATCAGCCTTGCCAGTTTGGGGCAGCTTCATGGCCTTCTGATAGGCCTTCACCGCATTTACTGTATTATTGCCGTATTTTCCGTCCACCACATCTTTGTAATAGCCCTTGATTTTCAGGGCTTGCTGCAGCTTTTCCACATCCTCCCCGGAGGATCCCTTCTGGGTGTACTTGGGGGGTTCGCCCAGCTTGGAGATGGATGTGACGGAAGCATATTTGCTCTTGCTCAGAGAAGCATCCAGGGCCTTCTGGGCGGATGAGGAGAGGGTGACGAATTTCTTCATCACATAGCCCGTCTTATTATCGTATTTCACGGCATAGAAGTCGCCGCTTGTCCCCGTGACGGTCACCTTGTCCCCCTTATCCAGGCGGCAATGGAACATACAATTGGTGTTGGGTTTCATGCGGAAGAACACATCGTCCTCATTGACGGTACCGGTATAGCTGGCCGCCAGGGCGGTGGGGATCATGCCAATCAACAGGATCAGGGTTGTCAAAAAAACCAGAGCCCGCTTTCTCATGCCCACATTACTTCACCTGCGCTTTCTCGAATGATTCCATCTATATTTTATTGCAATTTTATTAAAAAATCAATACATCCATTTCAATATTTACAACTTTTTAGCAACATTTTTTGTTTTTTGTTGACATTTGCTCAAAATGGCTCTCCAAAACACGTGATGAAGAGGCAAAATTCTCTCTTCCTTTCATTATATCTTCGGCTGATATTGCGGAGAAACGCCAGAACACCCCGAAACCGCAAACCAAGAAAGACTTGCAGTTTATTATACTGCCGTGATAGAATGAACACGACAAATAAGAATCTGACGAGGTGGAAAAATGCTTGAATTATATGAACCTCATATTGAGGACTTATGGTTCAAAGAAAAAATGATGGGCGATGAGCAGACGATGTCTTATAATCACGCCTACGGTGGAACAATCCCCTTCCCCAAAGAATACTGGGCAGATTGGCATGACAGATGGATAACAAACCACAAGGGTAAGCGCTTTTACAGATACATCAGGGATGATGACAATTTCGTTGGAGAGGTAGCATATCATTTCGACGGAGAAAGACGGATTTACATTGCTGATGTGATTATTTTTGCTCCGTATCGTGGAAAGGGATATGGTCGCAAGGGACTACAGCTTTTATGTGAAACAGCAAAAGCAAATGGCATAAAGGAACTCTATGACGATATTGCCATCGACAATTCTTCTGTTGCATTATTTCTAAAATGCGGGTTTGCGGAAGTGCTGCAAACCGGCGAATATGTTTTAGTAAAAAAGAAAATATAAGATAAACAAATCCCAATTTGTTGAACAGACGAAAAATGCATTCTCCCGAAATTTATGGAGGGCGCAATCATACGCACAGGACCAGTGCATTGAAGTTTATCAAACCGCATAAAACAAACGAGCATCCGGCATATTCATCGGATGCTCGTCTTTTCTTGTTGTCGGATAAATTGTTCCGAAAGAACGCCCCCTCCGTCAAGAAGGGCATTGATATTTACCTGTCTGTTGGCGGATATCCCTTATTTTCCTTTCCAGGGCACAAAATCCTGCACTGCGCCCTGCCCGTCCACGTAAGGCTTCAGCTTAAAATCTGTATCCTTCTGGATTTTTTTCATTACCACCTGGGCTTCTTCCCCTTCCACCAGCACCGGCTGATAATTATTTTCCGGGGAAACGCCGCTGATATGGATGGGCCAGAGGGTCAGCTGATGGCCGACATACTGTCCGTCCTCAAAATGCAGGGCGAATTGAGCGATGGTGCCCTGGATGACCCGCAATTCTTCATCTACGCCGGTATTGCCGCCAAAGGAAGCATTGCCCAGGGAATAAATCTGGGTGATGCCGTCAAATACATGAATCCCCTGAGGCACATGGGGATGATTGCCCACGATGATATTCACCCCATAATTCTTCAGCTTCTTGGCATAGGAATCATGAATATTGCCATGAGTGGTATTATACTCCGTACCGCAGTGCAAGGAAGCCACAATCACCTGGCAGCCTTCCGCCTGCAGATCCCGGCAAACCTTTTCTACCTTTTTGGCGTGATCCTTATGATACAGGGGCAAAACGCCCACAAAGCCGATGCGAACGCCCTTCACTTCCACATAGCAGCCGTAATCCCCATATTCGGTGGAACTGCAGTATTTTACGCCCACGCTTTCCAGGGCCTTGATCGTGGATTGATGGGCAGCCTTGCCGAAATCACTGTAATGATTATTGGCCAGATTGGCTACCTCAATGCTGCAGGCGGGAAAGATATTGGCATAATCGGTGGGACCGCGAAAGGCAAAGCGGCTCTTGGATTCGGCGGCGTCATCATTGAGCACGCATTCCAGATTCACCAATGTGATATCGTCATTGGCAAACAAGTTCTGAAGCTTTTCAAAGGGATAGCCGTAGCCGTATTTTTCGATATACCGCTGGAATGCAAAATCCTCATTTTTGATCCGGTCATTGCTGCCGGGCAAAAAATCCCCGGTACAGGTCAGAGTGATGATCTGCTTCTCCCCCAGAGCAGAAAATGTAACGGTCATCAGCAAAACAAATATCATCAAAAAACGCAGAAACTTCATAGCATATCCTCCCGGTATTTTTCAGCATCAGTCTATCACGCCCGCAAAAAAATGTCAATCAGCCAGAAAAAGCAGCATAAAATCGTCCGCCCTCTTGCGGATTGCTTCATTAATTGGTATCATGAATCAGGAGGCGATACAGATGGACGGATTCAAGAATTTATGTGTAAAACCGGGGGTCTTTTATCTGCCCCGGAAAACAGAAGATTATTCCCGCTGGCCGGTAGTGGCCTGCGATCAATATACCGCCCAGAAGGATAAATGGGAGGAAGCCGGCAGAATCGCAGGGGATCATCCTTCCGCCCTGCGCCTGATTATTCCGGAAGCCTATCTGGATGAAAGCGAAAAGCGCGTGCCGCAAGCTCAAGCTGCCATGAAAGAATATCTGGAAAAAGGCGTGCTGACGGAAGCGGTGAAAGGCATGGTTTTATTGTGCCGTACCACCCAATCCGGCCGCCGGCTGGGCCTGGTGCTGACAGTGGATCTGGAAGCCTATGATTTTTCTCCCGCTTCTCATTCCCCCATCCGGCCTACGGAAGGCACCATTCTTTCCCGGATTCCGCCCCGGCAAAAAGTGCGGCGGGGGGCGCTGCTGGAGCTTTCCCATGTGCTTTTGCTCTGCGATGATCCCAGGCGCTCCATTATCGAACCGATATATGAAAACCGGTCCGCCCTGCGGCCCCTCTACGATGTGGAGCTCATGCTGGATGGCGGCCGGGCCCAGGGATGGGCAATCGAAAATGAAGCAATGCTGGGCAGCATCGCTGCCGCCATGGAAGCCTTAAAGAAAAACACACCGGAAAATGGGATCCTCTTTGCCGTTGGGGACGGCAATCATTCCCTGGCTACCGCCAAGGCCCACTGGATGGAAGTGAAAAAGGAGCTGCCGGAAGAAGCATGGCAGGATCATCCCGCCCGGTTCGCCATGGTGGAACTGAATAATATTTATGATGAGGCGCTGGTTTTTGAGCCCATCCACCGGGTGATCTTTGATACCACCGTCAGCCATATCAAACGGCTTTTGCAGGATGCGAAATTGGCCCTGGATATGGAATCTCCCGATCTGGTGATCGTAAGCGCCCATGGGGATCTTCCCTACAAAATCACCAATCCCCTTCATACCCTGCCGGTAGGCACGGTGCAGAAGCTGCTGGACGCCGATCCCAAACTGAATCTGGATTATGTGCACGGGGAAGACGCCGTCCGCCAGATCGTGGAAGAAGAAAACGCCGTGGGCATCCTGCTGCCCGCCATGGAAAAATCCCTGCTCTTCCCCGCAGTAGAAAAGGGCGGCCCCCTGCCCCGCAAAACCTTCTCCATGGGCGAAGCCAACGAAAAGCGCTACTACATGGAAGCACGGAGGATCACGAGGGAGTGAGGGTTTATTGCGGGAGGGGCTTTCTTTTGAAAAAGAAAGCCCCTCCCGCACCCACCCAAAGAAAACTGGTACTGGATTTTTCTAATCGTCATTCTATCGCTGTTTTCCCAGTGCAGCTGGGAAAACAAAAATAGTAGCTTCTCGTTGCGACCCAAAGGGGCGCATAAGAGGAAAGCAAGTAACATGGAAGGCGGGAGCATGCACAAGCCGCAAGGCGATGGGCATGCGATGAAATGAAAAAAAACGACGAACTGACATTGACCATCGAGCGCTTCGGCGGGGAAATGGGCATTGCCCATCTGGACGGGATGACCCTGTTTGTTCAGGGGGCGCTGCCGGGGGAAAAAGTGATCGCCCGGGCCCAGCGGGTGGAAAAGACCCATGCTTTTCTGAAAACCCTGCAGGTATTGGAAGCCCATCCCCAGCGCATCCATCCCCCCTGCCCTTATTATGAAAAATGCGGGGGCTGCGTATGCCAGCATATGGAGTATCCCCTCTCCCTGGAAATGAAGCGGGAGCGGGTGAAAGACGCCCTGACCAGGCTGGGGGGCCTTTCCATTGATGTGCCTCCCGTCATCGGTATGGAGGATCCCTGGCATTACCGGAACAAGACGGCGCTGCCGGTGGGCGGCGTGAAGGGATCGCCCCAGATCGGCTTTTTTGCCCCCCGGAGTCACCGGATCATTGACGTGGAAAAATGCCTGATTGCCCGGGAAGAAAGCGATCAGGTGCTGTTGATTTTCCGCCGCTGGATGGAAAAATTTCAGATCGTCCCTTATGAGGAGCAGAGCCGGAAGGGCCTGATCCGCCATATCATGAGCCGGGTTTCCCGGGCAGGCAAGGTAATGGCTGTGGTGGTGGCCACCCAGAACACCCTGCCTCATGAACGGGAACTGATCGCCATGCTGCGGGCCGGCGTTCCTGGGCTTTCCTCCCTGTATCTGAATGTGAACAAGCGGGGGGATAATGTGATCCTGGGCCTGGAAAACCGGCTGCTTTTCGGCGAAGAAAGGCTGCAGGATACCCTCTGCGGCTTCCGCTTCGCCCTCTCTCCCCTGTCCTTTTTCCAGATCAATCCCGTGCAGACGGAAAAGCTGTATCAGACCGCTCTGGATTTTGCGGAATTGACCGGCGATGAACTGGTAGCCGA